>CAYMMF010000019.1:14319-22867 GCA_964391475.1 uncultured Propionibacteriaceae bacterium | reverse complement strand
CTCGTTGTCGTACCAGCCGACGACCTTCACCTGGTTGCCGATGACCTTGGTGAGCGGTGCGTCGAAGATGCAGGCGGCAGGATCGGTCTCAATGTCCTTGCTGACGATGGGATCTTCGGAGTACCTAAGGACGCCGACCATCGGGCCTTCAGCGGCAGCCTTAGCGACAATCGCGTTGACTTCTTCAACGGTGGTCTCACGCGAGGCGGTGAAGGTGAGGTCGGTTGCCGAGCCGGTCGGGGTCGGGACGCGCATCGCGTAGCCGTCGAGCTTGCCCTTCAACTCGGGCAGCACCAAGGCGACAGCCTTGGCCGCACCGGTGGTGGTGGGAACCATGTTGAGCGCGGCTGCGCGGGCGCGACGCAGATCGCTGTGCGGGGCGTCCTGCAGGTTCTGATCCTGGGTGTAAGCATGGATCGTGGTCATTAGACCCTTGACGATGCCGAGGCCGTCGTTCAAAGCCTTGGCCATCGGGGCCAGGCAGTTGGTGGTGCAGGACGCGTTGGAAATGATCGTGTGCACGGCGGGGTCGTAGAGGCCGTCGTTGACGCCCATGACGATCGTGATGTCTTCGTTCTTCGCCGGAGCGGAGATTAGGACCTTCTTGGCGCCGGCGTCGATGTGAGCCTTCGCCTTCGTGGCATCGGTGAAGAAGCCGGTGGACTCGACAACAATGTCGACACCCAGCTCGCCCCAAGGGAGGTTGGCGGGATCGCGCTCAGCAAAAGCCTTGATCTCTTTACCATCGATGATGATGGCGTCCTCAGTTGAGCTGACCTCTCCGGGGAAGCGGCCGAGGATCGAGTCGTACTTGAGCAGATGCGCGAGGGTGCGGTTGTCGGTCAGGTCGTTGACCGCTACGACCTCGAGGTCAGCGCCCGAGGCGAGCAGCGCCCGCAGGTAGTTGCGACCAATGCGGCCGAAGCCGTTGATTCCAACCTTGACAGTCATTAGGTGATCTCCTTCGAGAGGTGCTGCGTGCTCGTTCATGGGCACAGCTGGACACCCCAACCTTACCGAAAAACAAAGGACTGTTGCGCGGCCGGTGCCTATCCGAAGCGCTTATCGGTCATCCTCGAGCATCTCGGGGGTCAAGCTAGCCTCCGTGGTAGGGACGCCGAGTTCTTCGGCTCGTTTGTCGGCGGTGGCCAGCAGGCGCCTGATGCGTCCAGCGATGGCGTCCTTAGTCAAGGGCGGCTCGTGAAGCTGCCCCAGTTCCTCCAGGCTGGCTTGCTTGTTCTTCAAGCGAAGGAGCCCCGCAGTCTTGAGGTGCTCCGGCACTTCGTCGGCAAGAATCTCAAGGGCACGTTCGACCCGAATTCCCGCTGCAACTGCAGCTTGTGCGGATCGCCTGAGGTTCGCGTCGTCGAAGTTCGCAAGCCTATTCGCCGACGCACGCACCTCTCGACGCATTCGCTTCTCTTCCCAGTAGAGCAAGGTTTCGTGGGCTCCCATCCGGGTGAGCATCGTCGCGATTGCGTCTCCTTCTCGGACGATTACTCTGTCGACTCCGCGAACCTCCCTGGCTTTTGCAGCCACCCCGAGACGCCTAGCAGCGCCGACCAACGCCAAGGCAGCTTCCGAGCTTGGACAAATCACCTCCATGGCCATCGAACGTCCGGGTTCGGTCAGCGAACCGTGAGCCAGGAACGCTCCCCGCCAAACCGCGGTTACCACGTCCAAGTTTCCGCCGACCATCGCCGGTGGCATACCGCGAACCGGATGACCACGGCGGTCGATGAGTCCGGTCTGTCTGGCCAATTCTTCGCCGTCGTGAACCAACCTGACGACGTATCGAGTACCCCGGCGAATCCCCCCCGCCGGCGTCACTACAACGAACTCGCAGGTGAACCCGAACAGATCCAAAATGGCGTTGCGCAAACGCCGAGCAGCAGCCCCAGTGTCAAGGTCAACCTCAATCATGAGTCTGCCACTCGCGATGAAGAGGCTGCCCGCGAATCTGAGCATGGCCGTCACTTCGGCCCTGCGCACCGACTGCTTGGTGATCGGGATCGTTGCCAGCTCAGTCTTTAGATCGGTAGTCAATGCCATGGCCGGAAGCCTATCTACCCATGAGATCTGCGAAAACAGCCGCCAACCGGTGTGGGTCGTGGCGGGCAGACCCGTCCTTGGCGCGCACCGGCGCCACCACCAACTCGGCACCAAGCGCTCTTGCGTACGTCTCGACGTAACGGTCACGTTCGACGAAGCTCGGGTCACACACAATCGCATCGAGACGCAGTGTGGGGGCATGCGCCGCGAGGGTTTCGATGTGCTCCGCCGCGGTGTACCCCTCGGTCTCGTCGGCTGGCGCCAGATTCAAAGTGAGGATTCGTTGAGCCGGTGTTTCGATGATCGCCTGAGCTAGCTCCGGTACCAGCAGATGAGGAATCACCGAGGTAAACCACGAACCTGGCCCCAAAACCAGGAAGTCGGCGCTGGTAACCGCGTCCAAAGTCTCGGGGCAAGCGGGCGGTGAACCGGGCACCAACCTGACAGACACCACCCGTCCAGGGGTGACCGCCACCTTCGCCTGCCCTCTAACCACTGATACCTCGTCCGGATGTTCCTTGTCGAGCCCAATCACGTCCGCCTCGATCTCCAGCGGGACGGCAGACATCGGCAGAACCCGACCCTGGACGTCCAAAAGCCGACCCACCATGTCGAGCCCCGCAACCGGATCGTGGAGCCGCTCCCACAATCCGGCGATCAGCAGGTTGCCGATCGCGTGGCCAGCCAACGGGCCGCTGCCACCGAACCTGGATTGCAGTACATCGGCCCACAGCCTGCCTTCTTCGTCGTCACCACACAACGCGGCCAACGCCATTCGAAGGTCGCCGGGAGGAAGAATGTCGAACTCGCGGCGCAGACGTCCGGATGAACCCCCATCATCGGCGACAGTAACGACTGCGGTTAGCCGGTTGGTGACCCGTCGCAGTGCCTTCAAGCTGGCAGCTAGCCCGTGCCCACCACCCAAGGCGACGACGCGAGGCAGGGTATCGAAGTCAGGAATCATCACTCACGCCCCAAATCCCGGTGCACGATGTTCACGGCCAACCCCTGCTCCCGCAACCGGCGAGCCAAATCCTCAGTCATCGCGGTGGACCTGTGCTTGCCGCCAGTGCAGCCGACGCCAATCGCGACCAACCGTTTCCCCTCCCTCGCATAACCCGGGGTGACCGAGACGATCAGGTCGGTTACCCGCTCGAGGAAGGGCTGGGCATCCCGTGAACCGAGCACGTAGTCCGAGACGGCTGGGCTGAGGCCGGTTTGTGGCCGCAATCGCGGAATCCAGTGCGGGTTCGGTAGGAAACGAACGTCGAAGACCATGTCAACGTCCACCGGGATCCCGTTCTTGAACCCGAACGAGACCACGGTTAGCCGCACGTTGCGATCCTCACTGGATTCGAACGCGTACGCGACTCGCGAGCGGAGTTGGTGGACGTTCAAGTCTGTGGTGTCGATCACAATGTCGGCGGATGCGCGCATCACCGACAGCATCTCGCGCTCTCGCTCGATCCCGTCGATCATCCGCCCCTCACCCTGCAAGGGGTGGGGACGTCGCACCGACTCCTGCCGCCGGACGATGGTTGCCGAGTTGGCGTCCAGGTAGAGAATCTGCGGCAAAATCCCCCGTCGGGCGAGATCGTCGAACGCGGCCGGGATCTCTTCGAACTCGGAGCGAGTCCTCACGTCAAGCACAACGGCGACCCGCCGGTTCTCGCGCTCCACGGCGGTCTCAAGCAGTTCAGGAAGCAAGCTTGGGGGCAGGTTATCGACGACGTACCACCCCAAGTCTTCCAAGGCATGCGACGCAGACCGGCGGCCGGCTCCTGACATCCCGGTGATGACCACGAAACGCAGCGGGGGTTGGTAATCGGTCATGGCGCCATTATGGCCCGAGCACCTCACCGGTGGCAGTGTTCACGGCCACCCCAACTTCAGACGAGGCCAAGGCGTCCTTCACTGCGGCGGCGGTGCGCGGCCCGATTCCAGGAACCGATGCCAACTCCTCCACCGAAGCCAAGCGCAGCTTCTTCAAAGATCCGAAGCGCTTGTGCAGCGCCTTTCTACGCAGTTCACCCAGGCCGGGCACGTCGTCCAGCGCAGACTCCAGCATCGACTTGCTTCGTCGTCCCCGATGGTGGGTAATGGCGAACCGGTGGGCCTCGTCTCGAACGCGTTGCAGCAGGTGCAACGCCTCGCTGCCGCGCGGCAGAATGACCGGGAAATCCTCGCCGGGAAGCCACACCTCCTCGAGTCTCTTAGCCAACCCGCACACGGCGACCCCTTCGATTCCAAGCGCTGACATCGCAGACACGGCAGCCGCCACCTGGGCGGCGCCGCCGTCCACCACAACCAACGATGGGGCGTACGCGAACCGTCTGGCGTTGCCGGTGGTCGGGTCAACCAGGAGTGCACCCTCACCGGTCAACGAAGCGCGGTCGTCCAGGTAACGGCGGAATCGTCTGGTGATCACCTCCGACATGGCAGCGAGGTCATCGCCTGCGTTTTCGTCTTTAATAACGAATCGTCGGTAGTCGGACGTCCGCGGCAGCCCATCTTCGAACACGACCATCGACCCGACCGCTTCGGTGCCTTGAAGATGCGAAATGTCGTAGCACTCGATTCGAAGCGGTGCCTGGGAAAGTGCCAACGCTTCGGCAAGCTCCGCCAACGCCCGATTCCTGGTCGTGAGATCGCTGGCTCGTTTCGTCTTGTGGCGAGCGAGCGCTTCGGCGGCATTTCTTTGAACTGTGTCAACCAGAGTCCGTTTGTCGCCGCGTTGCGGCACTCGGATCCCGACTTTCGCCCCCCGCACGTTGGAAAAGATTTCTTCGAGCACAACACGCGAGCTCGGCTTGGTGTCAATCAGGATCTCGCGCGGGATCGCGTCCGACGCCCGATCCGACGGTTGGGCGTCGGAGTACAACGCAAGCAGGAATCCTTCGAGCAGATCCGGCACGGACTGCTCGTCCGCAAGGTCCGCGACCCAGCCGCGCTGGCCCCGAATTCGACCGTCGCGGACGTGGAAAACCTGGATCGAAATTTCGAGATCGTCACCAGCGTGAGCGATCACGTCGGCGTTCGTGCCATCACTGAGCACGATCGCCGTCCGCTCGCTAGCAGCGGACAACGCCGCCAGACGATCGCGCAGCACAGCGGCTCTCTCGAATTCCAAGTTTTGGGACGCTTTGGCCATCTCGGTGGTCAGGCGCCTGGTCAACGCCTTCGTCCTACCCGCCAGAAAATCAGAGACGTCCTCGGCAAGAGCTAAGTGCGCTTCGGCGTCTATCCGCCCCACACAGGGCGCTGAACACTTACCGATGTGAGCCAAAAGGCAGGGCCTGCCGGCAGCTTTCGCCGACCTGAACACCCCCGCGGTGCACGAACGCATGGGAAACACTGACAGCAACGAGTCGATGGTTTCTCTGATCGCCCAAGCTTGGGAGTAAGGGCCGAAGTACCGAACGCCTCGCCGCTTCGCGCCCCGCCCCACGAAAACCCGGGGGAACTCCTCGTTGAACGTGATCGCCGCCCACGGGTAGGACTTATCGTCGCGATACTTCACGTTGAAACGCGGGTCGTACTGCTTGATCCAGGTGTATTCGAGTTGCAGCGACTCCAACTCGTTTCGCACCACGGTCCAATCGACGCGGGCTGCGGTGCGAACCATCGTCTGGGTTCGGAAGTGAAGGGACGCCGGGTCAGCGAAGTAAGAGTTGAGGCGCTGCCGCAGATTCTTCGCCTTACCGACGTACAAGACGTTCCCGTCGGGGTCGCTGAACCGATAGACCCCAGGCGCGGTAGGAATGCTGCCGGGGGCCGGACGGTAGCTCGCCGGATCGACCATGAACCCAGCATAGGTGCGGGCCGCTAGGGTGATTCCATGACTGATCGTCGAACGTTTTTGACCACAGCCGGTCTTGCCACGGTGGCCGCCGGCGCGGGCATCGTAACTACTGGTTGCTCTTCACCACAACAGGTCCGATCCGGGCTTTCGGAGGTAACCGTGCCCGTCTCGGAAATCCCTGTCGGTGGGGGGAAGATCCTGTCCGAGGCTAAGTACGTCGTCACTCAACCCGAGGCTGGCACGTTCAAGGCATTCTCGAAGACGTGCACCCACCAGGGCTGCCCGGTGACCGACATCCAAGGCAGCGACATCATCTGCAAGTGCCACGGAGCCCGCTTCAGCGTTGCGGACGGTTCCGTGGTCAACGGCCCCGCCACCAAACCACTAGTCGAGGCGACGGTCACTGTCGAAGGCGACAATGTAAAAATCACCGCGCCCTGAGCATGCGGCCGAGCTTGCTCAGGTAGGTCGAGCGAGTTCAACTCAGCAGTGGCTTCAGGTACTCGCCGGTCACCGAGTCGGGATCAGCTGCGATCTCTTCCGGCGTCCCTTCCGCCACGATGAGACCACCTCGCGACCCCCCGCCGGGGCCAAGATCGATCACCCAGTCGGCGCTTTTCACCACGTCCAGGTTGTGCTCGATGACAACCACCGTGTTTCCGGCGTCTGTTAGGCGAGCCAGAACACCTAGCAGTTTGCTTACATCATCGAAGTGCAGCCCGGTCGTCGGCTCATCGAGCACGTACATCGTCCGGCCAGTCGCCCGCTTTTGAAGCTCAGAGGCAAGCTTCACTCGCTGCGCCTCGCCACCCGACAATGTGGTCGCAGGTTGCCCGAGCCGGACGTAACCTAACCCCACGTCCACCAGGGTTTGAAGGTGACGGGCGATGGCGGTGATCGGAGCGAAGAAGTCGAGTGCCTCTTCGATCGGCATGTTGAGCACCTCTGCGATCGTTTTGCCCTTGTAGCGAACCTCAAGGGTCTCGCGGTTGTACCTAGCGCTGTGGCAAACCTCGCACGGAACGTAGACGTCGGGCAGGAAATTCATCTCGATCTTGATCGTGCCGTCGCCGCGGCAGTGCTCGCAGCGGCCGCCCTTGACGTTGAAGGAGAATCGCCCGGGCAGGTAGCCGCGAACCTTAGCCTCCGGGGTTTCTGCGAATAGCCTGCGAATCCGGTCGAAAACCCCGGTATATGTGGCCGGGTTCGAGCGTGGGGTACGTCCGATCGGCGACTGGTCTACATGAATCGCCTTGTCGAGAAGTTCAAGGCCGGTTAACCGCTGGTGGCGTCCGGGCACGTCTTTCGACCCATAGAGTTGCTTGGCCAGCGCGCGGTACATGATCTGGTTCACCAGCGTGGACTTGCCCGAACCAGAGACACCGGTGACAGCGATCATGCACCCCAACGGGAACCGGACTGTCACGTCTTGCAGGTTGTTCTCAATAGCACCGTGCACGACCAACGCCTGTCCATTACCCGGACGCCGGACGGCCGGCACCTCAATCACCCTGCGCCCCGACAAGTAAGCGCCAGTGAGAGACTCCTGGCTGGCCAGCAACTCCGGAACCGACCCGGAGACCACAACCCGACCACCGTGCTCCCCCGCGCCCGGGCCGATGTCAACGCACCAGTCTGCGACTCGAATGGTGTCTTCATCGTGCTCGACCACGATCAACGTGTTGCCCAGGTCTCGCAGCCGCAACAGCGTGTCGATGAGCCTGCGGTTGTCTCGTTGGTGCAAACCGATCGAAGGCTCGTCCAACACGTAAAGGACGCCCACCAACCCTGATCCGATCTGGGTGGCGAGCCGGATCCGTTGTGCTTCCCCGCCCGACAGGGTGCCGGACGGACGGGAAAGCGTCAGGTAGTCCAACCCCACGTCTAAAAGGAACCGCAGTCGCTCGTTGATCTCTTTGATCACCCGTTCAGCGATCTTCGCCTCGCGCTCGCTCAACCGAAGCGACGACATGAACGCCATCGCCTCCGAAATGGAGAGACTGGTCACCTCAGCTATGTTGCGCCCGCCAACCGTGACAGCGAGCGAACTGGGTTTCAGCCGAGCCCCATGACACCCAGCGCACGGGATCTCACGCATGTAACCGGCAAAACGGTCGCGGCTGTTGTCGGTTTCGGCCTCGTGGAATCTGCGCTTCACATATGGCAATGCACCCTCGAACTTGGCGTTGAAACTCGATTCGCGGCCGTGCCTGCTGCGAGTGTTTACCCGCAAAGGCCCCTTCACCCCGTTCAGGATGATCCCTTGCACCCTTTGAGGTAGGTCTCGCCAGGGGGTGTCGAGTGAGAAACCAACTTGTTCCGCTAGCGTGCGGAACAGGGTTTGAAAGTAGCCAGCAACGTACACAGAAGACCAGGGTGCGATCGGATTCTCAGCGAGGCTCTTCGAACGATCCGGCACGACGAGGTCTACGTCCACTTCGAGTTCGGTACCCAAACCCGAACACACCGGGCAAGCCCCCCACGGCGCGTTGAATGAGAACTGGCGAGGTTCCAACTCTTCTATCGAGATGTCGTGCTCGTTCGGGCAGGCCAGTTTCTCTGAATAGCGCCGTTCCCGCTGCGGGCTGTCAGCCGGGGCGTCCACGAAATCGATGGTCACCACACCCGAGGCGAGCTTCAAAGACGTCTCTACCGAATCCGTCAACCGCTGCTGGATTGAGGGTCGAACCACCA
>CAYMMF010000019.1:0-14309 GCA_964391475.1 uncultured Propionibacteriaceae bacterium | reverse complement strand
TCTGCTTGTCTAACGTCGGTGGGGACGCCAGTTGGTGGATCTCGCCGTCCACCCGCACCCGCGTGAAGCCTTGGGTGGCTAGTTGACGGAACAGGTCGACGTACTCCCCCTTGCGCCCCCGGACGACCGGTGCCAATACCTGGAACCTGGTGTCTTCCGGCAGCGCGAGCAGCCGATCCACAATTTGTTGTGGGCTCTGGCGGGAGATCGGCTCACCGCATTCCGGGCAATGCGGACGCCCAGCGCGGGCGAACATGAGCCGCAGGTAGTCGTAGATCTCGGTGATCGTGCCGACCGTCGATCTGGGGTTGCGGCTGGTCGACTTCTGGTCGATGGACACCGCTGGGGACAACCCCTCGATGAAGTCCACGTCTGGTTTGTCCATTTGGCCCAGGAACTGGCGGGCGTAAGCCGACAGCGACTCGACATAGCGGCGTTGCCCCTCGGCGAAGATGGTGTCGAATGCGAGTGACGACTTGCCCGAACCCGAGAGCCCACTGAACACGATCAGGGCGTCACGAGGCAGGTCAAGGCTCACGTTACGGAGGTTGTGCTCTCGGGCTCCGCGGACGATAAGGCGTTCACTCACGCAAGACATGTTAGGTCGTAACACCGACAGTCCCAGTCGTCGACTTCGTTCGCCCAACTGCCTACCCGTGCCTTAGGTTTGTTTCATGCATGATTTGATCCGCTTAGGGCAGGCTGAACCTGTGCTCAAGCGCATCACTGACGCTACCCAAGCGTTGCTGGGCTGCACCATCTCGCTGACGGACAGTCAGTGGCACGAAGCGAGCCTGCTGCCCGGATGGACTCGTGCGCACATTGCTGCTCATCTGTCACGCAATGCGGACGCGTTGACCGCACTCGTTCGTGCTGCCGTTGCGGGGCAGCAGATCCCGCTTTACCCCTCGAAAACCGACCGGATGGAGGCTATCGAACGCGGTGCAGAACTGTCTGCGATGGATCTTCAAATCGACATGGACACGAGTGCGGGTAACCTGAGCGCAACCTTCGAGACCGTGCCCGATTGGACTGTGCCGGTGACGCTTCCCTTCGGCTCGATGCCACTTGTCGCTGCAGCGTTAGCCAGGTTGAACGAGGTGTACGTGCACCATCTCGACATGCGCTGCGAACACTTCACGATTGACCAATTTGATCCGGTTCCCTCGCGGTGGCTCCTTGACTGGGTCCTGATGCGATTGGAGTCAGCACCCGATCTTCACTCCGTTGAGGTCATGAGCCATTCCGGCATCACCGCACGACTCGGCGACGGGCCCGACTATCTCGTGGTCAAAGGCACCGACGCCGCTCTGTGGGCGTGGTTGACGGGTCGCAGCGACGGCTCAGCGGTGCTCGGCAGTAACGGACTCACCTGGCCGCTGCTCGGCTGACGTCACCGGTTCAGTGGGCAAGCTTTGCGGCCCGTAATCCTTTCAGGGCATCGTGAAGGGTCAGCAGTTCGGACAACATCGGGGCGACACTGATCTCGACCGCCTCGCTAGGGTTGAAGTGTCCGTCCTTCATCATCGCCCCGGCGAAGGGCACTACGACCGCAGCGTTGGTTGTGACTGCACCGAGCGTTCGAAGTGGTTGCTTGGCCGATTCGACTCCGCGTAGGCCACCAGAAACCCCGCCATAAGAGACGAAGCTTGTCGGAAGGTATGACCATTCGACAAAGAGGTAGTCGATGGCGTTCTTCATGGGTGCAATCAACGAGTAGTTGTACTCCGGCATCACCCAGACGACGGCGTCCGCAGCTTCGACGGTCGTGCTCCAGTTCTTGGTGTGGTCGTGAACGTAGGTGCGCAGCCTGGGGTGGTGCGGTTCGTCCACGAATGGCAGGTTCAGCTTGGCGAGGTCGGCCACTTCAACGTCGAACAGACCGTTCTCTTCAGCGCTGGCTACGAACCAATCCCCGATCGCCTTGCCGAATCGGTTGGGACGGGTGCTTGTGATTATGACTAGGAGTCGAGGCAAAGACATGCGGGGAATACTAGCCACATTGGTCGAACGACTGCCTCACCGTCGACGGTGGACGCTCACCCAACGAGCTACTTGGTGGCCTCAATCATCTGGCGAAGGGTCTTCTTGAGGTCGGCTATCTCGTCGCGCAGCCTCGCGGCCAACTCGAAGTGGAGCTCTTTAGCGGCTGCGTGCATCTGGTCAGTCAACTCCTGCACCAACCCGGCGAGCTCAGAAGTGGGCAACCCAGCCAAGTCTCGATCCGCCCGCTTCGGTGCCGGGCTCTTCGTCCGCGCTCCGAACTGCCCGACCAGTTGCTCCGTGTCGGCGTCTTCGCGCGCCAGCATGTCGGTAATGTCGGCAATCTTCTTGCGCAGCGGCTGCGGGTCGATCCCGCGTTCGGTGTTGTAGGCAACCTGCTTAGCGCGCCGTCTATTGGTTTCGTCAATCGCCGCCGCCATCGAAGCCGTGACCTTGTCGGCATACATGTGGACCTCACCGGCGACGTTGCGCGCAGCTCGCCCGATGGTCTGGATCAGCGAACGTTCCGAACGCAGGAATCCCTCCTTGTCGGCGTCCAAAATGCTGACAAGTGACACCTCCGGCAGGTCGAGCCCCTCACGCAGCAAGTTGATGCCGACCAGCACGTCGTACTCCCCGAGCCGCAACTCGCGCAACAACTCAACTCGCCGCAGAGTGTCCACCTCCGAATGCAGGTAGCGAGTGCGGACGCTGTGCTCCATCAAGAAATCGGTAAGGTCCTCTGCCATCTTCTTGGTCAAAGTGGTGACGAGCACCCGCTCGTTCCGCTCCACCCTGGCCTTGATCTCTCCCATCAGGTCATCGATCTGCCCTTTGGTGGGTTTCACGATCACCTCTGGATCAACCAAACCTGTCGGCCGAATCACCTGCTCGACGAAGCCAGCGCTGCGTTCCAACTCATACGGCCCCGGGGTCGCCGACAGGTAGACCGTCTGCCCGATCCGTTCCACGAATTCGGCGAACCGCAGGGGGCGGTTGTCCAAAGCGCTGGGCAGCCTGAATCCGTGCTCGACCAACGTCCGTTTGCGCGACATGTCGCCCTCGTACATCCCGCCGATCTGCGGCACAGTCACGTGAGACTCATCTATCACCAGCAGGAAATCCTCGGCGAAGTAGTCTAGAAGGCAGTTCGGCGGGGTCCCTGGCCCACGGCCATCGATGTGTCTGGAATAGTTCTCGATGCCAGAGCAAGTTCCGATCTGCCGCATCATCTCGACGTCGTAGCCGGTGCGCATCCGCAACCGTTGGGCTTCCAAAAGCTGTGAGGACGCCTCCAGCTCACTCAGGCGCTCACCCAGTTCGTCTTCGATGCCCGCTATCGCTTTCTCCATGCGCTCCGGCCCGGCGACGTAGTGGGACGCGGGAAACACATACACCTCGGCGTCCTCGCTGATTATTTCGCCGGTGAGCGGGTGCAAGGTGGTGAGCGCCTCAATCTCGTCGCCGAAAAACTCGATGCGGACCGCGTACTCCTCATACATTGGGAACACCTCCACGGTGTCTCCCCTAACCCGGAATGTGCCCCGGCTGGCCGCCATGTCATTGCGTGCGTACTGGATGTCGACAAACTGGCGCAATAGGGCGTCCCGGTCGCGCTCCTCCCCCACCCGCAGCCGAACCATGCGGTCGACGTACTCCTGCGGGGTTCCCAGCCCGTAGATCGCGCTCACGGTAGCCACCACGATCACGTCGCGCCTGGTCAACAGCGAGTTGGTGGCTGAGTGCCTGAGCCGCTCCACCTCTTCGTTGAGCGAGGAGTCCTTCTCGATGTAAGTATCGGTCTGCGGCACGTACGCCTCGGGCTGGTAGTAGTCGTAGTAGCTGACGAAGTACTCCACCGCGTTGTCTGGGAAGAAATGGCGCAACTCGTTTGCGAACTGCGCCGCCAACGTCTTGTTCGGCTGCATGACCAACATCGGACGTTGCAACCGCTCCGCCAACCAGGCCACCGTGGCTGTCTTTCCGGTACCGGTCGCACCCAGCAACACGACGTCATTCTCACCGGCTCGAATACGAGCTTCGAGCTCATCGATCGCCGCTGGCTGGTCGCCGGCGGGTTCAAAATCAGCGTGGACTTCAAATGGCGCAACCCGCCGCTGAATATCGGTGATCGGACGCATGGCGCGAGCCTACTCGGCTCGCGAAAGGGCTCGAATCCGCGAATTCCGACGCACCTTGGACGGTTGTCTCAAAAATCGAAGAAATACGCGCTTGCGTGCGCATATTGCCTTGTCATACGCATATCGCATTCCTGAGAGACTCGCGGAAACAACGCGACCAACAAACCACTAACCGCTTCTCCGGGTACGGTAACACAGGAGAACGAGGTGAATATTCGTGGAATCTGACCAAAATACCCCCACGTCCGATCCCGATACTCCGCAGCAAAGACGCCGCGGTTTAGTCGGACGCAGAGCCTTCCTAGGTTTGGGGGCAGCGGCGGCCGCAGGCGCGACGCTCCCACTTTCAGCCTGCACCGAGGCGTCATCGGACGCGGTCAATCAAGTCCTGGTTCACGGCGCAACCGGAGGTGGCCTGAAAGACAGCCTCGACCCGCACTTTCCAGTCACCTGGCCGGATATCGCACGGGTGCGCCAACTTTATGAACCGCTTCTGCGATTCAACCCGGATTTCGAAATCGAGCCAGGACTAGCCGAAGAGGTCACGCACAACGCGGACGCCACCGAGTGGACGATCCGGTTGCGACCCGACGTCCGATTCCATGACGGGCGCCTCGTCACCTCACGCGATGTCGAGGCGAGCCTGGCTCGGATGATCAACCCAAAGAATCCTGCCCCCTACATGGCTGACGTATCCCCGATCGCAGACCTCGCTGGCAGCCGTGTCCTGGACGAACGGACCTTCCGGCTGAACCTCACCGAGCCGTACGCGATCTTCGACCAAGTGCTGGCCTCATACGCCCTGGGCATCGTCCCTGAAGACTTCGATGTCGCTGCCCCAATCGGAACCGGTCCGTTCAAGGCGAACCTGTTCGTCCCGGGTCAACGAAGCAGATTCGCCCGACACGACGATTATTGGGGTACCCAAGCAGCGTTCGAAGAATTGGTGATCGTCGACTTCGCCGACGATGCCGCCAAAGTTAACGCGCTGCTCGCCGGGCAGGTGCAAGCAATCGACAACCTGCCAACGTACCTGGCTTCTGCCATCGAAGCGCAGGGAGCCAGAACCCTGGTTTCCGAAACCGGGGGTTGGGTGCCTTTCACGATGCGAGTGGATTCCGCCCCGTTCAGCGACCCTAACGTGAGGATGGCGTTCCGGCTGATTGCCGACCGCCAGCAGATGATCGACCAGGCCTTCAACGGCTTCGGTCGACTCGGCAACGATCTCTACGCACCGTTCGATCCCGACTACCTCGGTGACAAACTCCCCCAGCGACACCAAGACATCGAGCAGGCACGATTCTTACTCAAGAAAGCCGGGCACGAAGGGTTGAACGTGGAGTTGGTCACGTCTTCTGGAGTCGGCGCTGGCGCTGTGGAATCGGCAACCCTTTTCGCACAGAATGCCCGCCAGGCGGGGGTGAACGTCCGGCTAAACAAGGTGGACGGCAGCATTTTCTACGGCGAGCAGTACCTGTCTTGGGTGTTTGCGCAGGATTTCTGGAGCACGAGGCTGTATCTGCCGCAGGCAACGGCTTGCGCTCTTCGTCATTCCCCGTACAACGAGACGCACTGGTTCGACGAGACGTTCGCGCAACTCATTCGATCAGCCCTTGCAGAGACCGATCCCCTACGACGTAGAACGCTGGTTCAGGACGCCCAACAGATGGAGTTTGACTCCGGCGGCTACATCATTTGGGCGTTCCAGAACCAGTTGGACGCCTACAGCCAGTTCGTCACCGGGTTCACTCCCGCTCGTGAGCAACCGCTTTCCGCGTTCCGCTTCAATCTGGTCAGGCCGGTGGAGTCATGAGTACCGCTACTGTGAACACCCAATCCGCTGCCGGACGCTCGCACGTGCGCGCCTGGACGCGTTGGGTGGCCAGACGCTTAGCTCTGGCACTCATCACGTTGTTCTTGGTGACAGTCATCGTCTTCTTAGCCACCAACGCGCTGGGAGACCCGGTTCGTGCAATCCTCGGCAAAGACTTCGAGGTTAGCCCGGATCGCGTCGAGATGATCCGCCAAGCTCTCCATCTGGATCTCCCGCTTTACCAGCGCTATCTGTTGTGGCTGGGTGGGCTGCTGAGAGGTGACCTCGGCACCTCGGTCGCTAACGGGCTTCCGGTTTCAGAACTCATCGGCCCACAGGTGCTGAACAGTGCTTTCTTGGTGTTGCTTGTGACGTTGGTCATGATCCCGCTGTCTTTGGGGTTGGCGATGCTATCCGCCCGCACCAGAGGGTCGAAATTGGACGGCGCAATCACAGCCACGACGCTGGCGTTGGCGGGGGTGCCCGAGTTCGTGACCGGCATCCTGCTGGTGGCGCTATTTTCCACTTCCGTGTTCAAGGTACTGCCGGCCGTCACCGTGTTACCCATCGGGGCTTCGCCCTGGGACCGTCCAACATCGCTGGTGTTACCCGTTGCCACGCTGGTGTTGGCGATCACCCCATACCTGACCCGGATCCTGCGCTCGACGATGCTCGAGGCATTGGATTCCGATTACGCCGAGCTTGCTCGACTCAAGGGAATCCCCGAGACCAGGGTGTTGTGGCGGCACGTCCTGCCCAACACGATCGTGCCAACCATTCAGGTGACTGCGCTTCAATTGGCGTGGCTCGTCGGCGGTGTCGTTCTGATCGAGTACCTGTTCAACTACCCAGGCATCGGGGCTTTGATGGTGGATTCCGTTCGAAACTCCGACTTCCCAATGGTGCAGGCGCTGACGATGATCATCGCTGCCGTCTACGTGGTCGTAAACCTGGTAGCTGACATGGCCTCGATCATTCTCACGCCCAAGGCCCGGACGGGGATGGTGGCATGAACACCCTAAAGATTCTGTTCTCGAACCGCCGAACCATTATCGGGACTGTGTTGACCCTAATCGTCGTCGGCATTGCGCTTATCGGTCCGCTGCTCGCCCCCTACGGGGAGTTCGACATCGTCGGCAAGCCGTTCACCATGGAGGGTTCGTTCCTCGGAACCGACTACCTGGGCCAGGATGTGCTCAGCCGGGTGTTGTATGGCGGCCAGTCGGTGCTGGTCGTAGCAGTGCTAGCCACCGCGGTCGGCATCATCTTGGGTGTCGCGGTGGGTGTCACGGCGGCCTACGTCGGCGGCTGGCTCGACGAAATCCTGATGCGTTTGAACGACGTGGCGCTCGCGCTGCCCCAGATCCTGGTTGCCCTGCTCGTCCTCAGCGCGGTTGACCAACCCCTGTGGTGGATGATCGTCCTCCTGGTTGGGGTCTCCCATGCGCCTCGCGTGGCTCGCGTCGCACGAGGAGTCGCGCTCACGTACGTCGAGCAAGACTTCGTGACCGCTGCCGAGGCAATTGGCGAGAAGCAGTGGCGGATCGTCCTCAACGAGTTGGGCCCGAACCTAACCGTGCCGCTACTCGCTGAAACCGGGCTCCGGCTCACCTACTCGATCGGAATGATCGCGGGCATCGGGTTCCTCGGTTTCGCCACCGACCCCGGTGCTGCGGATTGGGGCCAGATGACCAACGAAAACCGGCTCGCACTGCTTGTGCAGCCCTGGGGCGTCCTGGCGCCTGTACTAATCATCGGCTTGTTCACCGTCGGCACCAACCTCCTCGCCGACGGAATCGGCCAACACAGCTCGAAGGGGGCATCGTGACTGACACCCCAACCAACAACAGCCCGGTCGCAATCTGCACCGTCCGGGGCATGGGCGTCCAGCTCACCGGAACCGATACCGACGTTGTGGACGGCATCGACCTTGATCTCTACCCAGGCCGGATTCTCGGCCTGGTGGGAGAATCTGGATCTGGTAAGACCACCTCAGGCACCGCTTTGCTTGGCTACGCCCGAACCGGCGCCACGATCTCTGCGGGCAGTATCGAAGTCGCCGGGTACGACATCCGGTCGATGAACCCGACGGAAGTCAGAAAGATCCGGGGGCTCAAGATCGCCTACGTACCCCAGGATCCGAGCTCAGCGCTCAACCCAGCAATCCGAATCGGGCAGCAACTACGCGAACTTCTGGATCTGAACAACATGGGAACCCCCGCTGAGCGGGACGACCGAATAAAAGAGATCCTCCCCGAGGTTGGGCTACCCAACGACGACGAGTTCTTGGCTCGCTTCCCTCACCAACTTTCCGGTGGCCAGGTGCAGCGAGTGGCGCTAGCGATGGTGTTCCTGCCCAGACCGAAGGTGCTAGTTCTCGACGAGCCGACCACCGGGCTCGACGTGACCACCCAATCGATGGTTCTCAAAACTTTGGCCGAATTGTGCGAGCGGTTCCAGGTCGCCGCGTTGTACGTCACCCACGACCTAGCGGTCGTCGCCACGATCGCCGATGAAGTTGCGGTGATGTACGCCGGTCAGATCGCGGAGATCGGCCCAACAGCAGCCTTGTTTGAGGCTCCCAAGCACCCGTATACCCGGGCGCTGCTGAACGCGATCCCGCACCTGCACGAGGCGTTTGCGCTCACGGGTATCCCCGGACGGACCCCCGCCCCAGGCAATCGACCCAACGGCTGCAGGTTCAATGATCGCTGCCCGTTCGTAATTGAAGCTTGCCGTTTGGCGGATCCACCGCCCGTCGAGGCGAGCCCGAAGCATGTCGTCCGGTGTATCCGGCAGGCCGAATTGCCTGCCTGGGACGCCAGCGACCGGGTTGTCGCCGACACTGACCCAGCCCGAGAACGCGAAATCGTCTTGGCAGTTGAGGGTTTGAACGTCTACTACGGCCGCTCCCACGTCGTCCACGACGTGACTTTCGACGTGGCCCGACGCGAAGTGATGGCCTTGGTCGGCGAGTCAGGCTCCGGAAAGACGACGATCTCTCGCTCTGTGGGCGGAATCCACACCCAGTGGGACGGCAGAGTCACCCTCGGCGGGGACGAACTGAAACGCGGCGCCCGCCAGCGAACCATCAGCCAACGTCAGCGAATCCAGTACATCTTCCAGAACCCGTACCAGTCGTTGAACCCCCGTAGAACGGTGGAACAAATCCTTGTTCGACCGCTCGAGTTGTTCGGGTTGGCGTCGGGTCGTCAGGCAAAAGAGAAGGCTGCGGAGTTGCTGGACAGCGTCCAACTCGGCGAGGGGACGATGTCGCTGCGCACCAACCGGCTATCGGGTGGCGAACGCCAACGAGTGGCGATCGCCCGCGCACTAGCCGCTCAAGCTGAGGTGCTGGTGTGTGACGAGATCACCTCGGCGTTGGACGTCTCGATTCAGGGTTCGATCGTCGAACTGCTCGAGAAGATCAAGAACAAGCACAAGGTTGCGATGCTGTTCGTGACCCACGATCTAGCGTTGGTGCGTTCCATCGCGGATCGCATTTTGGTCCTACACCACGGTCACGTCGTCGAATCCGGCTTGACCGCCGACGTCCTAGACCGGCCGCAGCAGGCATACACCCAAAACCTGGTGGCGCACACACCTACATTCGCAAGCTCACAACACGGCTGACTCGAACACGCCGCTCAGCGATACGGCAGCCTCGCGAATCGCGATCACGAAATCGTCGATCCGGGGGCGCTGGTCTGTGCGGTAGCTCAGGCAGAACTCGTAGCCACCCTCAACATGGGTGTAGTTGACGCCGATCCCTCCGGCGCTGGTCGGCGCGAAATTGAAGCGCACGATCTGTTCGGCGTCCCCCAACGATGTGGTCGAGAGGAAGTCGGTGGTCAGCCTCCGGTAGCTCTCGTCGGTGAAGAGTTCGGGCAGTTGGCCGTCCGCCATCATCCGCAACCCAAACAGGTGCCGGTCGATGGCCTTCCCGGTCTTGCACGCCACCACCTGGTCGCGGTGGGCTCGGCCTGCTTGGCGGACGAGTTCCATCGTTGCCGTCCCACGGAGCAGGTTCTCGGCTAAAGCCACAGCCTCTGGGGTGATCGGTCGCAGGCACTCGGTTCGCCCCGCCTGGAACTCCCGCATGTCCACGGCCTCGTACGTGCTTCGCACCGTTTCGAAGACGGCAAGTTGAGCGGTGAGCAAAAGCCACTGCTCCAAAGCGTCGTGGCTCACCCGTTCGGCGGGCTCTGCGAATGGGACGTGAACGATCTTGACCGCGTGGGCGTCCGCCACTGCGCGATACTGCCCATGTTCCACATTGAGCTCTGCCCGCTGGGTTGGGCTCATCAACCACGATACGGGTTCGATCTCGACCGGGGCGTCGCTGTTCGACTCAGGCAGCGTCATCTGCTGCGCCTCGGCGACCACCGCCTTGATGGTCGCCCCGTCCACGATGCTGTGTTCCACATGCATCGCGAGGTAGTCGTCGGCCAAGCCGATCTGGTAGGTGACCGGCTTGTAAGCCCACGCCTGACGCGGTGCGAATGTTGTGCGCCACTGGTGGCCCTCGTCGTCGGACGCCTCACCGACCAGGTTCGCGACGAAAAGCATGTTCGTCAACCGCTCGTACACCCGCTGATTTCGTGGATCCGCCAGGAGTTCGTTGAGTTGCCGAGACGCTGCCTCGCTGCCAAGGTACGACACGTCGGTGAAGTCGGGTTCTGTCGAGACCGGACGCGAAACGAGTTCGGCGATGGCGTCCCACAAGGACGGCTGCCCGACCAGTTGACCCTCACGGTTGGAGATCCGCAGGGCGAACAACTCGCCGCGCCACAGCAAACCGATCTCTCGCTCATCAACGTTCAGCGGGCCAGCCAGGACGGCGTCCCGCACCGGTTGCGGGTGGCGGACCCCACCCGCGAGGAACCGCCACTGCTGTTCGCAAAGCGGTTCGCCACGCGGGCTGACGGGAGGCGCCAAGTCGCCTCGAAGGTGGGCGAGGTGGACGGCAGCGAAGCGCCGCAAAAGTTCGGCTGCTCGAGGTACCCCCGTGCGCTCGCTGTCGACCCTGATTTGGAACCCGACGTTCGAGCTCACCGGCAGCGGCTCCCGCGTGTCGAGATAGCCGTCCAGCCAAGCTTGTGACAGCCAACTGCGTCCGGACGCGTTCCGTCGCCCAGCGAAGTCGAGCAACGCCTCCTGAAGCCTGGGGCCGTCGACTGCGGCGAAGGTGGCCACTTTCACTGCAGTCGCCGCGAGCGTGGGCTCGTCAACCAGTGGCCCCACACTCGTCAGGTAGCGCTCCAACGTGGCCGACAATTCCGGGACCGGCAGAAATTTGGTTGCAGACGGCCGCAGAGAACGCCACAACCGGTTCACTTGCTGTTCCAAATCTTCGAGCGAGCCGTCGTTGTGGATCACATGGTCGGCCCCGGCTAGCCGCTGCTCGCGGCTCGTTTGGGCAGCCAACCTGGCCGTGATCTCGTCGTCGGTCAGACCCTCACGTTCTGACAGCCGGAGTCGTTGGGTGCTTTCGCTTGCATCGACGACGATCACAGTGTCGAAGTCCGCTGCCAGACCCTTCTCGTAGAGCAGTGGGATCACCTGAATCACTACGTCGGACGCCGAAGCGGACGCCGCTAGTTGAGTGGCCCGCTGCCTGATCGCCGGGTGGACGATCGCCTCCAGATCAGCCCGAGCAACATGATCAGCAAAGACAACCGACCCCAGCGCAGGACGGTTCAAGCCTCCCGATTCATCGAGAACCTCAGAACCAAACCTCTCCACGATCGCATCTAGCGCAGGCGTTCCCGGCTCGACAACTTCTCTGGCGAGTACGTCGGAATCCACTATGACAGCGCCAGCGGCCGCGAGCATCGTGGACACCGCTGTCTTTCCTGCGGCTATTCCCCCGGTAAGAGCAATTGCACGACTCATGTTCTCATCTTAAACAATGTTTCCCCCTCCCAGCGCGGGAGGGGGAAACATAACTGGTTATTAGCGGCTACCGGTCAGCTTGTCACGAAGCGCTTGGAGCGCCTCGTCAGAGGCAAGCGAACCCTCCGCAGGGGCTTCGGTGCCCGCAGAGTAGGACGCCTCGGTCATGGACGCAACAGCTGCCTGGGAGTCTGCGACCTCGGCCTCTTCGACCTGCTTCTTGTGGGCCAACCACCGGGCTTGAGCCTCGGCGTACTGGGCTTCCCACGCCCGCTGCTGGTCTTCGTAACCTGGCTTCCACTCCTGCGCCTCCGGGTCGAAACCCTCGGGGTAGATGTAGTTGCCTTGGTCGTCGTAGCTTGCGGTCATTCCGTAGAGCGACGGATCGAAATCGTCAGCAGCGACATCGAGACCCTCGTTAGCCTGCTTCAGGCTCAACGAGATCCGGCGACGCTCAAGGTCGATATCGATGAGTTTGACCATGACATCGTCGTTGACAGAGACGACCTGTTCGGGGATCTCCACGTGGCGTTCCGCCAACTCGGAGACGTGCACCAAGCCCTCGATGCCCTCCTCGACGCGCACGAACGCGCCGAACGGAACCAGCTTGGTGACCTTTCCGGGCACGATCTGGCCGATCTGGTGGGTACGCGCGAAGGTCTGCCAGGGATCTTCCTGGGTGGCCTTCAGCGAAAGCGAAACCCGCTCGCGATCCATGTCGACTTCGAGCACCTCAACGGTGACTTCCTGACCGACCTCGACGACCTCGCCCGGATGATCAATGTGCTTCCAAGACAGTTCGGAAACGTGCACCAAGCCGTCTACACCGCCGAGATCCACGAATGCCCCGAAGTTCACGATGCTTGAGACAACGCCCTTGCGGATCTGACCCTTGGCAAGCTGGTTGAGGAACGTGTGACGCACCTCAGACTGGGTCTGCTCAAGCCAAGCGCGGCGGGACAGCACCACGTTGTTGCGGTTCTTGTCCAACTCGATGATCTTAGCTTCGAGTTCCATGCCAACGTAGGGCTGAAGATCACGCACGCGACGCATCTCGACCAGCGACGCTGGCAGGAAGCCGCGCAGACCGATGTCGACAATGAGGCCGCCCTTGACAACCTCGATGACGCGGCCGACGACGACGCCGTCCTCTTCCTTGACCTTCTCAATCGTGCCCCAAGCACGCTCGTACTGCGCGCGCTTCTTGGACAGGATCAGGCGCCCTTCCTTGTCTTCCTTCTGCTGGACGAGTGCTTCGACCTCGTCGCCAACGGCGACAACATCGAAAGGATCCACGTCATGCTTGATGGAAAGTTCCTTGGAAGGGATAACACCCTCGGTCTTATAACCGATGTCGAGCAGGACCTCATCCCGATCGACTTTGACAACGGTACCGGTGACGATGTCACCGTCATTGAAGTATTTGATAGTGGCGTCGACGGCGGCGAGGAATGCCTCTTGAGAACCGAAATCGTCGACTGCGACCTGAGAGGCCTCAGGAGAGGAGGTCATGTAGTAGGGCTCCGAACAAATAGACTAAACAACTGATGTGCAGGTACGACCCGGGATGCCCCACCCACTAGGTCTGGAGCGAGGCAGGCCGCACCGACTGATAAGACTATTAGATTGGATACGGTCGGGGCAAAATGGTCCAAGTGACGTTATCGTTCCGTTTCCCTAATCGGGGCTTCTTGAGGCACCTGGACTGAAAAAGACGCCCAACGCAACGCGGTCCTTGCCGTCCTGCACTGATCTGGCGAGCTGGCACGGCTTCGGCTGGGACGCCGATTCAGTGGGCGGCGTCCCGCCAAGACAAGCCGACACCCACCCCAACGTCCAATGGGACGCGCAACTCAACCGCGTGCCCCATCTGGTGGCGTACCAGCTTCTCTAGCGGCTCGCGCTCACCGTCGGCCACCTCGAACACGAGTTCGTCGTGAACCTGCAGCAGCATGCGCGACTTCAGCCCCTCGTCCGCCAGCGCTTTCTCGACGCCCAGCATGGCGACCTTGATGATGTCTGCAGCGCTGCCCTGCATCGGAGCGTTCAACGCCATACGTTCGGCCATCTCTCGCCGTTGCCGATTGCTGCTGGTCAGGTCGGGAAGGTAGCGACGTCGCCCCAGGATGGTTTCCGTGAAGCCGGTCTTACGTGCCTGTTCCACTACCTCATGGAGGTAGTCGCGGACGTTGCCAAACCGCTCGAAGTACTCGTCCATCAGGCCGCGGGCTTCCGACGTCGGGATCCGCAACTGCTGGCTGAGTCCGTACGCGCTCAAGCCGTAAGCCAATCCGTAGTTCATCGCCTTGATCTTGGCTCGTTGTTCGCCCGACACTTGGTCGGGCGCGACGCCGAACACCGACGACGCTGTCACCGTGTGGAAATCCTCGCCAGAGACGAAAGCGGCGATCAGCGCGTCATCGTTTGAAAGGTGAGCCATGATACGCATCTCGATTTGGCTGTAATCCGCTGTCAGG
>CAYMMF010000018.1:377-23241 GCA_964391475.1 uncultured Propionibacteriaceae bacterium | reverse complement strand
TCTCAGATAGCCGGGTTGGACACTTAGTATCTGTTTTGTAACCGGTAGGTCATCTTTGTGACCCTCCCGTTGTCGTGTTCGGGCTAACGCCTTAGTGGAAGCTGTCTCCGCATGCGCACGAACCGCCCGCGGACGGGTTGTCAATCGTGAAGCCCTGCTGCTGGATCGTGTCGACGAAATCGATGGTTGCGCCTGACAGGTACGGCGCACTCATGCGGTCAGTCACGACCTTCACTCCGAAGTATTCCCGCTCGACGTCTCCGTCCAACGCCCGGTCGTCCAACGCCAACTGGTACCGGAGGCCGGAGCAGCCTCCGGGAGCGACAGATACGCGCAGCGAAAGGCCGTCCTCGGCCTCGTTGGCGACCAGGTCTGCCACCTTCTTGGCCGCAGCTTCGGTCAGGATGATTCCATCGGTGACGGTGATCGTCTGGTCAACGCTCATGTGTTTCTACCCCATAGGTTTAAGTGCTTGGACTCCGTGAAGAACGGCGTCGCCTATTGAAAATATTCCGTCAGTGTAGGTGATCTGCCGATGAATCATCACCAGCGGTTTCCGCTGATCACCACAACCATTGACGAACCACCGGCAACAAGCCCGAAGAAAGGCTGGTGGCGTCCAGGCTCTCCGGATCGACATCGGGAGTAAGCGAGTAAGCCTGTTCAATGCCGATTGAGCGAAGCTCCCGTGCTGAGATGTAGTTGCGTCCTGCCACTGCAATAACTGGGCTCGTCGATTCAGTTGCCAGCTCAGCCACTCGACGTAGCACCGGCCCCCCAGTGGTTCCGAAATCCAGTTGGGTGCAGCCGGTAACAACGAGGTCTGCTTGGGCAAGGGTCTGGTGCAACCCTGCAAGTTGGGCGATCGCATCGGGACCGCTGGCGATCGTCCCACCCAACGCCTGAATCGCCATCGCGGCGCCCCCACACGCTCCGGCGTCCGGAGACGCGGCAAGTGGGTCCAGACGCCCGGACGACAGGTCTGCCGCCTTGGCAAGGTTCGTCAACGCCTCGTCTACAGCCAGCATTTTTGCCGGTTCCATCTCTACTGCGTGCCCACGTCGCGAAGTGATCCCCCTCAGCCCAAGCAGTGGTGTATCGAGCTCATCGACTGGAACCACGCCTACCAGTCGGACGTCGTCCAACAAAGCCAACGCGGCGCTGAGATCAAAATCGGTCAAACCTGCCAGCCCAGCGACACCTTGATCTAGCGGCACCGAGGCGGTGGCACCCAGCGCAGCCAGCAATCCGGCGCCACCGTCGTGGGCGCTGTTTCCGGCCAGGTCGACGTACACAGTCTGACCGGGCTCAGGAGGCGTCCAACCATCGGCTAGGAACCACGACGAGGCGTCCACATCGAACCCCGCCTCAGGCTGACCGGGCCCGTGCGGGGCGACCGCCACCAGATTCCCTGAGACGGACGTGATTGCGCCTGAGGCGTCCCTGACTGGGGTGCCCCACAAATCCGCGCACGCTGAAACGAAGCTGGAACCCGCCTCACCCATGGGGACGACAGCCACCTGGGCGCCCGCGTCCTCAAATGCCCGGGCGATCACCGCCCCTGCCGCAGCCGACGACAACCCACCGATCGAGTCGGTGGCAACTACTACCCGCACTACTGGATCAGTCTGGGATCAAGCCATCCCCGAACTCGGGGTCAGCGAACAGTTCCCTCAACTCGGTAACGGTCACGTCCTCGTCGGGCAGAATCACGTCGGAGTCGATCAAAAGATCGGCATCGACCGGGCTTCCCAGTTCGTGAACGTGCTCTATCAGCGCCCTGAGCGCTCCGGTTAGGGCTGCTTGGTCATCGGCGTCCACCGCGGCGGCGATCTTCTCATCAAGAGCATTCAACTCATCGAGCATTTCGTCGGGAACCAAGAACTGTCCCTGGGAGAGAATTCTTACGATCATGGCTCAGCCCTCTGCTGGGTCCGTCTTAACTACCGGTTCGATGCTAGGGATCCCTGGCGAGGCATTGTTGCCGGCTGGCAGTTGCGCCATCGCAGCCTTGAGTGCGGCCAACTCATTTTCGACCTGCGACCCGGAAGCCAACGCGTCCAACTCGCGGGTGATGTCATCCTTGAAGGTTCCGGACGGATCGTCAAGCGCGCCGGAGGCAAGCAACTCATCAATGGCGCTGGCGCGGGCCTGCATTTGGGCGGTTCGGTCTTCGGCACGTTGGACGGCGAGCCCGACGTCGCTCATCTCTTCAGAGATGCCAGTGAATGCCTCGTTGATCCGGGTTTGGGCTTCCGCGGCGGAGTAGGTCGCCTTGATCGTCTCTTTTCGGGTACGGAAGGCGTCGACCTTGGCCTGAAGCCTGTTAGAGGCTCCGACGAGCTTCTCTTCCTCGGCCTGGAGGGTGGCGTACTGAGTGTTGAGGTCATCCGCCTGCTGCTGCAACCCAGACTTGCGCGTGAGGGCCTCGCGGGCGAGGTCTTCGCGTCCGACTTCAAGGGCCCGCTTGGCCGAGAGGGTCAGCTTGTCCATCTCACCGTTGATCTGGTTGACCTGGAGTTCCACGCGCTTACGAGAAGTCGCAACATCGGCAACCCCGCGACGTACTTTCTGGAGCAGTTCGAGTTGGCGCTGGTAAGAGTAATCCAACGTCTCACGGGGGTCTTCCAGCCTATTTAGCGCCTTCTCCGTCTTCGCCGAAAAGATCATCTTCAGACGCTCAAAGAATCCAGCCATTTGTCGTACGTCCCTAATCTCGCTTACAAGTGCCGCCTAGCCTACGCGCCTAGCCGCAAACTCACTAGCGAGGCGAGAGAACAGAGGTTGCGCTCAAGCTAGACTACGACCGATTCAAATAATCCAAACCTGCGAGGTGCCACAGTGGGACTCTTCCGGTCCGACACGCCAAAAGAGCCTGATCCACAAGATTCCGCTCCGTCAACCGATCCTGCCCGTCCTGCTGGCAAGGGCCATGCGACACCCAGCCGCAAGGAGGCCGAGGCCGCTCGAAGGGAGCGTCTCAACCCGACGCTAAGCCCGCGCGAAGCAAAGGCCAGAGACCGTCAGTCGCGAGCAGCGGACCGCCGACGAGCTTACGAGGTCTACGACACCACCCCACAGCGGTTGCTGATCCGGGACGTGGTGGATTCCAGGTTCAACCTCGGCGAGATCTTCATGCCGCTGATCTTGGTTTTTCTGGTGTTGACGCTCTTCCCAGGAATGATCCAATTCCTGGAATGGGTCATGTACCTGATGTGGGCTTTCCTAGCGACGCTGTTCTTAGACACCTACCTGATGTGGCGGCGATTCAAGCAGCTTGCTGCGGAGCGGATCCCTAACGCCCCCAAGAAGGGCCTGCTGTTCTACGGTTTCAACCGTCAGCTGAGTTTCCGTAGGTGGCGCCAGCCACCACCTCGGGTAAAGCGCGGAGAGTCGATCTGAGCTCAGCGCACCCGTGACGGGACGAAAGGTGCGGTAGTAACTTCGAACGACTCTGCGCGGCCACGTACATCAATGATCACACGATCGCCCGGTGTCACATCTGCGTTCAGAAGCGCCAGTGCTATGCCGCGCCTGAGGGTTGGCGAGAACGTCCCGGACGTGACAATCCCGACTGATTGCCCGGACTCGTTCGCAACGCTCATGCCGTCTCGAGGGATTGCTCGTCCGACCGACTCCAGAGCCCTCAACCTGCGGCTAGGGCCAGCCTCCCGCTCGAGACGAAGCGCCTCAGCACCCCAGAAGGTGGGTTTTCGCCACCCCACAGCCCACGTCACGCCCGCTTGGACAGGCGTGATCGACGAGGAAAGTTCGTGGCCATGCAATGCGTACCCCATCTCGGTGCGCAATGTATCTCGCGCACCGAGACCAGCCGGAACGATCTCGTGCGGTTGCCCTGCTGCTAGCACGGCGTCCCAAATCGTGCCAGCGTCCGCTGCGCTCACGATCAACTCGTAGCCGTGTTCCCCGGTGTAACCGGTTCGGCAAACCCGAACGCAACGCCCGGCGACCTCGGCGTCCCGGAACTCCATGTAATCCAAGCTGCCCGGTAACCCCAACGCAGACACCACCGCTTCGCTTTCAGGCCCCTGCACAGCAAGCACCGCGAAATCTCGATGTCTGTCGACAACACTGATTCCCTCAGGTGCGACGGCCACGAGCCTCGCAGCTACGTCGGCGGTGTTGGCGGCGTTCGGTACACAAAAGACCTCGTCGCCCGAAACTAGGTAGCAGATGAGGTCATCGACCACCCCTCCGTTGGCGTCGCAACACAGCGTGTACTGGGCTTGACCTGGGCCAATTCGGGTCAGATCGTTGGTGAAGCATTCATTTACGAAGGACGCCGCCGACGGCCCCGCTACTACTACCTTGCCCAAGTGACTCACGTCGAAAAGACCAACGCTGCTTCGCACTGCCTTGTGCTCGGTGACCACTGACGAGTAATACAGTGGCATGGACCATCCGCCGAATTCTGCGAACTCCGCGCCAAGTGCGGTGTGACGTTCATGCAGCGGCGAGGTCAAGATCTCTGCCATGCGCCGAACCTACCACGCCACCAAGTTCGGACTATCCTGCTCAGTGAACCCGAGAAAGGACGATTACCGTGGCTCTTCCCGCGCTGCCCCCGATCACAGTCTCGCCACAGGCACCCGAAGACGCCGACATTCTGGTCCTCGGGCTAGCGGACGCCTCCGATGCCCCGACCCTGTTGGGAATGGACGAAACCGCTGCGGCCTACTTCACAGAAAGGTTCGGCTCCGACCTGCTGGATGTCGCCCAGAGCTTAGGAGCAAAGAGCAAGGTCGGCACGGCGATCGTGTTGCCCAGCTCTGCCGCCCGGGTGATCGTTACCGGTGTCGGTGACGTCGACGTCACCCCTGAGCGGGTGCGACGAGCCGCAGGCGCTGCACTCCGAGTTGCCGCGTCCCTCCCAGGGCCTGCCCCATTGACCGTGGCTCTAAGCCTCGACGTTGTGGATCCTGAGACGATCAAAGGTGCCGCTGAAGGCGCCTTGCTAGCCGCCCACTCGTCCTTCGCACAGAAAGAAAACCCACCCGCAGGAATCGGTCGCATCATGATCGTGGCCCCCGAGAGTCGCGACGCCAAGCGAGCCGTAGAGATGGCAGCCATCGTCGCTGCCGGAGTGTGCGAAGCCCGTGACTGGGTGAATATGCCAGCCAACTCTCTATACCCGGAGACGTTCGCAGAGGAAGCCAAGGTGCTAGCCAGGGAGGCAAAGCTTGAGATCGAGGTTCTCGATGAAAAAGCCCTCGCGAAAGGCGGATTCGGCGGGCTAACCGCAGTAGGCGGGGGTTCTGCCCACCCCCCACGGCTCGTTCGGCTCGCTTACTCTCCGCGGGGGGCTAAGAATCACCTGGTTCTGGTTGGCAAGGGCATCACCTTCGATTCCGGAGGCCTCGACATCAAACCTCCCGACGCCATGTACAGCATGAAGCTAGACATGGCTGGAGCCGCAGCAGTTTTGGCCGCCATCCGCGTCATCGCGCGCCTCAAATTGAAGGTCAGAGTCACCGCGTACGCTGTCATGGCCGAGAACATGCCGTCGGGTTACGCTTATCGACCCTCAGACGTCCTCACCATCTACGGCGGGACCACAGTTGAGAATGCGAATACCGACGCAGAAGGACGCCTGGTGCTCGCCGACGCCCTGGTTCGAGCTCAAGAGGACTCCGCCGACCTATTGGTCGACATCGCGACACTCACCGGCGCGTGCATGGTTGCCCTTGGGAGCAAAACTTCAGGCCTCATGGCGTCGGACGACGCCACCGCCGACCACATCCTGGACGCCGCTGAAGTTGCAGGCGAAGCGTTCTGGCAATTGCCGATCACGGACGAGGTTCGCGAACACCTCCGTTCGGATGTTGCAGACGTGCGTTCGGCGGGCACCAGCCGCTACGGCGGAGCGCTCACCGCAGCGGCATTCCTTCAGCGATTCGTGAATGACAAGACAGCATGGGCCCACCTGGACATCGCAGGACCGTCCTTCAACGAGGCAGACGCCTACGAGTACGTGGCCAAAGGCGGGACCGGAGTAGGCGTCCGAACCCTTGTTGCGCTAGCCGCGTCCCTTCAGGGTTGAGGTTATGAAGAAGATCACAACCGACGTTGTCGTTGTCGGAGGTGGGGCGGCGGGCATGCTCGCAGCAACCGTCGCGCGTCGCAACGGCTTGGAAGTCATTCTCGTCGAATCGACCGCTTCACTCGGTGGTTCAACCGCAACCGACACCGGTTTCATGTGGCTTCCCGGAAACCACATGGTGACCCGCGGTGACAAGGGCGACGATCCTTCGGACGCTCTGACGTACCTAGACGCTGTGCTCGGCTCCGGAACCGAATGCTCATCCGAAGCGAGAAGAGCCGCCTTGGTTCGAACCGGTGGGGTGCTCAGCCGTTGGTTGGAATCGAATGGGATCAACCTTGCCCCCGAAAAACTGCAGCCCGACTTCCACCCGGATTCTCCCAAATCACGCCGAAACGGCCGCGTGTTGGTCAGCGCACCCTACGACCAACGGGAGTTAGGTGCTTGGGCAGGACAGATTCGTACGAGCCAATACGGCCTGGAGTTGGCTCCTCGCTCGCCGCGCGGGTTGGTTGCAGCGGCGTCCACATTGGCAAGGCGCGTTTTCAGCCCTACAAAAGACATCGTGACTGGCGGCACTGCCCTGGTTGGCCAACTGCTTCACCAAGCTGTCCGAAGCGGTGTTGGAATCTGGCTCAACTCTCCGGTCACTGACCTGTTGTCGAATGATGGCCAAGTCACCGGAGTGCAGGTGGAACGGGAGGGTGCGCCAGTAGAACTCACAGCAAACAACGGCGTGATCCTTGCCGCAGGAGGGTTCGAGGCGAACCAAGCCCTCCGAGAGGAATACCTTCCACTGCCGACCGACGCAGCCTGGTCGACTGGGTACAAAGGCAACCAGGGCGTCCCAATGATGGCTGCTGCAAGGTTGGGCGGGCAACTCGCTTTAATGAACGAAGCCTGGTGGACGTTCATTGCCCTATTCGACGGCACGCCTTACCGAATGACGTTGGAGCGGAGCATGCCGTTTGGCATCATCGTCGACTCTGCCGGGGACCGCTTCGTCAATGAAGCCGGGATTATGCCCGAAGGTGCCTCCGAAGCCTACGCACGGCACCGCCGAGTACGCGCGATCCCAAGCCTGCTGCTGGTCGACAACCGACACCGTCAGTACTACAAGATGGGTCCTTGGCTGCCGGGTAGCCTGCCGCGCGGCGACTCCCCCGCCATTGTACGAGCCGTCAGCCTCGACGAGATGGCTGCAAACACCGGCATCGATCGAGCCGGGCTGCTCGGCACCGTCGTCCGCTTCAACCAGATGTCCAGCAAGGGCAGGGACGACGACTTCAGCCGGGGAACCTCAACTCATGATCGGGCCCATGGCGATCCGACGAGGCCTCGCAACCCTTGCCTCGGACCTTTAGAGAAATCGCCCTTCTGGGCAGTACATGTGTACCCGGGCGACACCGGCACCAAGGGCGGCCTCATCGTGGACGACGCAGGACGAGTGCTCGACGCGTCCACCAAGCCGATTCCTGGGCTTTGGGCGGTCTCGGGTACTGCGGCGTCCATCTACAAGAAAACCGCCCCCGGGAACGGGGCAGGATTAGGCGCCTCACTGGTTGATGCCTTCCGCGCTGCGCAAGATGTGGCCGGAGAGCTTGAGCGCATCGCGAGGCCGTGACCTGTGTAGCTTCGTGGGGGTAGGCTGAGCACCGAGTCACGAAGGCTGTCAACGTAGAAGGAGCCCGCTAATCATGGCGACCGAGGTCACACTGCCCGCACTGGGCGAAAGCGTCACTGAAGGCACGATTTCCCGCTGGCTGAAACAAGTAGGCGACACCGTCGCAGTCGACGACCCCATCGTCGAAGTCTCCACCGACAAAGTCGACACCGAACTCCCCTCACCCGTCGCCGGCGTCCTACTCGAAATCCGAGTAGCCGAAGACGAAACCGCAGAAGTCGGCGCCGTCCTAGCAATCATCGGACAACCCGACACCGCCACACCCCCACCAGCACCACCCGCACCCCCAACACCACCAGTAGCAGCACCACCCCCACCACCAGTCGCACCCCCAGCACCCCCAGCACCCCCAGCACCCCCAGCGCCACCCGCGCCCCCAGCACCTCCGGCGCCCCCTGCTCCGGTCGAACCGGCTCCCCGGCGTGCTGCTGGTGGTGACGACGTCGGCTACGTGACGCCGCTGGTTCGCAAACTCGCATCCCAGCACGGTGTAGATCTGACTGAGGTGATGGGCACAGGTGTGGGTGGTCGCATCCGCAAGGCTGACGTCCTAGCTGCCGCAGAGGCCGCCAAGGCTGCTGCTGCAGCCGCCGCTGCCGCAGCAGCGGCTCCCCCGGTCGCTCCTGCCGCTCCGGAACCCCCCGCGGCTGCCCCCGCAATCAGCGCACCCGCCGCCGAGGCGTCTGCCAAACGGGGTACCACCGAGAAGATGTCGCGGTTGCGGCAGACAATCGCCAAGCACATGGTGGATTCGCTTCGAGTTTCCGCCCAGCTCACCGCAACGGTCGAAGTCGACATGACGTCGGTGTCCCGCATCCGGGCACAGGCGAAGAACGAATTCGCCGCTCGCGAGGGAGCGAGTCTGTCGTACCTGCCATTCATCGCAAAGGTCGTTGTCGAAGCGCTGAAGCAGTTCCCCGTAGTGAACGCGACGATCGACAGCGAGGCTGGCACCATCACCTACGGCGCTGCTGAGAACCTCTCTATTGCAGTAGACACTCCCCGTGGCTTGCTGGTTCCAGTTATCAAGGACGCTGGAGATCTCAACATCGGTGGCTTGGCCAAGAAGATCGCCGATGTCGCCGCTCGGACACGCGCTGGTCAGATCACTCCCGATGACCTCTCGGGTGGCACATTCACCATCACGAACTATGGCTCCGTTGGCACCCTGATGGACTCTCCGATCATCAACCAACCTCAGGTGGCGATCCTGGGCACTGGTGCACTGGTCAAGCGTCCTGTCGTAATGTCCGATCCTGCGATGGGCGACATCATCGCCGTGCGCGACATGATGTACCTCAATCTCACCTACGACCACCGGGTGGTCGACGGTGCGGACGCCGGACGTTTCCTGTCATTTGTAAAGGCCCGCCTCGAAGAAGGCGATTTCGGAGCAGAATTCGGGCTCTGAGTTTGACCTATTCGGGGGTGGCGGTTTGCTCAAACCGCCACCCCCGTTCTTTTTCACCGACATCTGCAAACCATGACCGAGCTGATCACACGGATCTCAAGTGCAGCGCTGTGGCACTAAGATGGTCGGGAGCGTTGGACGGACTCCTGGATTCCTCGTCGTTCCGATGGATCGGATGAAGCCCAGGGTTGCCTTCGCAGATCAGAACCAAGGTGGAGTGACTAATGGCAAGCGATAAGGCCAAGGCGCTAGCGGCGAAGCAAAAGGCTCAGATGAAAGCCGAAAAGCAACGCCGCAAGAACAGCACCGACCCCAAAGACTGGGGTCAGGTCAAGCAGGTCGTCGAGGCTTACAAGGCGACGGCGCGGATCGACAACAAGCTGAACCCCTATCTCGGATTAGGCGCACTTGCGACCATCCTCGTCATTGCTGGGTTCGGGATCTGGTTCAAGGTCGCCTGGTGGGCGTGGGTGCCACTTGCCCTGATGACAGCGCTAACCGTTGGGATGTTCATCCTCACCAGACGGGCTAAGAAGGCGACCTTCACTCAGTACGCAGGCCAGCCTGGCTCAGCTGAAATCGGCTTGCAGCATCTCAACAAGAAGAAGTACACCTACGACGTGGCGATCACTGCAACGCGCCAGCTTGACATCATCCACCGGGTTGTCGGGCCGTGCGGGGTCGTGTTGATCGGCGAAGGCCAACCGGGGCGCGTCCAACCACTACTGGCGTCCGAGGCGAAGAAACACGAGCAGGTCGCTTACGGAACGAAGGTAACCACCCTGGTGCTGGGCGATGGATCTAACCAGGTGAAGCTACCCGACCTGCAAAAGACCATCCAGAAGCTGCCCAAGACCATGGAAACGTATCAAATCGCTGAGGTCAGGCAACGGCTGAAGGCCTTGGACGCCGTGCGTCCTAAGGCTCCGATCCCCAAGGGGCCGACACCTACGATGAAGGGCATCAACCGGGCAATGCGGGGTCGTTGAGCCATTGGCCAACATCGTGAACGCCGAACGCATCTCGAAGGCGTTCGGCACCCGGATTCTGCTCGACGAGGTTTCGTGTGGGCTTGCTGAGGGCGAGGTCATCGGGGTCGTCGGCCGCAACGGCGACGGCAAAACCACCCTGCTAAATATTCTCACCGCCCAGCTCGAACCAGACTCGGGTGTGGTGACCCGATCGAACTCAGCGTCCGTCGGGTATGTGTCACAGTCTGACCCACCAACTAACGGTGCCACCGTGCGGGATCTCATCGTGGACGGTGAACCAGACCACGTGTGGGCTGCCAACCCGCTCACCCGCGCGATCGTCACCAATCTGCTCGGGGACGTGAACCTGGACGCAAATACCGACACTCTCTCGGGCGGCGAGCGAAGGCGCGTCACCCTGGTTCAAACGATGCTGCGCGGACACGATCTGCTGGTGTTCGACGAACCAACCAACCACCTTGATGTCGAAGCCGTCTCATGGCTGGCCGAACACCTGAACTCGTTGGCAGAGCGCGGCACCGCAATGCTGATCGTCAGCCACGACCGTTGGTTCCTGGACGCCGTGTGCACCCGGATCTGGGAGGTTCACGACGGGCGGTTGGACGCCTACGACGGAGGTTACGCCGCCTACGTTTTAGCGCGCGTCGAGCGTCAGCGTCTCGCAGACGTCACAGAATCCAGACGGCGCAACCTGGCACGAAAAGAACTCGCCTGGTTACGCCGTGGGCCGCCCGCCCGCACCTCGAAGCCTAAGTTTCGAATTGACGCCGCCAACGCTTTGATCAGTGACGTTCCCGAGCCGCGGGATTCGCTGGCGTTGAAGCAGTTCGCCACCACCAGGTTAGGCAAGGACGTCTTCGATCTGCACAACACCCGGCTTGACCTTCCTGGGCGCGGCACTCTGCTTGGCCCGCTGAACTGGTCGATCGGCCCCGGGGACCGGATCGGCATCGTCGGGGTGAACGGATCCGGGAAATCGACGCTGCTTCGGTTGTTCGCCCACGAGCAGGAGCCGACCGCAGGCAAGGTCAAGCAAGGCCGCACGCTCCAGATCGGGCATCTCTCACAGTCGGTATCAGAACTCGACGAAACCGATCAGGTGCTCACCTCGGTCAACAGGCTCCGAAGAGCCACGTTGCTCGCCAACGGCAAGGAGGCGTCGGCGTCCGGGCTACTCGAAGAATTCGGCTTCACAGGGGACAGACTCACCGCCCGAATCGGTGATCTTTCCGGCGGCGAACGCCGCCGTCTCCAGTTCCTGCGACTCCTTCTCACCGAGCCGAACGTGCTGCTGCTGGACGAGCCGACGAACGACCTCGACATCGACACCCTCACGGTGATTGAGGATTACCTCGACACTTGGCCGGGAACCCTGATCGTCGTCAGTCACGACCGTTACTTCCTCGAGCGCGTATGCGACGTCACCTACGCCCTGCTCGGCGACGGGTCGTGCGTCCTCCTACCGGGCGGTGTGGACGCCTACTTGGCTAAGCGTCGCGCGCAGCAGGCTGCCCCGGGCGCACCCGCACCCTCGCCCTCTGCAGTTGTTTCAACGGCGGCGAGTCAGCGGCAGGCCAAGAAAGATCTGGCTCGCTTGGAATCCCAGCTCGCGCGCGTCGAAGGGCAAATCGGAGCCGTCCACACCGCCATGGCCGCTCATGCCTCCGACTACGAGCGGTTGGCGGAGTTGCAGGCGTCGCTGAGCGAACTTGAGGCCGAACAGTTCGAACTCGAGGAAGCCTGGCTGGAAGCCGCTGAGAGCATTGACTAGCCTTGGTGAGTTGTCTCACCTGGCTCGACGGACACGGCGCCGACCACATCGCGCAACCCCAGCCACCATTGGTTCTTCGGACGCCGGTACTCGCGATCCATCTCGCGCAGCATGCCGTCGATCGGCCTGGCAGAAAGCCGGGATTCAACCAGCCCTACGTAGTGCCCTTCGGCGTTACCAGCGGTAAGTTCGTCGCCGATCAGGTCTAAGGCGTGAGATACCAATCTTGTTGCCAGCAGTCGATCGAACGGGCTAGGCACCCCACCTTGAAGCTGGTGGCCGATGACCGCCTGGCGGACGTCAAACAGGCCTGCACCTTCTTCCTCGAACATGCGAGCCAAGAAGTCGGTGGTGTAATGCTCGTTGGCGAGCTCGTTGCGGATCGCGACCACGAGTTTGCGTCCACTGGCGAACCGATTCTTCATCCAGTTGACGTCGTCGTTCAGCCCAGCGAGCGTGATGCCCTCCTCGTGGAGGTAAACCAACTCGCTGCCACCCGCCAGGCCCGTCATGAGGGCCAGATAGCCGCAATAGCGACCCATCGTCTCGATCACGAAGCACCTGGTGGACGCCGCTGCGGATTGTTTGACTCGATCCACGACCTCCACAGCGATGTTCAAGGCAGTGTCAGCGCCGATAGAAAGTTCTGATCCGGGAAGGTTGTTGTCGATGGACGCTGGCACGCAGACGATGGGGATATTGAACGCGGGGTAGCGATCCCGCTCCTGGAACAACAGGTTGGCCGACTGGTAGGCGTTCCAACCGCCGATCACCAGCAGCGCGTCCACACTGTGCGATTCGAGTTGCCGCCCAATCGAGTAGAGCTCTTCGACTTTCGGCATGCTGCGCCTGATGCCCAGGTTCGCGCCACCCTCGAACACCCAGCCCTCGACGTCCTCCCAGCAGAGTCCGCGAAGGTTACCGTCCCGCAGGCCTGGGAATCCGCCCTGGATCCCAAGCATTGTGAACCCCCTATTGATGCCCAGGCGCACGGCAGCCCGCGCAGCCGGGTTCATGCCGGGGCCCAACCCGCCAGCATGGACCACTGCGATTCGCTTTCCGTGACCGTCAGCTTTCGACCTGGACGGTTCGGATAACTCAGCGAAAATCCGGGCCATCTCATTGAAGCTGCCCCCGCGAGCGCCCATCGCAGCCGCAGAATCACCTGAATCGATGAGCTTCGGTACCTGGCGAGTGCGATTGACCGCGTCCTCAAGTTGAACCCGGACGACACGGTTACCGCGGTACCCGATGAAGCATCCGGAGGGATCCTCGTTCAAGATCACTTCACGGGCAGCCTCGTAACCCAACACGGTGCTGCACCAACGGTCGAAAGCGCTTGGGCGTCCACCACGTTGGACGTGCCCCAGAATGGTTACTCGGGTGTCTTCCCCAAGCGTGTCTTCGATCACCTGGCGCACCTGGCCGGAGGTGATCGGGTTGCCTTGGCGATCACGCACCCCCTCAGCAACGATCACGAGCGAGTCGCGGCGTCCGGACGACCGCCCGCTCTGCAGCGCCTCGCACATGCGCTGCTCCCAGCCGGGGGCTGGCGGATCTTCGGGGATGAATACGTAGTCACAGCCCCCTGCAACTGCCGACATGAGTGCGAGGTAGCCGCAGTGGCGCCCCATGACCTCGATTACGAAACTGCGTTGGTGGGACGCTGCGGTGGACGTAAGCGAGTCGATGGCGTCCAAGATGCGGTGCAGCGCCGAGTCAGCGCCCACGGTCATGTCGGTGCCCACCATGTCGTTGTCGATGGACGCCACCACTCCGGCAAACTTCAGGCTCGGGTGAGCGGCTCTCTCGGAGTGGCCGATTCTCCCTGCGGTCACCAATTCGTCCAGCAGGGACGCCCACTGCGCGCGGAAGGCGTCCAACCCAGAAAGGCTACCGTCTCCACCGATTACGACGAGGCGATCGATGCCGAGGTGAATCAGATTCTCGGCCGCAGAGAGCATCCCCTCCCTGGTCTTGAACTCAGGGCAGCGGAATGTTCCGACGGCGGTGCCGCCCTGGTGGAGGATTCCGCTCACATCGTCCCAGCCGAACCGTCGGATGCTGTCGCCTCCGTCAATTAACCCCTGGTATCCCTCGAAGACGGCGTACACGTCTGCTCCGAGCGAGATGCCAGTCCGTGCCACAGCGCGAACAACCGCGTTCATGCCGGGCGCGTCGCCGCCGCTGGTCAGGATTCCGATTCGCACGCCAGTGTGGTTCGCCATGGAATCATCCTGACACGTCCGTTGCGACTCCGGGCAGCTAACCCAACAGGTTAGGACGACTTTGGTTACGAGACCAGTTGCTCGCGTTCGATGATTGCGTCGCGGAGTTCCCGTCGCTTGCGTTGCTCCTCCGGATCTGGAACCGGAACAGCGGCGAGAAGACGCTGAGTGTAGGAATGCTGAGGCCTGGAGACGATGTCTTTGGTGTCTCCCACCTCTACCAGCCTGCCGTGGTTCATGACCGCGATCCGGCTCGAAACCTGCTCGATCACAGCTAAGTCGTGGCTAATGAACAGGCAGGCGAACCCGTATTGCTCCTGGAGTTCCTGGAACAGAGCCAACACTCGAGCCTGCACAGAGACGTCGAGCGCTGAGGTGGGTTCGTCAGCTATCAGCAATCGTGGGCTAAGAGCGAGCGCGCGGGCGATTCCGATGCGTTGCCGTTGCCCTCCTGACAACTCGTGCGGGTACCGATTTCGCATGCTGCGTGGCAGTTCGACTGAGTCGAGCAGATCTTCTACCCGATTGCTCAATTCTGAACCGCGAAGCTTCTCATGCAAGAACAGCGGCTCCCCGATCGATTCCCCCACGGGCAACCTTGGATTCAGCGACGATCCAGGATCTTGGAATACGAAGCCGACGCTCTTACGGAAGGGTTGCATCTCGGCTTGGGTGGCGTGGGTGATGTCCCGGCCGTCCACCACGATGCGGCCTTTCGCTACTGGAAGCAGAGCGACAGCGGCTCGTCCGATAGTTGTCTTACCGGAGCCAGATTCGCCTACCAACCCCACTACCTCGCCGGGATCAACGCGCAAGTTGATGCTGGCTGCAGCCCGGAAAGCGGGACGCCTGCCCTGCTTGGGGTAGACGATGTCGACGTCTTCCATTAAAAGAGCAGGCTTGGTATCTGGGAGCCCAGGGGTGAGCGGGATCGGTTCGTCGCCAACCATAATCATGGTCTTGGGCTGGTCTTCAGCCTTCCGATCGCCCAGAGTGCCACCTAAGTGGGGCACCGCCGCCAGGAGTTGTTGGGTGTAAGGATGCTTGGGTTCTGTGAAGATCTGTTGGCTGGTGCCATGCTCGACGACCCTGCCGTCCTTCATAACGATGATCCGATCGGCCATGTCAGCTACCACGCCCATGTCGTGGGTGATCAGGATGATCCCGGCGCTGACCCGCTCGCGGAGTTCCCGCATCAGTTTGAGGATTTCAGCCTGAACTGTGACGTCAAGCGCGGTAGTCGGCTCGTCCGCAATCAGTAGCTTCGGGTCGCAGGCGAGTGCCTGGGCAATCATGATTCTCTGCCGTTGACCACCCGACAACTGGTGGGGAAACTTGGTGTAGCTATCTTCGGGGTCGGGGATCTCGACCAACTCCATCAACTCAAGCGCACGAGCTTTAGCAACTGTCGGCGGCATGATGAAGTGTGTCCGAAGCGTTTCCATGATCTGGAAGCCGACTGTGTATACCGGATTGAGCGCAGTCATGGGCTCTTGGAAGATGACCGAGATCTCGTTGCCTCGGATCTGCCTCAACTCCGAAAGCGGGAGTCCGATCAACTCGGTCCCCTTCAGCTTTGCTGATCCGGTCGCCCGGCCGTTGGTGGGCAGAAGGCCAATCAGGCTCATGGACGACTGGGTCTTGCCGGAGCCGGACTCCCCCACGATGGCCAACACCTCGCCGGCCTTCAGGTCGTAGTTCATGTGCTCAGCGGCGGTGAACCACTCGTTGTTAACCCAGAAGTTGACGCTCAGATCACGAACCTCCAAGATCACGTCACCCTTGGCAACGTCTCCGCCCAGGCTGCGGGAAAGTCGGACTTGGGAGTCCAGCGACTGTTCGCTGTGCTGGTTAGGTGTGTTAGTCACCTGGCCTCCTCACCGACAGGTGAATCCTCGGGCTTCGACAACTGCGTCATGGCTTTGCGCATGGCTGCCTCGCTCGGAATCCGTTTTGTTCGTGGGTCGAAGGCGTCCCGAAGACCATCACCGATGAAGTTGGCGCTCAGCGCGATCAAGATGATGAAGAGTCCTGGCCACCAAAACAGCCACGGGCGGGTTTGGAACGCGCTCTGGTTAGCGCTGATCAACAACCCCAACGAGGAATTCGGACGAGAAATCCCGAACCCCAGATACGACAGCGCGGTCTCTAGAACCACGGCTGCGGACATCAGCAGCGTCGTGTTGACGATGATCACGCCGATCGCGTTCGGCAGAATGTGCTTGGTGATGATTCGGAAGTCGCTGGCACCAGAAACCCTGGCTGAATCGACGAATTCTCGCTCCCGGAGGCTCAAAAATTCTGATCGCACAAGCCGGGCAAGCCCTGTCCAAAGGATCATGCCTAGAGCCAGCGCCAACAAAAGCGGCATTGAGGACTTGACCCATTGAGTGATCGTGTCGTCTTGGAAGTACTTCTGCGGGATGGTGTAGACCAGTCGGCCAAGCACGGCCCCGATCACGATGACAGGCAGCGTGATAACCAAGTCGGTGAACCGCATGAGAGCCATGTCGATCCAGCCTCGGTAGTAGCCAGCCAACGCGCCGACAGTCACTCCGATGGTGAGTGCGACCACGCCCATGATCAGCATCACAAACAGCGAAGTCTTTACACCCGCCATGACTTGAGCGAAGTTGTCTGCACCGATGCTGTCCTGGCCGAACGGGTGGTCACCCCATGCGAAGTGGTCGCCGTTGATTCCGGGAATGATTAGCGTCGGGGCTCCGCCCCGGTTCACCATGTTGTGGGATGCATTGAAGTCTTGCCACTTCCACCAACCCGGAATCGGACCAATGCCCATGGCCGAGATTGCGATAATCGCTATCAAGCCCAGGGTGATCATGCCGAACATCGCACCCCGGTGGCGGATGAACTTGCGCCAAACAATCTTGCCCTGGCTGAGCCCTTCAACTTCTTTGACTTCACCGGCGCCTTCGCCACGGCCAGGGCCTCCGGCGTCCGGATCTGGAAGCCTCCCGTCGCCATACGGAACTTCAGGATCTGAGTGGGGGGGTTGTTTGTCGGTCATGCGTTCACCCTGATTCTCGGATCGAGGACGGCATACAGGAAGTCTGCAACGAGGTTAGCTGTCATGGCTATCGCGCCGATGATCATGACGTAAGCCATGATCGGATCGATCATCGACAGGTGCATCGAATCGATAAAAAGCTTGCCCATGCCAGACCAACCGAAGATAGTCTCGGTCATCACGGCGCCACCTACCATGCTCAGCAGGTCTACGGGGATGATGGACGCCAACGGTAGGAGCGCGTTACGAAGTGCATGTCGGACGATCACGATCCGCTCTGGTAAGCCCTTTGCGCGTGCGGTGCGGATGTAGTCCTGATTCATCACCTCGAGCATCGACCCACGTTGGTAGCGGGTGTAGGTGGCGAACGAGATCAAGACCAGCGCCACCGAAGGCAGCAGCAGGTGAGTCATCCTGTCGAGGGTTGAGATCCAGAAGTCGCCACCCAGACCGGGCGTGACCGACCCGATGGTGCCGATGGGGCGCCCTCTCACATCGGGCGACGAGACGTAAGCTGGCCATGCTTGCATGATCCGGTCGAAGAACGTCGCCACTGACATGAAGAGAGCCACTAGGACGCCACCGCGTGCTGACACCATCTTGTCTGGGCCACCCCACGCCCAACCAGTTGCGAAGCCGATAGCGAGTGCGAGTACGAGAAGGCCGAACATCATCGGTAATGTGGCGACGTAGTAGTACCAAAGCCACTGGCAGGCTACGTAGGCTGCCACCCCGACCCCTGCCGTGGTCAGTGCTGAGTAGAGGGCGCGTTTGTTGGCCATTCCAGCGAACAGAAGAGTCATCGCAAACGCGGCAGCGACCCCCAAAATGGCGATGCCCACCGTGCCGAACTTGGGGTTATGTATCCAACCTGTAATGACCACGAACAGGATGGAAACCAGCGTTACCGCCGCAGCGCTGGCAAAAACAATGAGCTTACGTCTGCGGTCCCCGCCGAGCGCACCAGCCCAGAACAAACCTGAGACGATTACGACCGCGATGACCACACCCCAGTTGAGGGTCGGATTGTTCAGGAAGTCGTTGAAACCGATCGCAAGGAACTGCTTCAGCAGCACCGCCACCCAGAAAACAGGCAACGAGTAGAGAACGAACGACACGAATGTGATCGAGTAATCGAACGTAGTGTATTGGCGCAGCGCAGAAATCAACCCGACTGTTACGCCCAGCAAGATGGCCACGATGGTGGCGCTGAACACGAGTTGAACAGACGTTGCGATCGCGTCGCCAAGCAGTGCGTTTACTGGCTGTCCCCAGCGCCAGGCAGTCCCCCAGTCGCCTGCCAGAAAGTTGGTCAGCCAATCCCAATAGCGGACCCACCAAGGCTCATCCAGCCGCAGCATCCGCACCCGTTGGGCGATCATCTCGGCCTTGTTCTTTTGGGTTGATTGCCGCAGATCTTCTAACGGATCCAGCGCCAGATTCAGCATCGCGTACATCATCACCGAGAGCACGAAGAGGATGCCGAGCGCGATGCCTACGCGGCGGGCCAGATAGCGGATCATGCAACATCACCAGGTCTGCGGACGCCGAGGCGTCCGGGAACGGACAGGGTGTGAGTCTAACGCACCAATGCGGACGAGTGGGGCGCCGGACATAGTCCGGCGCCCCACTTCGTTTTGTTGGCTCATGGCCGTCAGGCCAGCTTCCACTCCCAGAAGTTCCAGAAGATGGTCGGTGCAATCGAAATCGGATCAATACCCTGGAGCGACTCGTCGAAGGCGGTCACAGCCGGGAACTGGAAGATCACGATGCCGAAGGCGTCGTCAACGAGGATCTTCTCGACCTGCTCGTTGATTTTCTGCTGGGCAGCCGGGTCTAGTTCCTTAGCCAACTCGTCGTAGAGTCGGTTTACTTCGGTGCTGGCGAAACCGCTGAAGTTGTTCTGGCCGCGGATGGATCCGGTGGCCTTGTCTTCGGAACGGTAGTTGGCGTCCGCCTCAGTCACACCAGTACCGGTGGACTGCCAGCCGAACAGTGCCGCGTCGTAGCTCTTGTCGCCAAGCTTCTCGCCCCAATTGGGGTTGCCGTTGTCGACGACCTCGAAGCCAGCGGCTTCCGCGGATTCCTTGATCAGACGGAACTCCTGAACTCGCCGCTCATTCTTCTGGGCGTAAAGGATGCGAACCTTGGGCTTGCCCGTCACACCGGCTTCGGCTAGAAGCGCCTTGGCCTTTTCGACATCCGCGTCGTCACCGTAGGTGTCCTTCATTCCGTTAGCTGCGACAACCTCGTCGTAACCGGGCGCGCCCGGGATGACGTTGAACGAGTTGCGGATCTGGGCTTCGGGGTTCAATGGGTTGATAAGCCGCTCCATGATCGCACCGCGCGGGACGGTGTGCAGGAACGCCTGGCGGACCTTCTTAGCCTTATCAGCGTCGCCGCCATAGGTCTTCGGGTCGAACGGGCCACCGTTGTTGTACGTCAGGTCGACATGCTCGTAGGTGGCTTCGTCACCGGTGATCACCTTCACGCCGGACAGCTTCTGCAGGTCTTCAAGGACATCAGCAGTCGACTGCGGTGAAATCAGCTGGACTTCCTTGTTCTGCAAGGCCAGCACGGCCGCCTGGGGATCTTCGCTGAAGCGGATCGTGATCTTGTCGATGTTCGGCTTGTGGTCACCCTTGTACGCCTCGTTCTTGGTGAGGGTGATGTACTCGTCCTTCTTGAACTCGCTCATCTGGTAGGGGCCACTCGAAAGAATCAGACTCTTGTCATCTGGCAGCTGGTTCATGTTGAACGCGGTGTTCCAGGTGTTGGCAATCTTTCCGAGTGCCGCAGTGTCCTTGTTCTTGAACGCATCGACGATGGCCTTCTTGCCTTCGGTCGGATCTTCGACACCGAGCGCAAGCTTGGCAACCACGTGTGCGGGCTGGCCCGGGGCGAGCGGCGCCTTCTCCCAGTCTGCGTAAATCTGTGAGTACTTGTAGGTGACGGTCTTGTAGTCGTCACTGACCTCAGGGAAATCCCGGATCAAAGCGACTGAAGGGGAACCAGACTCGAAGAAGACCTTGCCCTCTGCGACCTGGGCGAGGTTGCCGTCCTCGTCGTACAGCCCCTCGATCTCGGCTTCATCGGTGATCGTGTTGAACAGCGAACTGGTCGCGCCGTACTCCAAAATCACGTCTGCAGCGTCTACCGGGACGCCGTCGGCCCACTGAGCGGTGTCAGCCATCTGGAGCTTCACCGTGAGCGGTTCATCGGAGACTTTTTCGAACGAGGCGAAACCCTTGTTTTGGTTCACCTCGAGATTGTTGTCGTAGTAGATGACGGTGTCGCGGATCAGGTACAAAATGTTGTTGTTCGCGGTGGCGTTACCCGAACTGCTGCTCGAGTTAGCAGAGTAGAACGGCTGGTTCCACATGACGCTGACTGAACTGCCTTTGGCCGCGTCGCCAGCATTCGTCTGCCCGCCCGGTGTCGCCTGCGGCGTGCACGCGCTCAACGCCATCGCACCAGCAACAGCGATACTGGCGGCTGCCAGAAGCTTTCGCTTGCTCAATGTTCCTCCATTTGTTGTTCGGGAATCTGGACGCCAGGGGTCTCCAGGCGCAGCCCAGACTGCTCCGATATGTGAGTTCCGCTCCAACGTACACAGCGCGACCGACAAACCGGCACCATTCCCACGGGCTGGCCGAGGCATTCGTTACGCGAATGGTATGTATTCCTAGCGTCTGACTACTGCCACGGTGCCGAGCATCATGTCGTTCAACGCTCGGCGGTCTACGCCCACGATCACAGCTGGGAAGACCAGCGACACCAGGGCGGCTCGAGCTATCGCTCGCCACCACCCAATTGGGTGGCCATCAAGGCGCACTATTCCCACCTTGGTGATCAACTGTCCGAAGCTGCTCCCGGTGAGCCAGGTGAACAGCGACTTCTCAACGAAGAACACCGTCAGCGTCATCCACCTGTGCCAGTCGACTCCGACCAGCACGCCGCTTCCAAACAGCAGGAACGCCACGAGCATTGACGCTCCCCAGTCGATCATCAAGGCGACCACCCGGGCTCCCCAAGGCGCTAGGGACCCGCGTCCAGATTCGGGAAGGCCGAGTTGTTGCCCAGGGTACGGCTCGGTCGACTCGTTCATTTGCCGGAGTCTACGCAGATTGAAGGCACCCGTTCGTACGTTCTCACGGCAGGTTCGACATGGGTTCTGGACCGGTGACGAGACTCCTGACGTGGGAACATATGTGGCGAAGGGCACCCGAACCAATCGTCCAGGTTAGCCACCCGAGACGTGTCGGAAGCTCCGCCCAGTTGGATCATATGGAGGAATCATGTTCAAGGACACCTCGGAATTGGCGGCCTACGTCGAGGCGAACGATATCGAGACCATCGACGTCCGATTCTGTGACCTGGTGGGCGTAATGCAGCACTTCACGATCCCGGCGTCCTTCCTCGATGACGACGTGTTCACCGATGGGCTGTCGTTCGACGGCAGTTCGATTCGGGGATTCCAGAAGATCCACGAATCCGACATGACGCTGCTGCCCGACCCGTCAACGGCGTACCTGGATCCGTTCCGCGAATCGAAGACACTGGTGCTGAACTGGTTCGTGCACGACCCACTAACGAAAGAGGCTTACAGTCGGGATCCGCGAAACATCGCCCGCAAAGCCGAGGCGTACCTGCGCTCCACCGGCATCGGGGACACGGTCTTCATGGGGCACGAGGCCGAGTTCTACGTGTTCGACTCGGTGCGTTTTGAGACCACAGCCAACGCGGGTTATTACTTCATCGACTCAGAGGCTGGCGCTTGGAACACCGGAGCCGAGTCTGAACGCGACGGACGAGCCAATCGCGGCTACAAGGTCAAGTACAAGGGTGGGTACTTTCCGGTGCCGCCCGTCGATCACTTCTCAGATCTCAGGGACGAGATGGTGCGTCACCTACAGGACGCTGGCTTGGTTGTAGAACGTGCCCACCACGAGGTCGGCACGGCCGGCCAATGTGAGATCGCCACCCGCTTCGACACGCTGCTGGCATCGGCCGACAACCTGATGAAGTACAAGTACATCGTCAAGAACACCGCCTGGGTGAATGGGAAGACCGTCACCTTCATGCCCAAGCCGATCTTCGGCGACAACGGGTCGGGCATGCATGTTCACCAATCGTTGTGGGCTCACGGGTTGCCCCTCTTCGCCGATGAGACGGGTTATGCAGGGCTGTCCGACATCGCACGGTGGTACATCGGCGGCGTCCTGCACCACGCCCCTTCGCTGTTGGCGTTCACAAACCCGACCGCCAACAGCTACCACCGACTAGTGCCGGGCTTCGAGGCACCGGTGAACCTGGTGTACAGCCAACGGAACCGTTCCGCGGCGATCCGAATCCCGCTGACTGGGCCAAACCCCAAGACCAAGAGGATGGAGTTCCGCTGCCCCGACCCGTCGGCGAACCCTTACCTGGCGTTCGCCGCGATGCTGTTGGCCGGGATAGACGGCATCCAGAACCGCATCGAGCCCCCGGCGCCGGTTGACAAGGACTTGTACGAACTACCGCCGGAAGAGCATCACGACATCGCGCAGGTGCCGACGTCCTTGGACGAGGCATTGGACGCACTAGCCGCCGACCACGAATACCTGTTGGCGGGCAATGTGTTCACCCCAGACCTGATTGACACGTGGATAGATCTGAAACGAGAGGACGTCGAAGCGCTTCGCATGCG
>CAYMMF010000018.1:0-367 GCA_964391475.1 uncultured Propionibacteriaceae bacterium | reverse complement strand
CCCCCACGAATTTGAGATGTACTACGACATCTAGGCCTCACGCCCTGGCGACACGCCTGAGCCGTGCACACTTAGAGCACTTAGGAGTTCCAAGGCTGTGGGAGGCGACATGAGCACTGCATTGACCGAGGACGTCGAGGCTCTGCGCTCGGGCTTGGCTGGTGACCAGTCCGAGATTGAGGTGACCCTGCGCCTCCCCCGCGAGAGCGCCAAGAAGGTGCTCGCCCTGCTGGATGCCGAGCAGACCACCGGCGCGGTTGTCGTCCCGGCCAAGCAGGAGTTCACCACGACCGAGGCTGCCAAGATTCTCGGTATGTCGCGACCGACGCTGATGCGGATGATCGAGCGTCGGGGCATCGAGTTCCGC
>CAYMMF010000017.1:22175-23316 GCA_964391475.1 uncultured Propionibacteriaceae bacterium | reverse complement strand
CGGGCGTCCCGGATGCGGCATTTGGCGATTTCGTGCAACTGTGGGGGCACAGGCATGCCACGGATGCCATGTATTTAGCACTTTTGAGGGTGGGGTCCCGGTAGAATCTGGAGAATGGCTAATCGCATTCACCCCAGTGTTTTAAATTCCAATCTGGCTAGCTTAGATTCGGAAATTTTGCGGATTCCGAGCGCCGAAGGCATTCACTTGGACGTAATGGATAACCATTTCGTCCCCAACCTGAGCTTCGGGCTTCCGGTCGTCGAGGCCGTGCGGGCTAACCATCCGGATCGGTTCCTTGATATCCACTTGATGATCGAGGACGCCGACCAGTGGGCCCCCGGGTATGCCGAGGCCGGTTGTGAGTCAGTGACGTTCCACATTGAGGCGTCCCTGGCGCCGATCCGGTTGGCACGTACCCTGCGTTCGTTGGGTGCCAAGGCGTCGATGGGACTGCGCCCGCAGACCCCGATCGAGCCGTACGAAGATCTGCTGGGCGAACTCGACATGATTTTGATCATGACCGTTGACCCCGGTTTCGGTGGTCAGTCGTTCCTCGACGTGATGCTGCCGAAGATTGCTCGCACACGCGCGCTCGTAAAGAAGTACGGGCTGGACGTCTGGATTCAGGTCGACGGTGGCGTCAGCGAAGGCACGATTGAGCGCTGTGTGGACGCGGGTGCCGACGTGTTTGTCGCTGGGTCTGCAGTGTTCCGTGCGGATGATCCCGACGAGATGGTGCGAGCGTTGAAAGAGAAGGTAGACCTTCGTTGCGCCCATTAGCGCTCCTGAAATCCCAGCCGCTGCGCAAAGCCGTACCGACTGGTGGGGAGCGCATGTATCGGGGGCTGGCCTCGTTCGCTGGCTTGGTAATGCGGAGCTTCACCCGGGAGGAGTGGGGGGACGCCGCCGCGTTGCCCGCCACCGGTGGAGTGATCGTTGTTGCAAATCACGTCAGTTACGTTGATCCGATCGCGGTCGCTCGGTTCGTGATCTGGCACGGTCGGTGGCCGCGGCTGTTGGGAAAGGCCGAACTTTGGAACGTGCCGGTGGTCGGCTGGCTCGCGCGGAGCTGTCGCCAGATCCCGGTGCAGCGTGGTACCGCGAAGGCGATTGATGCTCTGGGCGCAGCCAAGGATGC
>CAYMMF010000017.1:3447-22165 GCA_964391475.1 uncultured Propionibacteriaceae bacterium | reverse complement strand
GAAATAAACAGAGATATTGCTCCTGACGTGGTCATAGCATCTTCAACATATCCGCTGGATTCTTATCCGGCAAATTGGATGTCTAAAAAGTATAAAGCTAAATTTGTCTTCGAGCTCCACGACCTTTGGCCGATGTCGCCGCGCACTGGGGCCGCTCGGCTGGCGCTTGCCACCGGTGTCCCCGTGATCCCGATGGCTAGTTGGGGCACCCACCAGGTGATGCCGGGACGCCGTCTCACTTGGCCACGTGTTGTTCCGCGTCAGCGTGTGCGAGTGGTTATGGGCGAACCCGTAGATATGACGCGATGGGCTGGCCAGGCCAGAGATTTGGTAGCCGTCCGTGCTGCGTCGAACAAGATCATGGAGGCTGTCACCGAACTCGTCGTCGAGTTGCGGGGTGAGCCTGCACCGCAGGGACGCTGGGACTCTCGCGCTGGAAAACGGGTTGCCGAGACTAATTCGTAACGTCCATCTAGCGAGTTCAGTTTCTCGAAGGGTGGTCGGGTGGACTATCTTCGATCCACCTGTGAACTCAAAGGGAGACATTATGAAGCGTCTTGTTGGCTGGAGCTTGGCGGCGACGGCCTCACTGGCACTCATCGCTGGCTGTGCGACCACGCCCGGTGGCACCGCGCCCGGCGGTGCTGATAACGCACCTGCTGCGCCTGCTGGCGACACGATCAAGATCGGCGTCAACTACGAACTTTCGGGTGGCGTGGCCACTTACGGTAAGGCGTCGGTGGATGGCATCAAGCTGGCCGTAGACCAGGTGAACGAGGCTGGCGGCGTCAACGGCAAGCAGATCGAACTGGTCGTCTACGACAACAAGTCTGAGCCTGCCGAAGCCACCACGTTGGCCACCAAACTCATGACTCAAGACAAGGTGTTGGCGCAGCTCGGCCCGGCAACTTCTGGCTCTTTCAAGGCTGTGATCCCGGTTGCAACCAAGAACCAGGTTCCCGTGGCGTCCGGCTCGGCGACTGCCGACGACGTGACGGTCAACGAGGACGGCTCGGTGAACGAGTTCGCGTTCCGGGTGTGCTTCAACGACTCGTTCCAGGGCACTGCGATGGCGAACTTCGCTTCCAACAAGCTGAACGCCAAGTCCGCTGTCGTGATCAAGGACACCTCGAGCGACTACGCCAAGGGCTTGGCTGAGAACTTCGTCAAGACCTTCACCGCCAACGGTGGAACCATCGTCGGTGAAGAGGCTTTCGCTGCTAAGGACACGGAATTCTCCGGCATCCTGACCCGTATCAAGGGCAAGCAGTTCGACGTGATTTACCTGCCTGGCTACTACGAAGAGGCGGGCTTGATCATCAAGCAGGCGCGTGAGTTGGGGATCACCCAGCCGGTGCTCGGAGCGGACGGCTTCGACTCTCCGACGCTGCTGGAACTCGCTGGCGCTCAGGCTCTGAACGACGTCTACTTCACCAACCACTACAGCCCGCTGGATCAGGATCCGAAGGTTGTCGAGTTCATCGAGGCATGGAAGGCGAAGCACAATGGTGAGGAGCCGAACGCGTTCCACGCTCTCGGGTACGACCTCGCGAAGTGGACTGCAGACGCTGTGGGCCGCGCCAAGGAGCTGACTGGTGTGGGCGTCCGGGACGCGATGGCCAGCACCGAGAATTTCGCCGGAGTCACCGGCACGTTCAGCATCGACGAAAACCACAACCCGGTTAAGTCGATCGTCGTTATCGGTTTGAAGGACGGCCAGCAGGCCACCAGCGAAAAGATCGAGTCCTGATCGACTAACTCTCGAAGTGGGGAGGACCAGGGTGTAATGTACCCTGCGATCCTCCCCACTTTGTGCAACTACAAGAGGTGATTCGTGGAGCAGGTACTGCAACAGCTGATAAACGGCTTGTCGCTGGGTAGCATCTACGCGCTCATAGCGTTGGGCTACACGATGGTCTACGGCATCATCCAGCTCATCAACTTCGCTCACGGCGATGTCTACATGGTTGGAGCGTTCGTCGGCTATTGGTCGATGACGATCTTCCGGCTGGGGTTCTTTGAGTCTTTGGTTGCCGCGATGATCGTCACCACGATCCTTGGGGTTGTCATCGAGCGCGTGGCGTATAAACCGCTGCGAAATTCGACGCGGATCGCGGTGCTAATCACAGCTATCGGGGTTTCGCTGTTCCTGGAGTACACGATGATGTACTTCGTTGGGGCAGCCGTACGTTCGTATCCACCCTTGCCGGCTTTCTTGAGCACTTCGTATAACTTCGGCGGGGTTGTGATCAAAACCCAACAGATTTTGATCATCGTCATCTCGGTGACGCTTATGGTTTTGTTGCAGTTCATCGTCCGTCGAACTCGCACGGGCAAGGCGATGCGTGCCGTCTCCCAGGATGCCGAGGCCGCCCGTCTGATGGGGATCAACGTCAACAACACAATCTCGTTCACATTCGCGCTCGGGTCAGCGTTAGCTGGCGCCGCTGGCGTCCTGGTGGGTGTTTACTACAACTCGATCAATCCGCTGATGGGGATCCTGCCGGGTTTGAAGGCGTTCGTGGCGGCGGTCTTCGGCGGGATTGGTCTGATTCCAGGGGCCCTGCTCGGTGGTTATTTCATCGGGATTGTCGAGACGTTCGTTGCCGGATCCGGCTTCTCGATGTTCCGGGACGCGGTGGTGTTCGCGATATTGATCGCGATCTTGATCATCAAACCGGCCGGGTTGCTGGGTAAGAATGTGCGGGAGAAGGTGTGATGAGCGTCTCTTCGATCTCTCGATTGGGAATGCGTGCCGCTCCCTACCTTGCCACTTACTTCGTCGTTTTAGCACTTATCAATTTGGGCATCATCGACGACTACCTGATGGCGACGATTGTCACCATTTCGGTGAACATTATTTTGGCGGTCAGCCTCAACTTGATCACCGGCTTCACCGGGCAATTCTCGCTGGGGCATGCGGGATTCATGGCAATCGGCGCGTACACCACTGCCTTGATGGTGATGAAGTTCGACAACCTCTGGGCGTTCTTGTTCGGGCTGATTCTGGGTGGCGTGCTTGCCGCCTTGGTCGGCCTACTGGTGGGTTTGCCGACATTGCGGTTGCGAGGTGATTACCTAGCGATCGCGACGCTGGGCATGGCAGAGATCATCCGCATCCTGTTGTTGAACTTCGAGTTCAGCAATGGCGCCGCCGGGCTTTCAGGGATCCCTCAGTACGTTGACTGGAACTGGCTGTTCTTTTTCACCGCAGGTGCCATCATCGTGATCTCGAACTTCCTCCAATCAAGCCAGGGTCGGGCGTGCATCGCAATTCGGGAGGACGAGATCGCAGCCGAATCCGTTGGGGTGAACGCAGTCCGGTCGAAGATCACAGCGTTCACGCTGGGTGCATTCTTCGCAGGTATCGGCGGGGGGCTGTACGCGTCCTACTTCTACTTCATCAAGCCCGACCTGTTCGGGTTCTTGAAGTCGATCGACATCCTCGTGATCGTCGTGCTTGGCGGCTTGGGTAGCCTTTCGGGCTCGATCATTGCGGCGGTGCTGTTGGCGGTCGTCTCGACCCTGCTTCAGCCGTTCCCAGAGCTGCGAATGATCATCTACGCGATGGTTCTGGTCGTGATCATGGTGTTCCGTCCGCAAGGAATCATGGGCTCGAAAGAACTGGGGCAAGTTCTGCGCGACAAGTTCGGTCGACGCAGGGTGCCACAGGAGGTGACCGGAGCGTGACCACGATTCTTCAGGTGAGCGACCTCACTCGCCACTTCGGCGGCTTGGCAGCAGTATCCGACGTCAGCCTTCACTTGGACGAAGGTGAACTGGTTGGCTTAATCGGGCCAAACGGAGCAGGCAAGACGACTTTGTTCAACCTGCTCACCGGCGTTTACCCGCCGTCGGCTGGCAACATCAGTTTCACCCGAGACGGTGTAACCACGGAGTTGGGGGGCCGCAAACCGAACGTGATTTGCCGGACGGGTGTGGGACGGACGTTCCAGAACATCCGGTTGTTCAAGGATCTCTCGGTGCTCGACAACGTGGTGATCGCGATGCAGGTCAGCGAACCGTACGGGTTGGCGTCCGCACTGTTCCACCTGCCGAAACGCGCCCGCAAAGAAGAGGCGATTCGCGCAGAGAGCCTGAAGTTGCTCAAATTGATGGGCTTGGAGGATAAGACCGAGGAACTCGCCCGCAACTTGAGCTACGGCGAGCAACGTCATCTGGAGATCGCTCGGGCGTTGGCCACCCGGCCGACGTTGCTGCTGCTGGACGAGCCTGCCGCCGGTATGAACCCCGCGGAGACCGCAGAACTGACGTCGCTGATCGCGTGGCTTCGAGAAGAGTTCAAGTTGACGATCCTGCTAATCGAGCACGATATGGCGCTGGTGATGAGGGTGTGTGAACGGATCTACGTGCTCGACCATGGGGTTGTGATTGCTTCGGGCATCCCAGACGAGATCCGGGCTAATCCCCGGGTCATTGAGGCTTACCTTGGTGAGGAGGCCAACAATGCTTGAGGTCACCGATCTTCAGGTTCACTTCGGGGGAATCCACGCCATCAAGGGGATCAGCCTGTCGGTTGAGCAAGGCGAAATCGTTACCCTGATCGGTGCGAACGGGGCAGGTAAGACGACCACGCTACGCACCATCTCTGGGTTGAAGAAGCCCACGTCGGGCACGATCAAGGTCGATGGGGTAGACATCACGTCCGCCTCGCCTCAGTCTCGCGTGAAGCAGGGGTTGGGGCATGTGCCAGAAGGGCGCCGGGTGTTTCCCGCGATGACGGTGCTGGAGAACCTCGAGCTTGGGGCTTTCCTGCGGCGCGACAAAGCCGGGATCGCCCAGGATCTGGACGAGGTATTCCAGCGATTCCCCGTGCTGTCTGAGAGGTTGAAGCAGGCGGCAGGCACGCTGTCGGGAGGTGAGCAGCAGATGCTCGCCATGGGTAGGGCGTTGATGGGACGCCCACGGCTGCTGTTGCTCGACGAGCCGTCCATGGGGTTGGCGCCGCTGCTGGTGCAAGAGATCTTCGACATCATCGCGTCCATCAACGGCAACGGAACCACCGTGCTGCTGGTCGAGCAAAATGCAAACATGGCGCTACAGGTCGCGAACCGCGCCTACGTGATGGAGACTGGTTCCATCGTCTTGTCCGGCAACGCCGCCGACCTGGCAAAGACAGAGGACGTGCGGCGCGCCTACCTGGGAGGTTGACGCAGATGTTCGTAAGAAGCCGCATGACGGCCAAGCCGTTCACAGTGACTCCCGACAATACGGTGCCAGAGGCGGTGGCGATCATGACCGCTCACCGCGTCCGGCACCTGCCGGTGCTCCTTGAGGGTCGGGTTGTCGGAGTGGTCTCGCAGGGAGATCTGGCGGCAGCTGGCCCGTCCCGGGCGACCACCTTCAGCGCTGGCGAGATCAACTACCTGCTCGCAAAGCTGAAGGTGAGCAAGGTGATGACCCGGAATCCGATCGTGATCGCGCCCGGTGCGTTGCTTGAAGAGGCTGCGGTCCTGATGAGGGACAACAAGATCGAGATGCTTCCGGTAGTTGATGAGGGCAGGCTTGTCGGTGTGATCACCGAGAGTGCGATCTTGGATGCCTTCATTGAAATTCTGGGGTTCCGCGATCCTGGTTCTCGGCTCACAATCGAGGCTCCTGACACTCCTGGGACTCTGGCGCGGGTCACCGCGATCACTGCCCACCACGGGGCTAACATCACGCACCTGGCTGTCTACCGGGGGCAAGGAGAGCACAGCACTGTGGTTTTCGGGTTGAACGTCCTAGACACCGAGGAGTTGGAGGCCGAATTGGAGGCCGCCGGTTTCCGGGTTCTTTACCGTCTCCAAAACTTCTGACTCGCCTGAGTCGCCAGGGCGTTACTCGTTGTGGCGCCGTAGGTAGCGCTCGATTTCGGCGGCAATCTGGTCGCCGTCGGTGACTTCGTCGTCGTAGCGTTCCTCAAGTTCTGAGATGTAGATCGCGATTTCGGGGTCAGTGATCAGCTCGTCCACCCGCTGTTCCCAGGTTGCGGCGTCCGACACCAACTCTCCGGGGTCGAGTTCGCAATCCAGCACTCGCTCCAACCGGCTCAGCAGCGCCAGTGCCACTTTCGGGCTGGGCGGGTCGGCCACGTAATGGGGGACGGACGCCCAAAGCGACGTGGTCGGCAGGCCTGCCTCCAGGCACGTCTGGGCAAGGACGCCGACTATTCCGGTTGGGCCTTCGTAATCCGAGCTGTCCTGCGCGACCTGGATTGGACGCCGGTGGGGTGCGTCGGAGAGCATCGCACCCAAAAAAACAATGCGTTCAGGCTTGATCGACTTGAACGCAGAGACCAGTCGGCTGCAAAACTCTCGCCAGCGTCGTTGCGGTTCGGGGCCGACTACGAGCACCACGTCCCGCTTGGGCAGACTCCCTACCATCACCTCGGTGGTCAACCATTCGAGGTGTCGGTTGCCGACCCCGTCGCGGATCAGCATCGGTCGAACTTGGGTGTAGTCGTAGTAGTCGTCTGGGTCGAGGGTGAACGCTTGCTCAGCGTCGCTTTGGCGAGCGAGCAGCTCCATGACGTCGGTGGCTGCCTCGCCGGCGTCGTTCCAGCCACCGAAGGCCACCACCACCATCGGGCGGCGCAGGTTTCGTAGAGACGTGGACGGTGCCATAGCGCAACTGTACCCATCGCCTATCCTTGGGCGGTGTCCTCCTCTTTGAGATCTGCCCTGGCTAGCCGAGTCGTCGTCGCCGATGGTGCGATGGGCACCATGCTCCAACGCCACGACCTGAGCTTGGATGACTTCGACGGTTTCGAGGGTTGCAACGAAATCTTGAACGTTACGCGTCCGGATGTCGTGATGAGCGTGCACCGCGCATACTTTGAGGCCGGGTCGGACGCCGTTGAGACCAACACGTTCGGCGCTAACCTGTCTGCGCTGGCCGAGTACGACATCAGCGACAAGATCGCAGAGCTGGCCGAAGCCGGAGCCCGGCTTGCGCGCCAGGTCGCCGACGAGTTTTCAACTGCGGAGCGTCCTCGTTGGGTTTTGGGGTCGATCGGGCCGGGCACGAAGCTGCCGTCCTTGGGTCACCTGCCGTTCGCGACGCTCCGGGACGGCTACCAGATTCAAGCCGCAGCGTTGATCGCCGGTGGGGTGGACGCCTTCCAGATCGAGACCTGTCAAGACCTGCTGCAGGCGAAGGCTGCGGTCATCGGCACCAAGCGCGCGATGGCCGCTACCGGGGTCGACCTGCCGCTCATGGTCAACGTGACCGTCGAGACGACCGGCGCGATGCTGCTCGGGTCAGAGATCGGGGCTGCGCTGACCGCGCTGGAGCCGCTTGGGATCGACGTCATCGGCCTGAACTGCGCAACCGGCCCCGAAGAGATGAGCGAGCATCTTCGTCATCTCGGTAGGTACGCCGCTATTGGGGTGGCGTGCATGCCGAACGCCGGGCTGCCTGAGCTCACCTCCGACGGTGCGCACTACCCGCTTAGCCCGCAGGGGTTGGCTGATGCGCTCGATCAGTACACAAGCGAGTTCGGGCTGTGTCTGGTGGGGGGCTGCTGCGGCACTACCCCAGATCACATCAGGCTGCTCGTGGATCGGGTGCGGGGCCGCGAGCTGGCTGATCGGACGCCGGTGGCGCCAGCGAGTGTCTCGAGCCTGTACACGGAGGTTCCGTTGAGACAAGACACGTCGTATCTGTCCATTGGCGAGCGCACCAACGCCAACGGGTCGAAGGCGTTCCGTGAGGCCATGTTGGACGGACGCCTCGACGAGTGCGTCGACATCGCAAAAGCGCAATCGCGGGAAGGTGCTCACCTGCTCGACTTGTGTGTTGACTACGTCGGACGCGATGGCGCGGTTGACATGGCGGAGCTTGCTAGCCGGTTGAACACGGCGGTGTCATTGCCCATTGTGTTGGATTCGACCGAGCCTGAGGTCATCTTGGCCGGTCTGGAGGCGTTGGCAGGTCGGTGCATCATCAACTCGGTCAACTACGAGGACGGCGACGGCCTTCAATCTAGGTTCGCGCGAGTCATGCCAAGCGTGGTTGAGCACGGTGCGGCTGTGGTGGCGCTCACAATCGACGAAGAGGGCCAGGCGCGTACCGCCGAGTGGAAGGTGCGCATCGCCGAGCGGCTGATCACCGACCTGACCGAGAACTGGGGGATGCGCGTCGAAGACATTATTGTGGACTGCCTCACGTTCCCGATCGGTACCGGGCAGGAAGAAACCCGCCGCGATGCGATCGAGACGATCGAGGCGATCCGCGAGATCCGGCGAAGGCACCCCGGCGTCCAAACCACTCTTGGGGTGTCGAACGTTAGTTTCGGCCTCAACCCGGCCGCCCGCGCGGTGCTGAACTCGGTGTTCCTCAACGAGTGTGTGGAGGCTGGCCTCACGTCCGCGATCGTGCATCCGAGCCGGATCCTCCCGATGGCGCGCATCCAAGACGAGCAGCGCCAGGTTGCGCTCGACCTGGTTTACGATCGCCGAACTGCCGACTACGACCCACTCGCCCGCTTGCTCGAGCTGTTTGAGGGGGTGACGGCCGCGGACACCCGCGAGGCGCGGGCTGCTGAGTTGGCGGCGCTCCCACTGGCGGAGCGTTTGCAGCGGCGAATCGTGGACGCCGAAGACAAGGGTTTGACCGACGACCTGGATGAGGCGTTGCAGACGTCGACCGCGCTGGAGATCATCAACAATGACTTGCTGGCTGGCATGAAGACGGTCGGGGAGTTGTTCGGTTCCGGTCAAATGCAGTTGCCGTTCGTGCTGGCGTCGGCCGAGGTGATGAAGAAGTCGGTGGCGCATCTTGAGCCTCACCTTGAGAAGTCGGACGCCGACGGTAAGGGCACGATTGTGCTCGCCACGGTGAAGGGCGACGTTCACGACATCGGCAAGAACCTGGTTGACATCATCCTCACTAACAACGGCTACAAAGTGGTTAATCTTGGGATCAAGCAGCCGGTGAGCGCGATCATCGAGGCGGCAGAAGAGCATGAGGCGGACGCGATCGGCATGTCGGGTTTGCTGGTCAAGTCGACCGTCGTCATGCGCGACAACCTGACCGAACTGAACTCTCGCGGGCTTACCTCCTTCCCGGTGCTCCTCGGTGGGGCTGCGCTCACTAGGGCATACGTCGAGCAGGATCTGAACCAGATGTACCTCGGTGAGGTGCGCTACGCGCGGGACGCCTTCGAAGGGCTCGCTTTGATGGACGCCGTGATGTCGGTCAAACGAGGCGAGACGGAGGCGCTTCCGGCGCCCAGGGAGCGCCGGGTGCGTGCCCGGGCGTCCGCTAGTTCGGCTGACCAACCCGTCGACGAGACACGTTCCGACGTCGCCAGAGGCGTCGGTGTCCCCACCCCACCGTGGTGGGGCAGCAGGGTGGTGCGGGGCATCAAGCTCGCCGAGGTGGCTGCTTGGCTCGACCATCGGGCGACCTTCCTGGGGCAGTGGGGGTTGCGGGGAACCCGCGGCGGCGAGTCCTACGACGAACTCGTTGAACGCGAAGGCATCCCGAGGCTGCGCATGTGGCTGGATCGAATCCAAACCGAAGGCATCGCAGAGTTTGCGGTGGTGTACGGCTTTTGGCCGTGCTACTCCCAAGGCAACGATCTGGTGGTGCTGGATCCGAAGTGGGTCGAAGAGTCGACTGCGCAGGGCAGCTTCGATGTTGCGGACGCACCCGTGTTGACGCGGTTCACATTCCCAAGGCAGCGTCGGGACCGCCGACTGTGCTTGGCGGATTTCTTCCGGGATGCGTCCGAGACGACCGCGCACGGCCCGGACGTGATCGCGTTCCAGTTGGCGACCATGGGGTCGCGGGTGGCGCAGGTGACCTCAGAGTTGTTCGGCAGCGACGGCTACCGCGAGTATCTCGAACTCCACGGGTTGAGCGTTCAGCTCACAGAGGCGCTGGCTGAGATGTGGCACGGCCGCATTCGAGCCGAATTGGGGTTGGACGGTGACGGTGCGGTCGAAGCGATGATTCGTGACCAGGCTTACCGTGGCTCGCGCTACAGCTTCGGCTACCCGGCGTGCCCCGACTTGGCCGACAGGCGGAAGGTGGTTGACCTGCTCGAAGCCGAACGGATCGGAGTCGTGCTGTCTGAGGAGTTGCAGTTGCATCCCGAGCAGTCGACGGACGCGTTGGTGGTGCACCACCCTGAGGCGAAGTACTTCAATGCGAGCTAGCCTGAGCGCGGTCGGCTTGGTGTTGGCCGCGTCCCTGACCGCTTGCGCTCCGGCGGCTCCGCTGGCTCCTACCCCCGACCCAACGCCCACCGCGGAAAAACCGTTTGTCGTCGCCACGACGGAGGCGCCCACCACTCTTGATCCGGCTGGCGTCACTTCGCAGGCGGACGCGGTCGTCGCCTTGGCAGCCTTCCGTCGCCTGATGGTTGTGCATCCTCAGTTGTCAGCGCTGAAACCCGACCTGGCCACCGACTGCCTGTTCACCTCAGCGTCGGTCTACCAGTGCGAGCTCCCGAAAGATTTGGTGTTCGCCAACGGGCACGCCCTCACAGCTTCGGATGTCGCGTTTAGCATTCAGCGTGCCCACCGGTTGGCACCTGATCATGCGGCTGCCAGCCTGTTCGACTCACTGCGCCGCGTCGAGATCGAAGGTGACCAGATTGTCCGCTTCGTTCTTCGCTGGCCTGATCCGGAGTTCGGGTACGCGTTGGCGGCGCCCACGGCGTCCATTGTGGACGAGGAACTCTACGATCCGGACGCCTTGCGTCCTAATGACGCGTTGCCGGAGGGGTCTGGGCCGTACCGGCTCGTGACGATCGGTGACGGTGGGTTGGGCTTTGAGAAGAACGGAAAGTATTTCGGCCCTCAAGCCGCGACGATCAGACACCTGAAGCTGCTAGTGGTAGCGGATTCCGCAGCCGCCGAGCAAGCGATCAACGACAACAGTGTGGACGCGGTTTGGCGGGGGTTGTCGGACGCCGCCCTGGAGCGGCTTCGGGCTGAGGCGGACGCCGAAGGAAAGACCGCCAGCGGGTTCACCCGCGTTGCGCCCGAGCATTCCGCGGTCAGGGTGACCCGCCTGGTCTGGAACCCACAGTCGAAGAACCGCAAGAACGAAGAGTTGCGGAAAGCGGTGGCGCTGTCACTGCAGGCTGACAGAACGCTCGCGTCGCTGGTGCCGACGCTCACGCCAGGATCGAAGGCGACGTTCCCAATCGGTGGGGTGGCGAACGCGCCCGCGTTGGGCGGTGATCGGCTTCGTCTTTCGTTGGGGTTTGCTGGCAACATCCCCGGGCTCGATGACGAAGCCCGTATGTTGCGCGACAGGATCGAAGCCGGGGCGGGGGTTAGCGTCAAGTTGGTTGCTGACAATCAGGACGCCGACCTGTTCTTGACCGACGAACCGGCGATGGTGAACACCGCAGTCAATTGGCTTCGTCCTTACACCGACAACCCGCTGGCGGGCTCGACCGATCAGGTTGAGAAGTTGGTCGGGCAGTTGCGAGAAGAGAATGCGCTCGAGCGCCGAACTGAGTTGCTGGCCTCGCTTCAAAAGCAGGCGGCGATCGACCTGACGGTGATACCGATTGCGCAAGGCACCCAGTCGTTGTACTTGGGCTCGGGCGTTTCGTTGGATCCGCAACCGTTCGGACCAGGATTCCAGCTTGGGCTTTGGAGCTTTCGAAAATGAACCACATTCCGGCGAGCATGCCCACCGGACCGCTGCGCATCGGCGAGCGGGTCAACCTGTTCGAGGCGTCCAAGGGCCGCAGACACTCGATAATCCTGGCTCCTGGGGCGGATTTCCACACCACCAAAGGTGCAATCAGCCACGACGATCTGATCGACGGCCCGGAGGGGACGGTCGTCTCATCGGTCGGTGGCGGTAAGTACATCGTGTTTCGGCCGGTACTTGAGGAGTGGACTGTTCAGATGCCGCGGGGCGCAGCGGTGATCTACCCCAAGGACGCCGCGCATATCCTCACGTTGACCGACATCTTTCCCGGCGCCCGGGTGCTCGAAGCGGGGGCTGGCTCGGGTGCGCTCAGCCTGTGGCTGCTGAGGGCGATCGGGTCGACTGGGCGGCTCTACTCCTACGAGCGGCGCGACGACTTCGCAGCTGTTGCTAGGGGCAACGTGGAGGCGTTCCACGGCCAAGTGCCCGAGAACTGGGAGCTTCGAGTCGGTGACCTGCTCCAGATTCGGGGCCCCGAAGAAGTTGATCGGGTCATCTTGGACATGCTGCGTCCGTGGGATTGCATCGACTCGATCGCAGAAGTGCTGGTTCCCGGCGGTTTCCTGTGCTGCTACGTGGCGACAACCACGCAGATGGGACGCGTCATGGACACCATTCGGGTGCATGGAGGATTCACCGAGCCCGTGGCCAGGGAGTTTTCGTCCCGGGATTGGCACGCCGAAGGCATGGCCATCCGGCCTGGTCACTCAACAACCGGTCACACAGGTTTCCTGGTATGGGCGAGACGGTTGGCGCCCGGTGTCACCATGCCTCGCCGGACGCGGCGTCCATCACCGGGGGCGTATGGGCCCGACTACACTGGGCCTCGGCCACCTTGGGTCACCTCGGAAGTCGACGATGGCTGACCGTCCAGAAGACGTTGCCGCACTTCGGTTTGAGCGTCGCCTGGCCGAGGCGCGCTCCGACGCTAGGGCGTTGGCTCAGCAGAACGACCGGCTCAACCAGACGCTTCGTGAGGCCAAGCAGACGATCCTGACACTTCGTGACCGGTTGGACGCCCTGTCGTCGCCTCCGCTAACTCACGCCGTCGTGGTGGGCGTCGCCGAAGACAGCTTGGCCGACGTGGTTGTCGGCGGGCGTACGCTGCGGGTTTCGGTGGCTTCGGACGCCGCCGGTGCACCGAAGTTGGGTGCGGTTTGGTTGCTGAACGACGCCCAGGTTTTGGTGGGGGCAGCGCCGTACCCGCAATACGGCGAGGCGGTTCGGGTGGCCGAGGTGCTGCCCGACGGTCGGGTGCTCGCGGTCGGTGTGAACGATGACAACGCCGTTTACCTGCCGGCACCGTCTCTGTCCGGGGCTGCGTTACGGGTTGGGGAGACGCTGCTAGCGGAGCGGCGGGCTGGTGTGGTGTTCGCGCGCGTCCCCCGCTCCGAGGTGCAGGAACTGACCCTCGACGAAGTGCCGGACGTCTCTTGGGACGACATTGGTGGCTTGGGTGACCAAGTGGAGGCGATCAGGGACGCCGTCGAACTGCCGTTTGCGCACCGCGACCGGTTCGACGCCTACGGCGTAGCCGCCCCGAAGGGGGTTTTGTTGTACGGCCCTCCGGGATGCGGCAAGACGATGATCGCCAAGGCGGTCGCGGCGTCCGCTGGCAGCCACTTCCTGAATGTGAAGGGCCCGGAACTGCTCAACAAGTACGTCGGTGAGACCGAACGGCAGATTCGCGCGATCTTCTCTCGTGCTCGCGAAGTGGCAGCCCAGGGAAGCCTGGTGGTTGTGTTTTTCGATGAGATGGACGCCTTGTTCCGAACCCGTGGTAGCGGCGTCAGTTCAGACGTTGAAAGCACCGTGGTTCCGCAACTGCTCAGCGAGATTGACGGGGTCGAGGGGCTGCGAAATGTGATGGTGATCGGCGCGACCAACCGCGAGGATCTGATCGACCCTGCGATTCTGCGTCCCGGCAGGCTGGATGTGAAGATCAGGTTGGATCGGCCCGGTCGTAGCGCTGCGCTGGAGGTCCTCGGCAAGTACGTGACCGCAACAACACCGTTGAACGCCATCGAGCTGGCGCAAGCAGGTGGGCCGGACGCGCTGGTCGCCTCGATGCTGGAGGCGGTTGGGGACGCCTTGTACGCCAAGTCGGATGAGAACCGATTCGTTGAGGTCACCTACGCCAGCGGTGAGCGCGAGGTGCTTCACGTGGGGGATTTCGTCTCTGGGGCGATGTTGGCTGAGATCGTTGCGCGTGCAAAGCGGGCGGCGATCAAGGACGAACTAGCTGGGGCTGAGTCGGGGCTGACGCACCGACATTTGATGGCTGCGTGCCGCCAAGAGATCGACCAGAACGAGGATTTGCCCAACACGACGAACCCCGACGATTGGGCGCGAGTATCTGGAAGGCGCGGGGAGCGGATCGTGTTCCTGCGGACGCTGCGCGGCGCCCGAGCGCTCGCGCTGGATTGACCAACTCTAAGGGTTGCGCTTGGCCGGGTTGCCGGAACGGCGAGGGTCGGGCTCGCCCGGCTTACCACCAGACCCACCAGCGGCCTGCTCGCGTCGCTTCTGGTACACGAACCACAAGATGCGCCAGCCGATCAGAAACAGCGCAAGGAAAGCGCCCGCGACTAGGATGAACGCCAGTTGTGTGCCGTCGCCGATGAGGACTCGGAAGATCATTCCCAGCCCGAGGGTGAAGCCCCAGATGTAGATGCCGCTGCGAAGTGTTCCGAGGTCTACCCGGCGCAGAGTCATCAAGATCACCATGATCAGGGTGGCTGCGAAGAACGGAGCGCCAGTTCGGATCAGACCGTCGAAGTCCAGCGCCTCGCCATGCGAAGCCCTTCCGATGACAGCGAAAAGTACGACAAGGGCGAGATCGAGAAAGATCGCAAGTGGTCGCGGCATGGAACCACGATGCCACGAGTTCGATCGTTTAGCATTCCTCCATGCCGATTATTGGCACAGAGATCGAGTACGCGGTTATCGCGCCGGGCCATCCGGAGCTTGATCAAGATGTGCTGGCGCAAGCTGTCATCCGCCACGCGTCGGTGCCAGCAACTCCTTGTTTCGAAGACAGCTTCTCTCGCATGCTCGGCAACGGCGGGCGGCTTTACGTCGATCACGGGCACCCTGAGTACTGCACTCCGGAAACCACATCTGCCACAGACGCCGTGGTTTGGGAACTTGCTGGCGACAAGATCGTCTCAGAGGCTGCTGAGGCGGCGTCCGAGGAACTGGGCGTGGGGGTTCGGCTGTTCCGCAACAACACCGACGGGCAGGGCAACTCCTACGGATACCACGAGAACGTTCTGGTCACCCGCGAAGTGCCGTGGGCGGAGATCGAGCGGTACCTTCCCACTTTCCTGGTCACCCGAATCGTCTACGCAGGCGCTGGACGCCTCGGGCTCGGCTGGGCGTCCGAGCAACCCGGGTTCCAACTCAGCCAGCGGGCGGACTTCTTTACCCGCGTCGCTGGCCTGAACACGATGGCCAATCGCGGCATCCTAAACACTCGCGACGAACCGCACGCCGACGCCGAGCGTTGGCGGCGACTTCATGTGATCACAGGGGACGCCAACCGCAACCCCTGGGCGTCCTGGCTGCGGTTGGGAACCCTGGCATTGTTCATCGACGCTCTTCAAGCGGGCTTGCTGCCGGAGGTCTTGCTGGCCGACCCGGTGGCGGCGATGAAGACTGTGAGCAGGGATCTTTCGCTGAGCGTCCCGTTGCCGCTGGTGGGCGGTGGTAAGGCGACCGCGATCCAGATCCAGGCAGCGATTGCGAACCGGGTGCGTCCGGTGGACGCCGAAGGCGACCGAGTGCTGAGCGAGTGGGTCGGCGTCCTAGAGGCCTTGGAGTCCGACCCGACGGGCCTTGGCGACCGGTTGGATTGGCCGGCGCGCTGGGAGTTGATCCGCGGCTACCAAGGTCGTCTCGGCTGCGAGCTGGACGATCCAAGGCTGGCGGCCCTCGACCTGGCCTGGGCCGACCTGGCTGCAAGTTCGCCGTGGGAACGGCTGCGGCAGGCGGGCAGGTTCGTCCCCTGGCCTGCGTTGATCGACGAGATTGCACTCGAAGACCTAGTGGTGTCGGCGATGGCGAACCCGCCGACCACGACCCGAGCCTTCGCGCGCGGCCGGATGATCGCTGACCACCCGGAGCGCGTCGTCAGCGCAGATTGGTCGTCAGTGCTGTTGCGCGGCGACCGAGGCAGGTACGCCCCGTTCGCGATGCCTGAACCCCAGGGTTGGAGCCACGAGGTTTACCAGAAGGTGGCGGCGGCTCCCTGGCTGGCGGGGGGATAGAATCCGCAACCATGAGCGAGCGGATCCAACGGCGTCCCCAACCTCGGGTGGACGAGGTGGTGGAGCAGACCGAACACCAAACCCGGCAGGCGGCCGAGTTCGACCTTGAGGCGGTCCTCGACCAGATCGACGCCACGTTGGTCGGGTCGGCTGAAGACTACGTGCGCGGCTTCGTGCAGAAGGGCGGTCAGTGATGCGGATCGGTATGGACGCCGGGGCGTCCTTCGCGGCACTGCTGCGCCGCAGCGTCCCAGAGGCGCTGCCCAGGGCGGGCGCGACGCCCAACGTGCCCCATGGCACGACCATCGTGGCGGCCACCTGGGAGGGTGGGGTAGCGATGGCTGGCGACCGGCGAGCCACGTGGGGTAACCAGATCGCCCAGCGCGACATCGAGAAGGTGTTCGCCGCCGACGACTGGACGTTGATCGGTGTCGCAGGGGTGGCGGGCCTCGCGGTTGAGATGGTGAGGCTGTTCCAGGTGGAGTTGGAGCATTACGAGAAGATCGAGGGCGTCCCGCTTTCTTTCGACGGGAAGAACAACCGGTTGGGCGGGCTGCTACGCGGCCATTTGGGTGACGCCCTGGAAGGTTTGGGTGTGTTGCCGTTGGTGGCTGGGCTGGACGAAGGGCGGGGCCGAATCATCAGCTTCGACGTGACCGGCGGGCGATACGAGGAGTTAGGGTTCCACGCGATCGGCTCCGGTGCGACGTGGGCGAAGGGCTCGCTGAAGAAGATGTACAAACAGAACTTGACCGAGGAAGAGGCGGTGACTGCTTTGGTGCAGGCGCTGGTGGATTCCTCGGACGACGACTCTGCGACCGCTGGCCCTGACATGGTGCGCGGTATCTTTCCTCTTGTTTGGACGGTGGGGGAGCAGGGGGCGTCCAGATGGGCCGACGACCGGGTTCAGGCGGTTTCGGCGAAGGTGATGGACGCCCGGCGCGGGCGTCCGGACGGGCCGGAGGCACCGCTGACGTGACTATGCCGTTCTATGTTTCCCCCGAGCAGCAGATGAAGGATCGGGCGGATTTCGCCCGGGCTGGGATCGCGCGCGGTCGCGCGGTAGTCGTGCTGAGGTATCGCGACGGGATCTGTTTCGTCGCCGAGAATCCGTCCGTCTCGCTTCACAAGGTTTCGGAGTTGTACGACCGGATCGGGTTCGCGGCGGTCGGACGCTACAACGAGTTCGAGGCGCTGCGGATCGCTGGCATTCAGCAGGCGGACGTCCGCGGTTACACCTACGACCGCAGTGACGTGACGGGCCGCTCGTTGGCCAACTCGTACGCCCAGTTGATGGGCACGGTGTTCGCGGCTGCAACAGAGAAGCCGTTCGAGGTGGAGTTGATCGTTGCCGAGGTTGGGCAGCAGCCGTCCGGCGACCGGATTTTCCGGATCAGCTACGACGGCACCGTTGTTGACGAGACCGATTTCGCTGCGATGGGAGGCCACGCGGAGTCGATCTCAAACCGGCTGTGGGATTCCACCCGCACGGACGCCGACCTTGCCGGTGCGCTGAGGGTCGCTGTGGAAAGCCTCGTTGTCGGTTCAGCGATTGATGTGGCTGGTCTTGAGGTCGCCTGCCTGGATCGCACCCGCTCTCGGGAGCGCAAGTTCGTCCGTCTGAGCGACGACCAAGTGTCCGCGTTGCTGGAGGTCGGTTCGTGATTGAAGCCCACATCACTCCGGCTTTGGTGATCGGCACGGGTTTGGTGGGTGCGTCCGTTGGGTGCGCTTTGACCGCCGCCGGGGTCGAGGTTCACTTGTCGGATGTTTCGCGTAGTCACGCGCTTGTTGCGGCGTCCCGTGGGGCGGGCACAATCGATGATATCGACCCTGAACTGTGCCGACTGGTGATCGTCGCTGTCCCGCCGGCCCAGTTGGCTGATGTGATCGCCGACTCGTTGGTTAGGTACCCGAACGCGACGATCACCGACGTCGGATCGGTCAAGGCTGCGCTGCTGGCTGACCTTCGGGGTCGCGGGTTGGATCTGCGGCGGTATTGCGGGTCGCATCCGATGGCCGGGTCGCAGCGGGTGGGGCCGTTGACCGCCGAGCCGGGGTTGTTCGTGGACCGCACCTGGATCATCACGCCGCACGACACGTCTTCGGCGCAGTCGGTGCTAGCGGTTCAGAGGATGGCTGCCGAGTGTGGGGCGCGCATTGTCACGATGGCTGCGGGCCACCACGACGAGGCGGTTGCCCAGGTGTCACATGTTCCGCAGTTGATGTCGTCGCTGATCGGCGGCGGCTTGCTGGATCTTCCTCCGGAGCATCTGAAATTGGCCGGCCAGGGCTTGCGTGACGTCACCAGGATCGCCGGTTCGGAACCCGCGATGTGGCAAGGCATCATCGCTGCGAACGCGGAGGCCGTCCGGGTGGAGCTGGCTGAGTTGCGCGACGATCTGGCGGCGCTGATCGAAGTGTTGGACGACGCCGAGGCGGTGCGCGAGTTCCTCGAGAGGGGACGCCGCGGCGTCCGCACCCTGCCGGGTAAGCACGGGGCGACGTTGCAGGACTACGGCGAGGTCGTCGTGGAGATCCCGGACGCGCCCGGTGGCTTGGCTAGGCTGTTCGCCGATATCGACGATGCGGGTGTGAACGTGGAGGACGTTTCGATCGAGCATGATCCTGTGAGGCAGGTCGGGTTCTTGGCCGTACACGTGGCTATCGACCGGGTGGACGCGCTTGCGGCTTCCATCCGCCAGCGGGGGTGGACTCTCAAGCACTGAGCCGACCCGTAGACTGTGCCGGTGCGCTCTTTGATCATC
>CAYMMF010000017.1:0-3437 GCA_964391475.1 uncultured Propionibacteriaceae bacterium | reverse complement strand
CAAGTGATCGCTATCGACGGACCCAGCGGGTCCGGAAAGTCGTCGACGGCTCGTGCGGTGGCTCGTGCGCTGGGCCTGTCCTACTTGGACACGGGGGCCATGTATCGCGCGGTCGCGGTCGCGTTCTTGGACGCGAACATTCCGCCGACAGATCGTCAGGGGATCATCGCGTCGACGGTTAACGCCGACATCGGCATCAGTCTTGATCCGGATGACTTTTGGGTTCGGGTGAACGGACGCGACGTGACCAGTGAGATCCGGGAGCCCCGAGTAGCGGCGGTGGTGAGCGCAGTGGCCACGGTGCCGGAGTGCAGAGAGAATCTGGTGGCTCGTCAGCGTGCGCTGATGGAGTCCAGCCCGAACGGGGTGGTAGCTGAGGGTCGTGACATCACGACGGTGGTGTATCCCGACGCCGACCTGCGGATTCTGATCACGGCGTCGCCGGAGGTGCGGCTGCGGCGTCGGCGCGGTGACGTAGGCGAGAAGTTGAGCGACGCTGATCTGCGCGACCAGGTGCTGCGCCGCGACCGCGACGATTCGGCGCTGGTGGAGTTCCAGACACCGGCGCCCGGGGTCACGCTGTTCGACAACTCAGATCTAACTTTCGCAGAGTCGGTCGCAGCGATCGTCGCGATGGCGAAGGAGGTCGGTCGGTGAGCATCAAGCCAGTGTTGGCAGTGGTGGGGCGTCCGAATGTCGGCAAGTCGATGCTGGTTAATCGGATCTTGGGACGCCGCCAGGCGGTCGTCCAAGACAAGCCGGGGGTCACTCGGGATCGGGTGAGCTACGACGCGTCCTGGGCCGGTCGGGAGTTCTTAATCGTAGATACCGGGGGGTGGGCGTCCGATGCCCGCGGCATGGCCGCCCAGATTGCGGAGCAGGCCGAGTTGGCCATCGGCGCCGCAGACGCGGTGCTGTTCGTCGTGGACGCCACGGTGGGCACGACCGACGAGGACGAGGCCGTGGTGAGGGTGTTGCGCCGGGCGAAGAAGCCGGTGGTGCTCGCGGTAAACAAGGTCGACGACCAACGGTTGGAGGCCGAAGCCGCAACCATGTGGAACCTCGGCTTGGGCGAGCCGTACCCAGTCTCGGCGCTGCACGGACGCGGGTCGGGAGATCTGCTGGACGCAATCCTTGAGGCCTTGCCGAAGGCGCCGCCGGAATCGGACGAGGAGATCGGCGGTCCGCGGCGGGTGGCGATCGTGGGGCGTCCGAACGTGGGTAAGTCGAGCCTGCTGAACAAATTGGCGAGGCAGCAGCGTTCTGTCGTCCACGATGTGGCGGGCACAACGGTTGATCCGGTGGACGAGTTGGTCGAGGTCGGCGGCCAGGTTTACCGGTTCGTCGACACCGCTGGCATTCGCAGGCGGGTGAAGGAGTCGTCCGGCCACGAGTACTACGCGTCGTTGCGCACGCAAGGTGCGATTGAGCGCGCAGAAGTCTGCGTGGTGGTGATTGATGCCGCCGACCAGATCAGCGACCAAGATCTGCGGATCATCAGCGGCGTTGAGGACGCGGGCAAGGCGTTGGTGATCGCCTACAACAAATGGGATCTGACCGACGAGGAGCGACGACGCTACTTGGCGCGCGAAATCGAGAAAGACATTGCGGCGTTCGCCTGGGCGCCGAGTGTTAACATTTCGGCGCTAACCGGACGCGGTGTCGACAAGCTTGGGCGTGCCATCGAAGAGGCGGTGACCGGCTGGGAGACTCGGGTGACCACCGGCCAGTTGAACGCCTTCCTGGGCAGACTGACGGCAGCCCAACCTCACCCGGTGAGGGGCGGCAAGCAGCCGAGGATCCTGTTCGGCACTCAGGCTCAGGCGTGCCCGCCAACGTTCGTGCTGTTCACGTCCGGATTGTTGGAGGCCCAGTACTTGAGGTTCGTGGAGCGCAGATTGCGAGAGGAGTTCGGCTTCCGCGGCAGCCCGGTGCACATAGAAACCCGAGCCCGCGAGAAGCGGAAGAAGTAGGTGGGGCTGCGGGATCTGCTGGCAGACACCCGCCCGCTTCGGACGCCAGCGTTCCGGCGGTTGTGGACGGCCAACATCGTCACCGTGATCGGGGCGCAGTTGACCGTGGTGGCGGTGCCGGCTCAGATTTACTCGATTACCGGTTCGTCCGGATGGGTCGGCTTGACCGGCCTGTTCGGGTTGGTGCCGCTCGTGGTGTTTGGGCTGTGGGGCGGGGCGTTGGCCGATCATTTCGACCGGCGGCGGATCCTGCTGGGGACCACAATCGGGTTGATCGTGACCAGCGGGCTTTTTTGGGCCCAGGCGGCGGTCGGCTTGAACGACGTGTGGGTGTTGTTGTGGTTGTTCGCGCTGCAGCAGGCGTTTTTTGCGGTGAACCAGCCGACGAGGACGGCGGTGCTGCCCAAGATTTTGCCCTCGGGAGAGTTGGCGGCGGCGAACGCGCTCAACATGACTGTGGTTCAAGCCGGTGCGATTGCGGGGCCTTTGGTGGGCGGGGCGTTGATCCCGCTGTTGGGGTTCTCGTGGCTTTACTTTGTTGACACAGTGACGTTGTTCGCGACTTTGTGGGCGGTATGGGCGTTGCCCGCGCTGGCTGTTGAGGGGGCCGGTGCGAAGGCGCCCGGCTTACGGGCGGTGTGGGACGGCTTCGTCTATCTGCGAGGCCACCAGGTGCTGATGGTGGCCATGCTGGTGGACGTGATCGCCATGGTCTTCGGGATGCCGCGGGCCCTGTTTCCTGACATGGCGCACGTGGCGTTCGGTGGCCCGCCGGAGGGCGGCGTCGCGTTCGCGCTGCTGTACGCGGCGATCCCCGCGGGCGCGGTTCTTGGCGGCGTGTTCGGCGGTTGGGTGTCGCGGGTGATGCGGCAGGGACGCGCGATCTCATGGCTGATCATCGTGTGGGGTCTGGCGATGGTCGTGGTGGCTGTCGGGTTGGCGACTGTGGGTGGGGCGTCCATCGCGGGGACGATGCTGGTGGTCGCCTTGGCGGCACTGATGTTCGGCGGGGCGATCGACATGGCGTCCGCGGCGCTGCGTCAGTCGCTGCTGTTGGGGGCTGCCGACGACCGGGTGCGCGGACGTCTGCAGGGCGTCTTCCTGGTCGCTGTGGTGGGCGGTCCGCGGATCGCCGATGTCGTGCACGGTGGAGCCGGCGACGTGTGGGGGAGCGGGATCGCCACCGCGGGCGGCGGCGTGTTGGTCGTGGTCGTGACGGCGATCACGCTGATCGCGTTCCCGGCGTTCTATCGTTACCGGATGGCTTGAGGGTACGTCCGTTGGCTGAGGCCCTTCGAGACGCCAGCTACGCTGGCTCCTCAGGAACCGCGACCGAGTCGGTGTCTCGAAGCTATGGTCAGATGAGACACCCCGAGCGCGGGTCGTGTAGAGTGTTCCCTCGGTGATCGAACACCAACGGGTTGTGGCGCAGCTTGGTAGCGCACTTGACTGGGGGTCAAGGGG
>CAYMMF010000016.1:23225-23515 GCA_964391475.1 uncultured Propionibacteriaceae bacterium | reverse complement strand
CTTCGACCGTCACGTTGGAGCCGGCACTGATCCAGGTGCCGCCGTTGCCGACCGTCACCGTGAGGGTGGGCTTCGAGGTGGCGTTGGCGGTTCCGCTGCTGACGGTCACGGCTCCACCCGACCCGGAACTCATCTCACCGTTGGCGGTGGTGTAGCCGGTCCCGGCCACGGCGATGTTTCCGCTGACATTGATCACCGAGGTTGCCGAACCGAAGACGCTGGTCGAGGCGGCCTATCGCAGCCTGCGCCGCAACATCATCGAAGGCCGGCTTTCGCCGGGCGAGAAGCTG
>CAYMMF010000016.1:0-23215 GCA_964391475.1 uncultured Propionibacteriaceae bacterium | reverse complement strand
GGTTGCGGAACCGAAGCTCACGGCCAAGGTCGGCTTGGCCAGCGCGTCGGCATGGCCACCGCTGATGTCGATGGCCCCGCCACCGCTGGAACTGAGCGTGGCGGTGGCGGTGGTGTAGGCGTCGGCGAGGACGGTGAGTTCCTGCGCCCCAGCGACAGCCTGGCTTCCCACGTTGCCGAGCACCGAGACCGTGGTGCTGCCCTTCGCCTCGGGTGAGGTGGAACCGTCCCGGACCGAGACCAGACCACTGGCGGTGTTCTTAAGCGAGCCATTCGCGGTGTTGGAGTTCAGGGCCTTCACCAAGATCGTGCCCGACGGGGCGCGGAGGTCGGACCCGGCGGCGGTGGTGGTGGTGACCGAGGCGAGCGCCAAGGCGGTGGCTTCGGTGTCGAGCGTGGCGCCGACCAGGAGGCTGAGGCTGAGGTTGGAGCTGGACGCCTTGGCGCCGCGGTCGGTGATCGGCGTGGTGCCGTAGTTGTGCCGCGCGATGATGTCGAGTGTGCCACCGGCACGGTTGGTGCGGATTTCGGCGTTGCCCGCCACGGTGGTGTTGACCTGCGGCTGGTGGGTGGCGACCGCCCTACTCAAGGCAACCGAGATCAGCCCACCGAACGACACGGTCGAGGCGGTCGCCTGGGTCGTACCGAGGAACTCCGATTCGATCCGGACGTTCCCGTTGGTGCTCAGCAGCTTGGCGAACCCGCCGACCCGCGCGTTGACCGTCGCGTTCTGGGTGGCCAGCGCGTTGGCGACGCCGCCGGCGCCGACCAGGGAGATCGCGCGGAACTTCGGTTCGGCGGTGACGTTGGAGGTGAGCTTGGCGTGCGCGACGAGGTCGCCGCTGGTCGTGACCTGGGTACGGTTGGCGCTCGACCCGGCACCGGCCGGACCGATCCGGACGTTGGCGGTGCCTTGGTCGGTGGCGGTCGCGTCGAGGACCACGGCGCTGAACAGCAGGCTTCCGCCGGTCGCGTCGATCGGGGTGTTCGCGGTGTGCTCGCCGGTTGCACGCAGGGTCATCGCGGAGGCGGCGATCTCGGAGCCGTTGCCGATCCAAGCCTCGGTTCGGGCGGTCAGCAGGGAGGTCGCCTGCATGGCGTCGATCGAGATTCCGAGTGCGACTTTGACGGTGTCGATGGCAGGTGTGGCCTTCGCCTTGCCGGTGGCGGTGGCCGACAGTGATCCGGACAGGGTCAGTTCGGCGTCGTCGCCGACATACGCCTGGGTGCGGTGTCCGTCGCTGGCGGCGGTGGCACCGACCGCGACACCGACGGCACTGATCTGGAAGAAGGAGATCTCCGAGGACGCCTCGGTGGTGGCTTTCGCGTCGATGGTCACGGTGCGGGCGGTGATGTCGGCGGACTGGTCGACGTAGGCCCGGGTCACGGAGTTGACGGTCCGCTGCTGCTGGGTTCCCTTGTCGAGGATGTAGTCTCCGACCGCCGCGACGGCCTTCATCACGCTGATGCTCGCGATGCCGCCGGAACCGCCCAGGGCCTTCGCGATGACCACGGGTGCGGCCAGTTGCGTGCTCGCGGTCAGCGTGAGATCGCCAGTTCCCAGGTCGAGGACCGCGTGGTGGCCGACGAACGCCTCGGTGGTCTGCGCGAGGATCGCCTCTGCGATGAGGGCGTTCACGGCGAAGAGCGCGACGGCACCCGAAGTGGTCGTGGCCTTGGCCTGCAGGGCGGCGTCGGTGGCGCCAACCGTGACCACACCTGCGTACAAGGTGGTGCGTGGGCCGAGGTAGGCACGCGTGGTTCCGGTGAGCAGTGCGCGGGGACTCATCACGCTGACGGTCAGGCCGCCGACGGTGACACCGTCGTTGAGGGCCTCGGCGATGGCACTGCTGACTGCGCTCACGTTGACGATGCCGCGAGCCAGACCGTTGGCCGTGCGCACCTGGACGTTGGCGTTGCTGGTGCGGGTGGTGTCCGCCCGTTCGCCGACGAACGCCTCGGTGGTGCTCGAGACGATCGCGGTGGCATTGGCGCCGTTCCCGCCGGCCAGACCGACCGCCACACCCTTGGTGTGGGCGTCGGCACGCACATCGCCGTCAGCCAGCACGTTGAGAGCCGTGGCCTGGACGTTCGTCCCGTCCCCGGCGTAGGCGCGGGTGGCGCCACCGGCATTCGCCGTGGGCAGCAGTACGTTGATGCTGACCGCGCCGGCCTGGGTCGAGTCCACTTCGGCGAGCGCGCGCAGCCTGGAGGCGGCCGTGAGGTCGACGGCACCGGTGAGCCGCATCACCGCGGTCGGGTCGCCGGTGGCAGTGCGTCCGGACGCCGCCCCGATGAAGGCCTCGACCGTGCCGCTGAGCACTGCATTGGCGTTCACCACCGCACCGGCCGCCAGGCCCGCCAAGCCGAACGCGTCGCTGGACGCAGTGGCAATCATCGGGATCCGCGCTGCCTGGGTGCCCGCCTGCACCTTCAGCGACGAGGCGGCGAGGTCCACACCGTCACGCACGTACGCGCCGGCGTAGCCGGAGACGGTGGCGGTCGTCAGCAGCACCTTTAGGTTCAGGCCACCTGCGAATCCCGCGCTGTCGGCGGTGGCCGAGGCGCTCATTGCGGTGTCGACCAGCACCTGAACCGCTCCGGACTTGACCGATGTGGTGACCGGCGTGGCGTTCACCGAGCGGTGCGCGCCGATGAAAGCCTCCACCTGAGCCGAGACGGTGGCCTTCGAACCGATGACGCCGATGCCGACCAGTCCGGAGAATCCGACGGCGGAACCGTCTGCGGTGGCAGACAGGTTCGGGGCACTGGCAGCGATCCGGACGCTCGCAGCCTGGACGTCGATGCCCTCACCGAGGTAGGCGCGCACGATGCCGCTCAAGGTGGCAACCGGGAAGAGCACCGTGATGTCGACGGCGAACCCGACGCCTGCCTTGAAGATCTTCGGGGTTGCGGTCATGGTGGCGCGAGCGTCCACGGTGAGCGCGCCGGTGAGGGTGATGGTGGCGAGGCGTGAACTGGGCGCCGAGCCGGCGGCAGACCCGACGTGGGCGTCAACGGTCCCGGAGACGACAGCGGTGACCGCAGCCGCATCCACGCCTGCGGCGCTGACACTGAGCATCCTGCTGGTCGCTTTTGCGGTCATGTCGGCGTCGGCGTCGACGTCGAGGCCTCCGGCAACCAGGCTGAGACCCTGTCCCACGTAGGCGCGGGTGAGGCCCGCGACCTCGGCGGTGGGCACCATTGCGTTCAGGTTGATGGCACCGCCCCCGTTGCCGTCGGCCAAGGCCGTGGCGGTCATGCTCGAGTACGCGCGAACGACGACCGTGCCACCGGCGCTGATGGTGGGGATGGTGGTGGGGCCACCTGGTGCCGTGCCGACGGGATTGCCGATGAAGGCGTCCACGACACCGTTGACGGTGGCGTCGGCGATGACTCCGGCGCCCGAGACCGCGAAGCCCACCGTGATCCCCTGCGACGTCGCAGACGCGGTGTAGACCACACGGTCGCTGGGAGCCCCGGCCTCCACCCGCAGGCTGCCGGCGCTGAGCGCCACGCCCTCACGGATGTAGGCGCGGGTGACGCCGTCGACGCTGGCCTGCGGGGCCATCATCGACAACGTGTAGGCCCCGCCGGCAGCGGCGTCGGCGACCGCCTTGGCGGTCATGGTGGCGTCGGCGTCCACGACCACAGCACCGGTAACGTTGACCGACGGCCGCAGCGATGACGCGTCGCCCGCGGTGGGGCCGATCAAAGCCTCGACGGTGGCGGTGTTGCTGATCAACGCGTAGGCGATCGCCCCTGCGCCGGAGATCGCACCGATCGACACGATGAACGAGCTCGCATCGGCGGAGTAGGTGCCGGAGGCGGTCACCGACAGGCTGGCGGCGCTGGTGATGGTGCCGCCGACCCGGGCCCGGGTGATGCCGGACACCCCGGCGGACGGCAGGTTGGCGCCCAGCGAGAGCCCGAGTCCGGCGCTGCCGAGGTCGGATTTCGCGTTCGCGGTGCTGATGCCGGTGGCCGTCACCGTGATCGCACCGGACGAGGTCAAGGTGGCCTTCTCACCGGTGCTGGCCTCCACGACCGACCCGTTGGTGATCTCCGCGTAGGCCCGGTTGACGCTCAGCGACGCCACGGCCAAGGCCACGGTCAGTGTCTTCGCGTCCGCGATGTTCGTGCCGGAAGCGGTGATCGTGATGAAGGCCGACGAGGTGATCGCACCCTCGACGACGGCGCGGGTGTCGGCGCCGATGATTGCGTCGGCGATCATCGCGGTGATCGCGGCCGCACCGGCGGCCACACCGGGCACCGAGGCGGCGATGTTGTTGTCGGAGGTGCCGGTCACGGTCACCCCGCCGGTCGTGGCGACCGCGGCCGACTCCTTGACGAGGGCTTCGGTCACCCGTTCGGTGGTGGCCCGGGCCACGGTGATGCCGGCAGCGAAGAGGCCGGTGGCGACGTTGATGGTGTCGGCATGCTGGCTGGCGTGGTTGCCGGTGGCGGTCACGGTGAGCCCGCCGACTCCCAGCGGGCCGTGGCCGCCGTAGGCCGCCCGAGTGGCGCCGCTGAGCATTGCCAGCGCGACCACCCCGGAGACGCCCGCGCCGACGCCGGCCTGGATGCCGTAGGCCTTCGCCTGCGGCGAGACGGTGGCGGTGGCGGTGAGCGTCGCGCCGCGAACCGCGCCGGCGGCCGGATCGGACGAATCGGTGGCGATGGTCACGTTGCCGACCGCGGCGATGGTGTCGCCGTGGACGTCCAGCACCGAGATGGACGCGCCGGCGGCCACGCCAGCGGCGCCGCCGCTGATCGCCAGCGTCCAGGTGGTGCGGGCGGTGTTCGCGGTGACGGCGATCCCGCCACCGGCACGACCGAGGGTGGCCCCGTCCAAGACCTCGGCCTTCTGGGTGGCCGTGGTGGTGAGGACGACCACCTGGCCGTTGAGGGCCACGACACCCACGCCGCCACCCAGCGCCATGCCGGAGGACGACTCGGTGGTGACGGCCTCGACCTCGATGGTGTCGCCAGCGCCGGTGCCGGCGAACAGGGCCGCCTGCGCGCCGACGGTCGCCTGGACGTTGCTCTTCACGTTGAGCACCAGCACGCCCGCGGCGATCGCCACCACGCCGCCGGTGATGACGCCCGAGATCCCGAAGACCCGGAGGTCTTCCTTGGCTCGCACCGCGATGTCGCCGCCGGCGACGACCCGGCCGAGGATGGACGCCGTGGTGCCGACCGGCAGCGCGCCCGCGCCAATGGCGGTCGCGGTCGGGGCGACCGGCGCCGCGGCACCGATGGCCGCGTTCGCCTGGCCGATGCCCGGCGTCATCCGCTCGGTCGTCTTGTTGTCGCTCGGGTTGGCCGAGGGGCCGGACGCGGTGGTGCCGCTCAGGGCGCCCTGGTAGCCGCCGACGCCGCCGGCGACCTGGTCGGAGTCGGCGACCGCGTCGGCACTGTCGTTCTTCAGCGGGGTGACCTTGTTCTCGATCCAGCGAGCGGTGTCAACCGACGGGTTCGTGTTCGCGGCGTTACCCGTGATGTCCTTGGTGGCGGCGTAGGTCTTGCCGCCGAAGGTGACCCTGTCACCGGCGGTGTAGCTGGTGGTCGCAGCCCAGGCACCCTTGTCGTCGCCGGCCGGTGCCTGGTCGTAGGTGGTCGTGGCGGCCGTGCCGATCGTCCACACCGCGACCGAGCCGGCCACCCCGACGAACCCGACGCCCAGGCTCAGCGCGTAGGTCTGCACGTCCTTGACCGACAGCGCGTGGACCGCCACGTCGCCGGTGGCCGTGACGTTCGTGCCGGCCAGCATGGACGCCTGCACGGTGACGTTGAGCACCCCGATGTCCACGCCGCCGCCGGCCCCGACGAAGCCGCCGCCCGCGCCGCCGCCCACGGTGACGGTCTTGGCCCGATCGGTTGCGGCCACGGTCACGTTGCGCGCGACGACCACACTGTTGGCACCCAGAAGCGCCTTGACGGTGACGGTGATCACGGTGACGCTGACGCCGCCGGCGATGCCTACGAAACCGCCGCCGACACTGGCGGTGACTCCGACCACGTCCTCGCTGGAGCCTGCCTGGATCGCCAACCCGTGGAACTCGGCCTGGTTGCCGAAGCCGCCACCAGTCAGGTTGCCGTTGCGGATGCCGGACAGGCCGGCGCCCGTGCCGGCCGCGCTCAGGTTGGTGTTGGCGCCGGTGAACGCCTGGACATCCTTGTCGACCACGGCCACGCCGACAGCCGCGCCGACACCGACGTACCCGGCGGCCAGACTCGCCTGGATCAGCACCAGCCGGGTGTCGTCACTGGCGAGCACCCCGAGGTCGCCGCCAGCGGCCACCGTGGTCGACGAACCGATCGAGGCGTAGGTGTGAACGCCGAGGACGGTGACGCCGATGCTGCCTGCCACGCCCACGGTGCCGCCGCCGACTCCAGCCACCACCGAGACGATGGTGTCCTTGCCGTTGGCGCTCACCACGACATCGTCGGCGGCGAAGACCTTCGCATCGGCACCGATCCAGGCGTCGGTGGTCAAGGTGGCCACCCGGACGCCAACGGGGACCGCCACACCTGCGGTGCCCGAGACAGCCAGGGTGCCGGCGATGCCGAGTTCGTAGTACTGGTTCGCCGCCGCCACCAGCACCGACTGGTTCGGGTTCGCACCGGTGACCAGCCCGGTGCAGTTGGAGTTGCAGTTGATCTGGGCGTGGTCGCCGATGCTGGCCGAGGTGGTGATGGTCGACACGTCAACAGAGCCGGCCACGTTCACCGCAGCGGTGCCGGCGATGCCGGCGCTGATGCCGACGCCTGCGATGTCGTCGGAATTGGTGGCGGTGACCGCGACCCCACGGAACGACGGCACCGTGGACGGTGTGATCACCCTGGGACCGTAGGCTGACGCGTCGCCGGCCGGAGTCTGGCCTTGCGGCACCAAGCTGTGGCTGCGTCCAGTGGTGCCCGCCAGCGACAGCGCGACCGGAGCGCCACCCTTGGTCTCGCTCAACTGGTAGGAGCTGCCCGAGGCGGAAACGATGTAGTAGGTCTTGCCATCGGTCAGGCCGCCGATCGGGGTACCGCCGCCGGAGGAGTAGACCACGGCGTCGCCAACGCCCAAGGTCTGGCTGTCGAGTGTGAGCGTGTACGGCAGGGTCAAAGTGCTGCCCGAGACGGCGCCCGGCGCGGCGGGATCTATACGCGGCGAATCGTCGTCGCGGACCCCGGCCTTGTTCGTCGGGACGAGCCGGTGCCCGCTGCCGGTGCCGCCGCCGATTGCCACCACCGAGCCGTCGACGGCGTCGAGCAGCCGGACGTGGGTGGTGTCGACGACGTCGATGTAGTACAGCCCGCCGTCGGTCAGACCGGTGATCGGGGTGCCGTAGCCGGCGTCGTAGAGCACCTGCTGGTTCTGACTGAAGCCGTGGTCGTAGCCCAGGTCGACGACGTTGCCCGTGATCGCGGACGGCCCGAATCTGGTGTCGATGGTGGTCACGGTGTAGTCGCCGCCGTTGACCAGCAGGCTGGTGAGGCCCTTGGCGATCACTCGCGCGTAGTCGCCGATTCGGGCGTGGGTGTTCTTGGTGACGACGGGCACGGCGATGCCCGCGCCGACCGCCGCCGTGCCGCCCCCGGAGAGGTTGCCCGCGATGAGGTCGAGGGTGAGCTTCTCGTCGGCTGATACCCGGACGCTGCCGTCCGCGGTGATGTCGACGCCGTTGCCAAGCGCGGTGCCGTCCAGCAGCAGGGCCGCGGTGGTCACGTTGATCACCGAGACGCCTGCGTTGACGGTGACGGCGGCCGTCCCCGCGAACCCTGCGCCGACGGAGATCGAGGTGATCTCTTCCGAAGACAAGGCGTCCACGGTGACGTTGCCCAAGGCGTTGATCGCTGAATCATCGCCGATCAGCGCCTTGGTGGTCTTGTTCAGCACCAGGACGTCGACGCCGGCACCGACACCTGCGGTGCCACCGACGGCCAGCGCGCCGGCGATGTCGAGTACCTCGGTGGTGTCCTTGGCGAGCAACGCCACGGACTGCCCGGGCTGGGCTCCGGCCTGGGTCTGGTTGACGGTGGTGCCGGCGCCGAGCTGTGCCCGGGTGTTGTGGGTGGTCACGTTCACGGTCACCGAACCGGCCACACCTGCGGTGCCCGCGCCGCCGCCGGCGATCGCGATCAACAACAGGTCGGCGCCCTGGGTCGCAGAGACGACCAGGCCGGCTGAGCCCCACGCCCGCAAAGTGGCGTTCGCCCTGGTCGCGCCGGGGTCGTCGGTGGCGGTCTGCGACCCGACGAACGCGAGCACCGTGCTGGTCTTGACCAGCACGACCGACGACACGCCGACCCCGGCGGTGGACCCGAAGGCGAGCCCGCCGGCCGCCAGCGAGATGTCGCGGGCCTCATCGACGGCACTGATCGTGAGGTTCCCACCGGCCAGCACCGAGGTTGGCGACGCCTGGGTGCTGAGCACGTAGGCGTAGGTGTCCACCGTCAGGACGACCACGACGATGGACGCCGAAACCCCCGCGGTCCCCGCTGCGGCTCCCACTGATGCGGCGACGACCAGGAACTTTTCGCTTGAGGTGGCGGTGATCGCGATGTCCCCGTCCGCTTTCACGGCACTTCCGACACCCACACTGGCTCGCACGTTCTGGGTCACGACCTGCACCACGATCCCAGCCCCGACGCCTGCGCTGCCCAGCGCCCCGCCGAGGCCGCCAGCCCCGCTGCGCACGTCGAGGTCGTGGTCGGCGGCAATCGTGATGGTCTGTCCGGCCCCACCGGTGGCGTTCTGGTTGACCCGGACGTTCGCGCCCAGGGTCGCGAGAGTGTCGACGGTGAACACGTCGACCACGACCGAACCGCCGACCGCCACGTCACCCTGAGAGACCGCGGCGCCGACCGCGACGCTCATGATCTTGATGTTGCCCAGTACCGGGATGTCAGAGGCGAACACGTCCAGCGGTGCAATGTCAGAGGTGGCGGTGAGGTTCATCGCGCCGGTGACGTCGATCGTCGCGTTGTCGCCGACACTGGCCTTCACCGACAAGGTGACCACGTCGACGGCCACCGAGGCCCCGACCGCGGTGCCGGTGCCGAAGGCGCCCGCCAAGGCGAGGGCCTGGACACCCATCGGGGACGAGGCGGCGACGGTGAGCGCGCCGGTGGAGACGATCCTGGCGCCCGCGCCGATGGTCGCCTGGTGGGTGAACAGTGCCACGTTGACCGCGACCGAACCGGCCACGCTGGTGTCGCTCTGCGTGCCACCGGCAGAAGCCAGGCCCCAGGCCACGATGTCGTTGCGTTCGCCGGCCGGGGTGATCGCCTCGACCCGGACTCCGACGCCGCTCAGCGTGGCGCCAGCGCCGACCGTGGCGAGGTTGTCGACGTCGACGTAGTTGAAGCCCACCGCGGCACCGACATTGGTGTTCGACTTCATGTTGACGGCCAGGCCGATGGCCTTGGCCGTGGCGTCGGTCTGCGCGAGCGCGCGCACCGCCACCTCGCCCGAGCTCGCGGTCAGGCTGCGGTCGGGCGCAACGGTGGCGGTGTTGTCGAGGCTCACCCAGTTGAAGGTGATGGCGGCGGCGACGCCGGTTCCCGACGATCCCTGACCGCTCTGCGATGTGCTGGTGGAGCTGGCGTTCGAGGTCTGGCTGCTCGTACTCGGCAGTGTCGAGGTCTTGCCTTGGGTGGCGGAGGTGTTCTGCACCTGGCCGTCGGCCTCGCTGTCGGCGTTCTTGCCGCCGGGCGTGTTGCCCTCGGCGCTGGCGTAGGCGTCGCCGGACACCTTCACCGTCGAAGTCGACTCGACCAGCACCGAAGAACCCGACAGATCGCGTCCGGTGGCGGCGCCGGTGGTGGGCAGAGCCACGTTCACCACGATCGCGGCGCCCACCGACACGCTTTCACCGGCCGACTTGGCATCGGTCTCGGCGGTCACGGTCGCGGTGTAGCTGGCCAAGATGGTGATCGGGCCACTCGCGGTGATCCCGGCACCGGTGCCCAACGACGACTTGGTGGTCGTCTCCGGCAGGATCGTCAGTGCCACGCTCGGCGCCACCGCAGTGCCGCCCTTCGCGCCCGCCACGGCCTTGGTCGTGACGGTGTCGGAGGCTTGGGCGCGCACCGTGACGCTGCTCGGTGTGCCGTTGAATGAGACGCCATCGGCGATCAAGGCGATCGTGAGGTTCGGGGTGGCCACGTTGATCGCCACGGAGGCGCCCACTCCGGTGGCCGACGAACCGGTGGCCTCGGCGTCCGCCTTGGCTTCGGCCGTGAGCGTGCGCAACGACTCGGCGGCGATCGATACCGGGCCGGTGCCAGCGGCGATGTTCGCCCCGGCCGGCACGGTCGCGGTGGTGGTGACCATCACGATGTTGATCGCGATCGAACCGGCGATCGAGGTGTTCGTCTTGCCCGCACCGGAATTGGTGGTCGCCTCGAAATCGTGGGAGTTGGTCAGGCCGCCGGTCATCAGGGCCTCGACGGCCAAGCCGTTACCGTTGTGGTTGGTGGCACCGGTGGTGGCGGTGTTGGTGACGTCGGCCAGGTTGAGCGCGACCGCGGCTCCGATACCGGTGCTGCCGGAAGAACTGCCACCGGACGACGCCTTGCCAACCGCCTTGCCGTCGGCGGTCGCCTTTGCGTCGGTGTGCGCGGAGCTGCGCACGACGATCTGTCCGCTGGCGGTGATGGTCAGGCCGTCGGCCAGCCAGGCCTGCGAGGTGGTGAAGGCGAGGTTGACCGCGATCGCGGCTGCGACCTTGACGCTCTGGCCGTTGGTCTGGGCCTGCGGGTTGGTGTTGGCCGGGTTGGTGGTGCCCGCGCCGTTGGCGGCTGCGGTCGCATCGGCGTGGCTGCGTTCGTTGGCGACCTGGGTGTCGACTCCGTTGTCCTGGCTGGGGGCGCCGTTGTCGCCGTCACCGGGGGCGCCGGCAGCTCCGGCCTTGGTGTTGGTGGCGGTGGTCGAAGACCCGAGGGCTTGGACACTCACGCCGTGCCCGGACCCACTGCCCGCGACCACCGAACGGGCGATCCAGGCCTGGACGGTGTGCTCGGCATAAGTCAGGCCCAGTGCGATGCCGACCGCGGTGTCGTTGCCTTTGGCGTCGCCCTCGGCCTTGGTGGTCGCCGAGGCGGTCTGGGTCGCGGTCACGTTGACCGCACCGCTGTTGTCGATGCGGGTCGACGAGGTGCCGATGAAGGCCTGGGCGACGACCAGGTGCACGGCGACGGCGATGCCGGGGGTGACGGCGGTCTGTTTGGCTGCGCCACCGGCGATGGCCTCGGTGGTCACGGCGTCGGTGGTGGTCGCGGTGACGGTGATGTCGTCACCACCGGTGAGGACGGTTCCGTCAGCGATCCGGGCGATGGTGGCGGTGTCGACGATCGACAGGGCGACCGAGGCGCCGACGCCGGTGTTGGCGGCGGGGGTTTCGAAGCCGCCTGCCTTGGCCGAGACCATGGTGTTGGCCAGGTAGGTCGCGTCGACCAGGACGTCTCCGGCGCCCGCGTCGATGCTGGCGGCATCGAGGGCGGCGGTGGTGGTGCTGATGATGATTGCGATGGACAGCGATCCGGCGACTCCGGTCTTGCCGCCGCTGGCGCCGGATACTGCCGTCGCTTCGAAGGTGTGTGGGTCTGGGTCGGTGTCGGCGTCGGGGCCGTCCCGGGTGCGGGCGACAGTGGTGATGCCGTTGCCCGACATCTGCGTGCCGGACCCGACGATTGCCTCGTTGGCGTTCTTTGCATAGGTCACGGCGACTGCAACACCGACGGTGGTCGCGTCGGCGTTCGAGTTCTTGGCCGAGCCGTCACTCTTGGCGGCGGCTCGCGTCCGGGCGCCGGACTCGACCGTGATCGAACCCCCGGCGGTGATGGTCAACCCGCCGAGGATGGCGGCTCGGCTGGTCGACCAGCCAAGGCCGATCGCGATCGCGGCGGCGACGCTGATCTTGCCGGAGGACGATTCGGCTGATGGGGTGGCCTTGGTCGGATCGCTTCCGGTGGTGCCGTTGTCGGTGGCGACCTTGTCGGCGTGGTCGCGTTGGCCGGCGACCTGGGAGTCGACGTTGCCTGTCGGTGCGTTGCTGCTGTCCTCGCCGGGTGCCCCGGCAGCCGAAGCGGTCGAGTCGGCGGTGACGACCGATGACCCGAGTGCCTTGACGACGATGGCGCCACCGGCGTTCAGGCTCCGGGCGATCTCGGCGATCACAGTGTGCTCGGCGTAGCTGAGGGCCAGTGCGATACCGACCGCGGTGTCGCTGCCCTCGGTGTCGCCGGCGGCGACGGTCTTGGCTTGGGCGTCTTGTTCGGCGACCACGCTGATGTCGCCAGAGACAGTGAGGAGCCCGCCGGTGCCGATCCGGGCGGTGGTGGTGACGTTGCTGATCGTGGTCGCGATCGCCGGGGCGACTGCGGTGTTGCCCTTGGCGCCGGTCTTGGCGGTGGTGGTGGTGTCGTGGCTGGAGTGGGCAGTGATGGTGAGATCGTGCGCGTTATTGACGGCCGCACCGTCGCCGATGCCGGCTTGGACCGTGTCGTCGACGATGGACAGTGCGACCGAGATCCCGACTCCGGTCTTGGTGCCGGAGACGCCGTCCTGGCCGGGGAGGGCTTCGGTGGTGGTGATCGACGTTGATGAGGCGATCATGGTCACGTCGGCGCCGCCGGCGGTCACGGTGTTGTTGATCATGGCGTCGACCGAGATGATCACCACGTTGATCGCCAACGATCCGGCGACTCCCAGATCGCCGCCACCGGCACCCGAGGTGGCCTTCGCGCCGAAGGTGTTGGTGCCTGCTCCCGCGGCGGTCAGGCTGATCGGGCCGGCACCGGTGATGGTGACGTTGCCTGCCACGGTGGCGTCCTTGATCAGATGCGCAACCGTCAACGCCACCGCCGCGCCGATGGCGGTACCGCTGGCAGCGGTCGCCGATGAGCCGTCAGCCGCGGATGTGGCTTTCGAGCTGCCATTCGCGGTGAGTGCGTAACTCCCGGCGCTGACCGACACGCCGCCGCCCAGGCTCGCGGTCGCGTGCACCGTGGCCACGGTGATGGCGATCGCGGCGGCGACGCTCACGCTGCCGTCGGAGGTTTCGGCCTTCGGTGTCGCCGCGGCACCTGAACCGGTGGCACCGTTGTCGGTGGCGACCTGGTCGGCGTTATCGCGTTCTGCGATGACCTGGCCGTCCACACCGGCGGGATCGGTGCCAGGCTGGCCCTCGCCCGGGGCGCCGGTGGCCGAAGCCGTCGCGTCGGTGGTCACCGAGGAGTCGGAGGTGGCCTGGAACGAGGCCGCCTCGGCGATGCTGAGGTTGCGGTGGGTGCGGGCGCTCGCGGTGTGATCGGCGAATGCCAAAGCGATCGAGACGCCGACCGCTGCATCAGTGGCGTTGCTGGCATCGCCAGCGGCGACGACAGCGGAGCTGACGGTCTGGGTCGCGTTGGCGTCTATCGACAACAGGCTGGCGGTGGCGCCGGCTTCAATGGTCGCGGACACCGCAAGGTTCGTGATCGCCGTTGCGATGGCGGCTGCGACTGCCACGCCACCTCCGGCGGCGCCGGTTCGGGCGGTCGTGGTGACTTCGTGCGACTGGACCGCGGCCAGATTGGCGGCCCCGCTCGGATTCACCGATCCGGCCAGGGTGGCGGTGGTGGCGTCGTTGACGATCGCCAGTGCGATGGACGCGCCGACGCCCGCCTTCTTGCCTGTGTCTGTCTTCTCGCCGGGCAACGCCGAGACGGAGGTGACCGACTGTGAGCCCGCCTCGGCGTCCAGTGCTGCGACCTGCCCGGACGCGGCGAGGATCGCCTGGGTGTTGATGGTTGCGATCACGAGCGCGAACGAGCCGGCGACACTCACGTCACCGCCGCCGGCGCCGGAAGTGGCGGTGGCCGTGAGAGAGTGGTTCGCGTCGGGGGTCGTGTTCACCAGCGACTTCAGCGTGGTCGGAGCGTTGACCGTTCCGGCGACGGTGGAGGAGTTGGTGAGGTTGGCGACGGTGATCGCAATTGCGGCGCCCACGCTGGCCGGTGGCCCGCGCTCTATCGTGGCCGAACCGTCGGCGTTCGTCTGGGCGTCGGTGTTGCTGGCGGTGGCCAGGCTGACCTGGCTCGCATTGACGATCGCGCCGGCGTTGATGGTGGCCAGTGACTGCGTGGTGACGATGTTGATCGAGATGGCGGCGGCGGCGGCTACGGTTCCGTTCGAGGTCTGGGACGGTGGGGTGGTTGGTGACTCGGCTGACCCGACCGCGCCGTTGCCGGTGGCCACCGCGTCGCCCAGGTCACGCTGACCGCTTGCCTGCTCATCGGGGGTCTTCGAGCCGCTGTTGTCGTCTGGTGCCCCGCTCGCCGATGCGTTCGCCTTGGTGGTGCTGCTGGTGGCGCCGGTTGCGGCCAGGCTCACCAACCCGGCGGTGGTGACGTTGCGGGTGATCGTGGTTTCGACAACGTGGTTGGCGATGGCGAGCACCAAGGCGGCGCCGATCGCTGCGTTCACGCCCACCGCGTCGCCCTTGGCTTCGGTGCTCAGCACCACCGACTGGGTGGCGGTCAGGCTGAGCGCGCCGGTGAGGCTCAGCAGCGCTCCGGAGCCGAGGTGGGCGCGGGTGGCGTCGTTGGAGATGACGATGGCCACCACCGGTGTGACCGCCGTACCGCCCGCAGCGCCACCGGTCGCCGTCGTGGTGTGGCTAGCGATGCTGTCGGCCGACACGGTGAGGTCATGGACGCCGGTCAGCACCGAACCATCGGCCAGGCCCGCGGTGGTGGTCTGGTCGATGACGTTGATCGCCACGGACGCGCCGACGCCGAGGTTGCCGTCGGTGGATGGATTGGCGCCGGTCGCGGGTGCGGCGTTCACGGTGGTGGTGAGGTTTGACTTGGCAGCCAGCGTCACGTCCGAGCCGTTGGTCGTGACACTGGAAGTGGGTGCGAGGCTCGCGTCGGCCTTCAGGACGCCAACCCCGACCGCCAGCGCTCCGGCGATGCCGGTGCCGGTGCCCTGACCGGAGATCGCGGACACGGTCAGGGCGTCGCTGCCCGGATTGCCCGCCTGGACGGTGACCGAGCCGGCGGTGACACCCAGGACGCCCAAGAGCCGGGCAAGTGTCTGCGCGCTCAACACCGCCACCGCGACAGCCACGCCGACGCCGCTGCCGGATGCCCCGACGGTGCTGCCATTGGCCTCGGCGGATGCTGCGCGGGTGGCGTTGGCCAGGACGCTGAGGCTGGTGCCGCTGATGGTCCCGGCGTCCAGCAGGGCTTCTGTGAGGCTGGTCAGCAGGGTGAACGCGATTGCCGCCGCGACGGGCACGCTGCCTTCGCTGGTGTTGGCGTTGCCGTCCGGGCTGCCCGGGGTGGCGGTGGCCTCGTTGGGTGTGCTGCCGGCCTCGTTGCTCTGTGCGCCGTTGGCGCTCGCGGTCGCCGAGGTGTTCGCGGTGGTGTTCGAGCTGGCCTCTATCGTCACCGACGAGCCGCTCAGGGTGGCGCCGACGGCCTGGGCGCGGGTGGTCTCGTCGAGGATCGTGCTGCCGATTCCGGCGCCGTTGCTGGCGGTGCCCGCGTCCCCGTTGGTGGTGACGGTGTTCGTGGTGTCGGCCGTCGCCAACACCGCCCCGGACGCGTTGACGGCACTGCTCGATCCGATCAGCACCTGGGAACTGGTGGTCACCTGCGACCAGGCTGCGGCGGCGTTGTTGCTGCTGGTGCCAATCAAGGTCGTTCCGGTGGCCGGGTTGCTCGCGGTGACCGAGACCTCGCTGAGCAGATTCGCTGCGCCGGACAACGCGCGGACCTGACTGGCGTCGGCGATCTCGACCAAGGCCGCGGCGTCGACCACCAAGATCACCAGTGCTTCGGTGGGTGGTGTGTTGGCCGTCTTGGCGGACGCGCTGAGGGTGACCGAACCGCCGGTTACGGACGCGCCGTTGATCAGCCGGACGGACGCACTGGGGGTGGCAGTGGTCACGTAGTCGGCGACCACCAACAGCGAGGTGCCGTTGTCGATGGCCTCGGCTTCGAGGATGAGCGCCCCGGTGGTGGTGATGATTGCGCCGTCGACGATGATGCTCTCGGCTTTGATGGTGACTGGGATGGCGCCGAAGTCGAGAGTCCCGAAAGTGTTGGCGACGGTGACCGAGTCGGTGCCGTCCAGGGTGTCGATGAGCAGCGAGACTGATGGGAGTTCGAAGTCAACGGTCTCGAAGGTGCTGCCGGAGAAGGTGAACCAGCCGACTTGACTGGCGTGTGCGGTCAGGGTGGCGGCGTCGTCACCGTTGGTGCCGTTGACGGTCAGGCTGGTTGGTGCGGCGATAGAGATCGGCTCAAGTCCGGTGTAGGCATAGCGGACGCCGTCGATCTCGATCAGGCCGGAGTGCGGGTCGTGGCTGGTGGCGGTGACCGGGCGTCCGGCCGCGTCCAGGACGAGGGTGTCGTAGCCGTCTGCGCCACCGTCGATGATTCCGGCGATCTGGCCGTCGCGGGTGAACACGAAGGTGTCGTTGTTGTTGGCGGCGCCCAACAGGTTCTCGAAGCCGTCGAACGCGATGCCCGCCACGGTGCCGCTGCCCTGGCCGGTCACTTGCCACACGACCTCGTCGAGCGCTGGGCCGACCAAGGTGTCTTCGCCTTCGCCGCCGAGCACCTGCAAGGCTCGCAGGCCAGCCTGGCCGACCAAGACCAGCCGGTCGGCTAACGAGCCACCGACGACCACGAACGAACTGGCCTCGGGGGCCTGGTCGACGTCGAGAGCGTCGATCAGGCTGATCAGCGCGACCAGTCCCGCATCGAAGCGCAGTTCGTGGTCGAAGAACTCCTCGCCGGAAACCGATGCGGTCGCGGTGTCGCCGTCCAGGGCCCAACGGGTCAGTAGGGCAGTCAAGTCAACCGTCAGGCCCTCCCCGAACGACACGCGTGCGGTTTGCAGGCCAGCCCGGCCCGCCTGCACCGACACCGACACCGACACGGATTGGCCAGGCGCCAAGGTCGCCGGGACGGCTCCGAGCGCGAACGCCCCCGATGGGTCGTCCAACACTGAACCGTTGAGCGTGATGGTGTCGGTGCCGTTGTTGGTCAGGATGATCGTCTGGGTAGCTCCCGACGAGGGCCGGACCGCGCCGAAATCCACGCTGGTGGTGTCGAGTGTCACCCCTGGCGTGGCGGTTGCTGCGCTGCCCGGATTGGACGACGAAACCGAGGAACCAGAGCTTTTCGGTGAATCAGCTTCGGAGTCGGCACCAGCGGTTGCCGCTGGATTGGCTGCATGTTGGGGTGAGGATTGCCCAGCGTCGGGTTCCTTCGCGTCGGTGTTGTTCGATTTTTCGGGTTCCGCAGACGACTCGGACTTAGCCGTTGGTTCAGACTCGGGTGCCTGTTCTGATTCTGTCTCCGGCTCCGGAGCTGGTTCGGCCTTGGGTGCTGGTTCAGGTTCGGCCTTGGGCGCTGGGGCTGGTTCGGCCTTGGGTGCTGGTTCTGGTTCGGCCTTGGGCGCTGGGGCAGTTTCGTGCTTCGGCGCTGGGGTGGGCTCGGGGGAGGATTCCTTCTCCTTGCTCGACTGTTCATCGGGCTCATCCGATGCATCCAGTGCGATCGGGCGGTCGTTCGGGACGAGGTTGGGAAGGTCCGTAGGGGCAGGGACCTGGTATTCCGTATCCGGTGTCAGGCTGGCGGCCATCAGCCCGGAAGCCGAGTGCCCGTACCCCAGTGCGTGGCCCACTTCGTGCCGCAATACGGTCACCAAAGACATGCGTGACCAACCCCAGCCGGCTGCGTCATCGTCGATCGTGACGTGGTTCCCCTCGGTCAAGCCGAGGGTTTTACCCGGGAGGTTCCTTGTCGAAACCGTGATTCTCGAAGTGTCGATACCGACCGCACGCCAGTCCGCAGTTGCCTGTGCAAAAGCCGCTGCAAGTGCAGCGGCTTCTATGGTGTCGTTTCGAGTTGTGTTGGGAGTCTGGGCTGATGTTAGCGCTTGTCCATCCGGCAGCACCGAGGACCAGAATGACCTTGACTGCTGGAAGACGCCGCCCAGTTGACTTGGTGACGGCGGGCTTGCCGTGGGAGAAGAGTCGGTCGCGGTTGCCGCGAATGCTGAGCCGGAAGGGATCGTCAGGCTGATCACCAGCCAGGCAACGAGTAATTGATAGAGTGTTCTGCCTAATCCTGACCGCACTGAGGATCGGTTGCCGCTCTTGGCGGACCGTGATCTCAACTGCTGGGCGGTCATCTTTAGACCCTTCGGGGTGAGTGCAGTGGTTTGAAATGCAACGGATGTGCGAACACAACTTAAGAGATTAGATTGTGACTTCTGGTTACAATCGTGTCACTTTACGCATCGGCTCGTAACCCGAATTTACTAAGAAAAACCTGAGAACACGGCGCGCCTCGTTGCTTTGGGAGGATTCGGTCGGTCTCGTCCTTCATGCTCAGGAATGCCGATACCCAGTGGCCGCTTGAGGGCGCAGCAGTTCTGGTCGCGAGCCAGCGACATAACCTCATGGGGTAGCGCACTGCTGCCGGTTTCACTGGGACACAAAACATCCGAAGGGTATTCGTGAGTGCATCTGAGCCGAGCCGTGCCTCCGGGGAGGTGGCTGATGCGATGTCGTTTGGCCTTGGTGTATACCACATCGCCAATGATGTCCGAGAGGGGACTTGAACCATCCGTGAAATAGCTTTGGTTAGGTGTAATGCTGTTACTGCTGGAGCGTCAGCTTATTCCGTGCCCTTCTTTGACCGACTCCGGGAGTTGAGAGACGGCCTCGCCCATCACCGTGAAGTTCCAGAGCAAGGCGTCCTGACGCTGCCGATCTGCCGCGATGGACTGTGCGTCGTTACCCGTCACCAAGCGGATGGCCTCCTCGGCCGCGTCGATCATCTCGGCCAGTAACAGCACCTCACGCTGCGGCATACACCGGCCGCGCTCCACGAAGCACTTCGTCGCGAAGCAGCGGGTGCAGGGCTTTACGTGCGATTAGATCGACCTTACGCCCGAAGACTCCAGCCAACTCGTCTGCCAAGTCATCGATTTCCCAGCCCAAACGGGCTCCTGGGAGAAGCGTGTACAGCAGGTCGATATCGCTGCCCTCCCTTCCCAGACCCTGGGCAACGGATCCGAACACCTCAAGCGACGCGATTCCGTAGCGACGGCAGATGTCACGCAGCAGATCAGCATCAATGGCAACGGCCTTCACAGTCGTTCCTCCTTCACTGATCCGGGTGATGTCCCCGGTATTCCTTCGAATACAGCTTACGAAAGTCAGTGGCTTGTCGCTTCGTAGCAGGCGGAGCAGCACGCTGCACGGTCACGGTGTACGGGGAATCGTGATGCGGTCACAGATGGGCACATGAAGGTGCCCTCTCGATAGTCGACGTAAAGCGCCGACAACTTCTCACGGTGAAGAGCCGTGGACGTGGCTTTACCGCGTGTCACAAGGGTGGCGCTCACCGCTGACAATCGCTCGTAGACACGCGTCACCGGCAGCACGATGGCCCCGGTTACGCGAGCATCGCTGAAACTGGCCTGGTGTGGCCAATCGAACGCTTCGGCCGCCGATCGGTAGGGTCGCGTGATGTGGCCGATCGGCCGGTAAGGCAGGACTCGGTTCGTCCCCGAGAGGGTTGGAGAAGGGCTCAAAGTAGACCCCGGTCCTGCGCCGCAGTCCATCCGACCTTGCCGCAGTGCGTGTGGGCGAGCGAACCGTCTTCAGTACCGACCTTCGCGGCGCGGAAATGCTTCAATGGAGAGACGCTAATCCCCGCCAGCTCGAAGGACGGCCATGACCGAGACGTTCAGATCCTCGTGGCGGCACAAGGTCACCTCTTCGGAGGGTTACAGCGTGTTCCTTCCGGCCCGCACGCAGCTCGAGTACCGCGATCAGTCCCAGGTGTACCGCATCAGCTACGAAGTGATGGCCACGCCGAGCCGTGAACTTGTTATCTACAGCCAGAGTCTCACGGTCGACGAACCGGTCCGATCCCTTGTGCTCGACAGGGTGAACCGTGCGCTCGAGTTCGACGGCTGGAAGCCCGTCCTCGAGTCCTGATTCGAACGCGCTACGCTGTGCCGACGTTCCCGCTCGCTTGTCAGTCCGTCATGACGTCGTCTTCTTTCGTGCCAACGACTTTAGCTTTCCCGGAATGCACCGGGTGTGTGGCGCGAGATCCTGGCTGTGCTGTTGCTTCATCCGGAGGACGAGTTCAGCGTCAACTTCTTCAGCTGACAGGGCTGCCCACTCCCTGCCCACCAGGGACCTGTGCATATGTTGCGCAAGGCCCCGGACATGACGGTGGCTCTGACTATTTCCTAGTCAGAGCCATCTTCCTGCGGTGTCCGAGAGAGGACTTGAACTCTCCTTGAAATGCGTCTGACAATGCGTAGCGCTCTGCGAAGTGTCGCTGAGCACGTTTCGTGCGGCGAACATGCGGTGAGTGTTTGGCTAGTTGTCGAGTTGGTCTAGCAACTGTTCAGTGACGAGTTCGGCTGCGGACTCGATTGTGTAGCCGGTTGGCCATGCGGGTACGAGCGGGTCGAGGTCGGTGCGGAAGACGGTGTCGCTGAGCTTCTTGGTGAGGTTGGCTGCTGCTTTGGCTGCGGTGAGCCCGTCGGGTCGGTAGGGCTCAAAGGCTGCGAGGATGGCTTCGGGTTGGAGTTGGAGGTGGTCGAGGGCGAGCCAAAGGTCAAACAGGTCCCGTCCTTTGGAGCGTTGGTAGAGGGCTCTGATCTTGGTGGCCACGAGTTCTGTGGGTTGGAAGGTGAGGACTTCGGTTTCACCAGTCCACCAGGCAGATTGAACGTGGTGGATGCGCGTGGTGAGTGGCAGGGCGGGGGAGCGTTCGTGGGTGTTGATCTCGATTTTGATCCTCAACGGTACGCCTGTGGCGGCTGGTGTTCACCAGTAGACCTTGGGATGTTGGCTGACTTTGGTGCTGACTGCGTAGCCGAGTTCGGTTCCTAGGGCGGACAGTGCCTGGGTCAGGGGGCCGATGCCGGAGGCAGATTTGCGGACATAGTCGAGGTCTTCGCTGTATCGGTAGGGGGACTCCAGGTGAAGTTTGTGCAGGGCTGTGCCGCCGCGGAAGACGAGTTCTTGACCGAGGTAGGTGTGGTCGGCGATGGCGCAGATCGCCCGCGACAGCAACAGGTCCTGTTCCACTTGCTCAAGTGTTGGCCATGAGTGATCGGTTCCCCAGGCCGTGACTGCGTTGGGAGGGATCATGACTCGGGTTCCACTTCTCGGTTCAGGGACAGCATCCAGTCAGTGTCGATGGGCCCACCGACATTTGAGTATGGGTCAAGTCTGGATGGTGAACCGGCGAGCTTTTGGACGGTCTCCTGAAGGGCTGTGAGGTCGCCGTGTTCGGTGAACTCTGAGAGGATCCACCCGGCTCGGCGGCTGGCCGCTGCTGGGAAGCTGGGGGCGAGGCGGATGAGGGAGGCAATGTCGAAGGCTTCGTGTTCTGAGAGTTCGATGATCACGGTGGCGGCGTTGTCGATGCCTGCGGCGCGTTGCATGTCGTCGGCGATGTCCAGCATTGTGGCCGCGATGGTCGAGACTCGGGCGGCCCCGTCTCGTGTCTGGTGAAGCGTCACGGGTATGCCAGCAACGTCGCGTTGTGCGAAGGAGAACCTTGTACGACCGACGATGCGGTCGCGGACCTGTCGGTCGACGGCGACCTGGAATACCTGGGGTGCCTGATGGGAAGCGCCATGTAGGGCGGCGGCGCTGAGCCAACCGACGTAGTAGTGGACACCGCGGTGATGCATCATCTGGTCCACGATCTCGATACCTGGTGGGGCGCCCCAGGTGCGGTACTCCGGTGGGACTGGAACCCACAGGCCTCTGGTTGGCTGCACCCATTCGCCTCGACGGGAGGGCGCGTGCAGTCGTTGTCGAACCTGATTCTCCTTGATGCCCAACAGCTCGGAGATCTCGGTGCTTGTGAGTGACCCACGGCCATGCGCCAAGGCCCAGTCAGCCAGCCCGGGAGCTCGGACCCGCCCAGCACTCAGTTGAGTCATAATGTCAATCGTCACAGATAGTGTGACGTTTTGCAATAACGAATCGAGTAGTGGCTAGCCTTAGGCTCGGTAGGAACTCGCGCTTCCCTCCCAGAGGGTTCTAGTCAGCCGAGACGACACGACTTCGGGCGGCTCTCATTCTCGGGCAGTGAGTCCAGTTCTAGTAGCAAGTCCTTACCGTCCCTGCTGGTCAACCAGACATGGCAGTCGCCTTTGGGCGTTCATTGGGTGTTGGCCGGTTCGTAGCCTTGGCCATTCAGGGCCTCTTGGGCGATCTCGAGCGCGCTAGCGCCAGCGGTGAGGGCTCTACTGAGCTGGTTGAACGCTTGCTTGGCCAAGGTGACGGATTCCTCAGGGCTTCGGGGCTCACCGGTCAGGGGGTCTGCTGCACGGATAGGTGACAGTGATTAGTCACGCAGCCTGATCGGCTGGTGTGGTCATGATTGTCTCGAATTCGATAGGGGTCAAGCGGCCGAGGCGGTCTTGTCTGCGCTGGCGGTGGTAGGTGCGCTCGATCCAGACCACGATCGCGATCCGGAGTTCTTCCCTGGTGGCCCAGACGCGGCGGTTGAGGACGTTCTTTTGTAGCAGTGAGAAGAAGCTCTCCATGGCGGCGTTGTCTCCGGCAAATCCGGTCGGTGGGCTCTCCATAATCTCCAACGGTCGCAACACACCGGGCAGGTCCGGCTCGGCCAGGTCGCCGAGGGTGCCGGACTCGGCGCGGGAACGAAACTCGCCCCACCCCGTGATCGCGGCGATGCTGAAACCGGTGGCGGCACCAACCCACCCAAGGGTTGAACGGCCACCGATTGGGGCTACCGCGAAGGCGAGCACCGCCAACCAGATCAAGACGAAGATCCCAGCAGCGGCCCACCGTTGCTGCCCTATCGCCGCCCACACCGGCAGCGACCCGAGGCAGATCACCCCGAGTTGTACTGGTCCCAAACACACGATCACCCGTCGGTTCCCCCTTACGGTGTCGATAACGTCCTTTAGTCGCTGCCCCGAGGTCGCCATGGTCTGTCGGAAGTCATAGGGGAACTCAACGACACTGGCGTCTGGATTTGTGACCCCGTCGGGCGTGGCAACCCCGAAATCGGACTTGACTAAGTGGAAGCAACGCTGCAAGTTCGAGATGAGTTATGAATAGCTGGCCACCGCAGACCAAGGGAAGACAGGAGAGTCCCGTGGTGTGGTGGGGTTTGGGGAATCGGCGTGGCGTAGTGACTTG
>CAYMMF010000015.1:0-23704 GCA_964391475.1 uncultured Propionibacteriaceae bacterium | reverse complement strand
CACCCACGCCATCGACTTGGTGTACGAGGACGGGCGGGGTGTGCTTCGTGAAGTCCTGCTAGCGGCCAGCAACCACAAGTTCGAGACGCAGGTCACTGCCACGCGGCCTATTACCCGCGGGACTTGGCGCGGGGTGGATGTGACGTTGTACCTGTCGGGTGGCCGCGACTTCCCGCAGTTGCTGGCTGAGCTCTCCGAGCTCGACGGGGTGGAAAGTGTGCAGTTCGCTCACGATTCCGACTAGCCCAAAAGAGCAAGTCACATGGAAGTCGCTGCGATGTGCGCGAGCGCGAGGTCGTACCCGCCGAGCCCAAGCCCGACGATGGTGCCGGTGCAGAATTCGCTGACCACCGAATGGCGTCTGAACTCTTCTCGCGCGTGAACATTGCTGATGTGAACCTCGATGACCAGCGGAATCTGCGCGACGGCGTCCGCGATCGCAATCGAATAGTGAGTCCAGGCCGCAGGGTTGAGAACGACCGGGATTTCGGCGTCAGCAGCCTCGTGGAGCCAGCTGATCATCTCGCCCTCGTGGTCGGTCTGCCTCACCTCCACGTCGAGCCCAAGCCCCTCTCCGCTGCCGACGATGTGCTGAGCGAGCTGCTCGAAAGTGATCGAACCATAGACCTCTGGCTCGCGTTTGCCCAGCCGTCCGAGATTGGGGCCGTTGAGAACAAGTACCTTCATGATCTCTCCCTAGCTTTTCGGATTCACGATAACCCCAGTTGCAGATATGCGGCTGCAAAGCGACCGCGCTGTAGAACAGTCACGTACCGTTCCATAGCTGATCCTGAAGTGTGTTCCAGTGTGCTGACCCGCACCCCGGAGTACGAGGCGTTGCTCTGAAGTGTTATCCGATCGGCAGAGGCTGCTTCGCTCTCCAGCCCATCGTCCACAATCAGCAGGCTCAGCCGGCGAGACGCAAACCCAGCTTCGAACGGGTCCTCGAACGGATCCCGGGGTTGTACAGCCAGCAGGATCGGGGCGAGGTCTACGGCGTCCGCCGCCAGCGCAACCTGACCGGACGCCAGGCGCACAGCTTCAACGATCCTGCGGGACGCCCTTGCCGCGAGCACTGATCCGCCCCAAACCAACGGTTCGGAATCCGCCAGCTCCAACGCCAATTCCTTAGCTGGGTTCCGGGCCAAGTTGTGAGCGTACGAGCATTGGGTGGCCACCGCGTCCATCGCGTCAGCTACCGCGTCGTGATCTATTTCTGGCCCGAGCCCGAACCGCCGCAGCGCCATCAGCGCCACAATCGCTCCGGCCAGCGGATCACCGGTTTCCGCCGGGAGCAGGGTGGTCGAACGAGATTCGGTCTGGGAAGCCAACAAGGAGTCGCCGGGTGCAACCACGACCAGCCTTGAACCCCGACGTAACGCCTCACGGGCGGCCACCAGCCCGTCTGGCCCGCCCAGCACAACCACCAAGTCGAGGGGGCCAACCCAAGCTGGCAGCCCGGGGTGGGACCACGCAACGAACGGAACTGGGCAGGACAGTTCCAGCATTGCTCGCAGCAGGCGAGCCTCTGGGCCCACAGCGACCACCGCACGGGGACGATCGTCCGAAGTAGCTTGCGCGAGTTGTTCCAGCGCCGCCCCGGCGTCCCGGCGCAGCCGAGCGCCAGCTTCCGCCAGCGGCCGGAGGACGTGATCAGCCGCAGCGAGAGCGTCCGGGTCGTCCAATGCCGCGTCGTTGAAACGGATCACGGCCGCCTCGCCTCGTCAACCACGAGAACGGGGATTCCTTCGCGAACGGGGTAGGCCAGACCGCACTCAGGAGACGTGCAGACCAACTCGGACGCCTCGTACGCCCAGGTGAGACGTGCGCGGCATGCTGGGCACACCAATAGGTCCAAAACGGCCGTGATCAGATCTGACATGGTTATCCCTTTCCACGAATCAACTCGAGGGCTTCGTCCCGCAGGGCTGCCATCGTGTCTTGAGTTCGAGCCTCGACGTTCAATCTCACCAGGGGCTCGGTATTGGACGGCCGGACGTTCAACCACCAGTCGGAAGCCGACACGGTCACCCCGTCCGAGTGGTCGATGCTCCCCCGGCTTGCGAACGCCAAGGCGACGTTTTCGAGCACGGCCGGCACGTCGGTTACTTCGCTGTTGATTTCACCCGAAACCGGATACTCCCCGAAGGACGAAATGAGTTCAGAAAGCGGACGGGACGTTCGGCCGAGTGCAGCGATCGCCATCAAAGCGGCAAGAATTCCGGTGTCTGCGAACCAGAAGTCACGAAAGTAGTAGTGAGCGGAATGTTCTCCACCGAAAACCGCGTCGTGTGCGAGCATCGCCGCCTTCACGAACGTGTGGCCCACCCGGGTGACCACCACCGTCCCACCCGCTTGTTCCACAGCCTCGTGGACCAACCTGGAAGTGAGTGTGTTCACAACGATGGTGGCTGCAGGGTGCCTTCTCAACTCGGACAAAGCGATCATGGCGGTCACCACCGATGGTGCGACCGGAACCCCGCGCTCGTCGATCAGGACGCAGCGGTCGGCATCCCCATCGAACACCAAGCCAAGGTCTGCCCCAGCTTCCACGACCTTCCTGCTGGCATCGGCGAGGTTAGCCGGATCGAGGGGGTTGGGTGGGTGGTTCGGGAACGTGCCGTCAAGGTCGAAATGGAGGGCAACGACGTCCAGGTCCAGCGGTGCGAAAACCTCTGGCACCGTCAGCCCTGCCATCCCGTTGCCAGCGTCGACGACGATTTTGAGCCGACGAAGCCCGTCCAAATCAACCAGCCCCCGAATGTACTCAGCGTAGTCGGGGAGGACATCGAGGCTGCGACTGCTGCCAACCACGTCACTTGGCGCGGGTCCACCTGCAAGTGCAAGATCACGGATCTTTGCCAGCAGCGCGGGCGTGATCGGGGCCGCCTCTGACAGACAGAACTTGACGCCGTTGTACTCGCCTGGGTTGTGAGAGGCGGTGAACTGGACGCCGGGAACCGACAAGCGCCCGGAAGCGAACCACAACTCGTCGGTGCTGGTAAGCCCCAACTCGATCACGTGCGCACCCTGCGATCTTGCGCCAGCGCAGAAAGCGGCCGAGAAATCTTCAGAACTCAATCGCATGTCGTGGCCGAGTACGAATTCGCATCCCGATAGCCCCAAAACGTGAACGAAGGACGCCCCAAGCACTGCTGCGCCATCGGCATCCCATTGGGCTTGCGGCCCAACAACTACACCCCGAATGTCGTTGGCCTTGAAGATGGCAGAGTCGATCACCGGGCCAGCCTAGCTTCCCGCTACGGAAGATCTGCTACCACGCTCAGGTGACCTTTGCGTCTTCCGACGGACGAGGGCGGCGTTACTTGCGGGCGGGCTGGATCCCTCAAGCCGAAACCCACCTCGCGCACAGCTTCGGCGAGTGCCATCAGATCGTCGCTGGAGTGACCGGGCGTCTCCTCGTCCAACGGTAACCGAACTAGCTCCCATCCCCGCGGAGTGCTCAGAGCGGAACTGTGCGCTGCGCACAGATCGTAGGTACCTGGTTCAGCCCGAAGCGCAAGCGGGCCGACCACAGCCATCGAGTCGCTGTACACGAAAGTGAGGGTCGCGACAGCCACCCTGGCACAACCGGTCTTGGAGCAACGGCGGGTCTTCACGCTCCGAAGGCTACTCGCGCAGACTGGATGGGGTTATGGTGACACGCGTGAATGCAGGCAGAGATCGGCACGCCCGCGGCTTTCGGGGACGCCTGGCTAACCCCAATCCGTACACCGGCGCGCCCGTACCAATCGTCACTCGGGACGCCCGTTCAGCCTTTTTCACCAGTTGTGTTGCGGATGCGCTCACCCGGATAAGCGATCATTGCCCGCAGGCTCTTGCCGGGATCGACGTTGGCATTGAGGACGTTCCAACGGTGCAGCCCGCTTGGGCATCCGATCGAATTCTGCTAGCTGCTGCCACATCGGCCACTCCCACTCAGCCAGCACAGGTCGTGGTGTTTCGCCGACCGATCGAGCGACGCGCAGCCAGCCGCCGAGGGCTGCGCATTCTGGTGTTTAGGACGATCGTGGAGCAACTAAGTAGCCTCACCGGGATTCCGGTAGAGCAAATCGATCCTCACGGTGATCGCGAGGATTACGAATGAGGGTTAGCCTCAGACAGCCCGCCGCTTCAGTTTGCGACGTTCACGTTCACTGAGGCCACCCCAAATTCCGAATCGCTCGTCGTTCGACAGTGCGTACTCGAGGCATTCACTGCGAACTTCGCAAGACAGGCACACCTTCTTCGCTTCTCTGGTTGATCCGCCCTTTTCAGGGAAGAACGACTCGGGATCGGTCTGCGAACAAAGAGCTTGCTCTTGCCAGGCGAGAACACCCTGATCTTCCCAAGGTTCTGCCAACTGCAACTCGCGCATCGCTCCTCCTCGACGATCGGCGGCCAGCGTGGTAGTTGAATTACATCGCTGTAGTTCACCGATAGTCAAGCCCAGAGTCAGTCGGAATCCTTTTGTGCGTCAATCGGACCGCCCCACCACGCTCCAGAACCGTTTTCAGGCGTCCCGTGGCCGGACGCAGGGTTACCCGCTGCGGCGTCCGAAGCTGACCGCCAAGCGGTTCCCGATGCTTCGTTGGGAAGCCACATCGGGTTTTGATGGACGCTAGGTGGCTCGGGGGTAGCGAGCGGGCCAGCAACAATCTCAGGCTCGGGTTCCGACACTGGAGGGGCGAAGCGTCCTGCCTTGGCGGCCTTCCAGATGAGCCACAGGGATCCGGCAGCGGTCGCTTTGATGGCGACGTCAAGAAGGCCTCCCAAGAACTCCAACACCACTCCAAGCACCCCCGACGAGGCGCTGAGCCCGATGGCTGCCGCAATCAAAGTGAGAAGAGCGCCGACCGTGACTACCGTCGCTGCCCAGAATGTCAGCATCACCGCGTGTCGGGTGCGCGGGGTGATGAACAAGCAGGTCAGCACTAGGCCGGTGAGGAGCACCACCAACGTGAGGTTCATCGACGAGTTGGCGATGTCTTGGAACGCAGCCGGCACCGGTGCGTCTTCTGCTGTCACCTCAATCGAAAGGCGAACGACGCTTATGACCATGGTCGCGATCATCGCCAGCATGACAATGATCGCTAGCGGCTCACGAAAGCGCTTGAGATTCTCAACCAAAGGGGTCTCCTAGGTGAATTGTGGGCCGACCTCGGCCCTTATCGTCTCGACGAGGGCTTTCACGTGCTCGGCTCGGTCACGTGTGGTGACTAGCGTCGCTGTCGGGGTGTGCACAATAACCATGCCAGACAGCCCCAACACCGCCACAACGTGTCCATCGCCGTCAGTGTTGTAAATCAGGTTACCGTCGGCGTCTGACACAACCGCTTGCCCTTCAACGACGTTTCCGCTGGCATCGGTTGGCAGCGCCTCCGCCAGGCTGTCGAAACCGCCCACATCCCTCCAACTGACCGGCAATGCGACTGCGGCGATTCTGGCGGAGCCCTGCCCGCGTGAGACAGGTTCCATGATTGCGAAGTCGACCGATGCTTTGGGTAGCAGCGGGAAGACGTCTGCTACCGAACCCGGATTGCGCGCCAACTCAAGCACTCCTGCGTGCATATCGGGTACCAGTTGGGCCACCTGACTCAACAAGGTGGCGGCCCGCCACACAAACATCCCAGAATTCCACCAGTAGTCGCCCGACGAGAGATACCGCTGAGCTGTTGGAAGGTCGGGTTTCTCTCGGAACTCGGAGACCCGACAGACCTCCGGGAACCCAGAGATCGGATCCCCCTTGTGCAGATAGCCGTAACCCGTGTGGGGTGAGGTTGGCACAACTCCGAGGGTGACCAAAGTGTCCGGCATCGCTTCTGCGACTTCAAATGCCGTTTTCAGGCTGGTTACGAATGCGTCGAGAGGCTCAATGATGTGATCTGCTGTCAGTTGCGCAATGACCGCATCGGGATCCAGCTCAGCCAACACGGCGGCAGGCCATGACACGGCACCCAGCGAGTCCCGACCTACCGGTTCTCCTAGCAGGTTCGCAGGAGGCATCTCCGGCAGTTCGTCCCGCACCTCACTGGCGTAAGCCGCCCCCGTGACCACCATGATCCGTTCGGGTGGCACGACAGCTAATGCTCGATCGAAAGACAGCCGCAGCAAGCTTTTGCCTCCCACCAGCGGAAGCAACTGCTTTGGCGTTCCCTGACGCGATAGTGGCCACAGCCTGGTGCCAGCTCCGCCAGCCATGATCACGATGTAGCGCATGCCGTAATGCTAGTGGGCCTCTACGATGGCGCCGTGGATCGCTCTATCGTCGAAATCATGTCGCTTGCTTCTCGCTCCCGTGGAGGTCAGCCGTTGGTGACTCATTACCGTCCGGCTGGTGGGGAGCGTACCGAGCTGTCAGTTACCAGTTTCGCTAACTGGGTGGACAAAACGGCCAACCTCCTAGAAGACATTGGTGTCGACGGCGAATCGGTGGTGTCGCTACCGGTTCTTGTTGAACGTCCGGCTCATTGGATGAGCCTGATCTGGCCATTTGCGTTGTGGCAACGCGGACTGTGCGCCCGCGTGACAGCCAGGGAGCAAGCTACTGCAGCCGATTTGGCGGTAATCGGACCAGATCACCCACAACCCGTCTCGTGGCAGACGATTGCCTGCTCGCTGCATCCATGGGGACTGCCCTTGGTTGATTTGGGTTCCGACGTGCTCGACTTCTCGACAGAAGCCCTCGCTCAGCCAGATGCCCACGTGAGGGTGCCAACAACCGTAGACGCCAAGGCGTGGATAGATGACGAAAACCAATTCAACTTCGGCGAGTTAACGTCGCTGGCGCCGATCGACTCCCGGGTCGCCTCGGTGCCCAAGGACGCCTGGGATTCGGTTTCCGCTCTGATCAGGGTCATCCTCGGCGGCGGGTCGCTCGTGCTAGTAGAGGGAACCGCTGACCAAGCAACCGGAATCGCCGCTACAGAGCGAGCACGACTGCTGGCTTAGGTGCGACTGGATTCACCCTGCTCGTCTAGTGACTCCACCGCTCGCGGGGTTTTCCAGCAACGATTAGGCCAAGAATTGGGATGCGGACGCTAACGCGTGTCTGTTCGAGATAGCGTGACCGAAAAGCAAGCTGCATTCGATGTGTTCGACATTGCATAGCGAGGGATTTCATGCTCAACCGTCGTTCTTTGATTACCGGAGCCGCAGGTGCGGCAGCCGCCATCTTCGTTTCCACCCCCACAGCTACGGCTGCTACCTACGACGTCGGTGACGAACTTCTTGGCCTGTACGAGGCGAACAAGTCGAAAATCGGGGCGCCGACGTCCAACGCTAAAGCCGTGACCGGCGGAATCAAACAATCTTTCACCAAAGGCGACATGTACTACAGCAGCGCTCAGGGTGCCAGCTTCGTCACAGGAAAGATCAAAACCGCCTACGACAACGCCGGGTTGTCCACGTTGGGGCTTCCTGTGGGCCTGGAATTGACATCAAGCAAGTACAGCTCCACCACTCAGGAGTTCGCAAAAGGACGCATCTGGTACTCGTCCAAGCACGGCACCAAGGTAGTCACAAACGCTCATACCGTGCGCATGAAAGGGTGCAAAAATTTCCGGGACGTCGCTGGCGAAGGATCAGGCATCAAGGTGTCTGGCGGCAACATGAAACGCGGTGTGGTCTACCGCTCCAACAAGTTGGAGTCCGCCAACAGCATGGACAAGTTCATCGTCCAAACCCTGGGGATATCGACGATGGTCCGAGTCTCCCCGTCCAAATCAGCGTCCATCAGCGGGGTGGCGAGCGTCCGCTACAACATCAAGAACCCAAGCTCCAAGACCTTGGCTGAGAAGCAGCGGATGTACCGGCAGTACGTCACCAGTTCTTCAAACCGGACGAGCGTGGGGAAGGTTTTGAAGCTGATCGCCAAAGGAAACCCCATCGTCTTCCAGTGCAAGCGTGGCTGGGACCGCACCGGATGGGTGGCGGCCGTCATCCAGGGGCTGCTCGGCGCCAGCTCGTCCGACATCATGGCCGAATTCCTGAAATCCAATAGCTACTACGGCAACGGTGTACGCCGAGAGTACCTGGACGCCGGGGTTTCCCAGCTGAAGAGCAGCTACGGAACGTACGAGAGCTACGTTCGGGCGTGCGGAGTCGACTCTGCCACCATCAAACAGTTACGCGAGATGCTCATCGTCTAAGAAAACCCGGTGACAATCTGGCGGCGCCCAGATAGCGTGACTCAAAAGCACGCTGTATTTGATGTGTTCGCCATTGGATAGCGAGGGGTTCTCATGCTTAACCGTCGTTCCTTGATTATCGGAGTAGCAGGCGCTGCGGCCACCGCCTTCGTCTCTAGCCCAAATGCTCAAGCCAAGGTTTATGGTAAATACGACGTACCCCGTGAGTTGCTAGGTCTATACGAAGCAAACAAGTCAAAGATCGGCACACCTTCGTCTGCCGTCAAAAAGGTGACGGGTGGAATCAAACAGTCTTTCACCAAAGGCGACATGTACTACAGCAGCGCTCAGGGCGCCAGCTTCGTCAAAGGCAAGGTAAAAGCCGCGTACGACAAGGCTGGAGGAGCGTCCACCCTGGGCTTACCGGTCGGGCTTGAGTCGGTCTCCAAAAAGTACAGTTCCACGACCCAAAAGTTCGCGAAAGGACGCATTTGGCACTCGACGAAAGACGGCACCAAGGTTGTTGCTAAAACTAAGACGGTCCGTTTGAAGGGTGCCCCTAACTTCAGGGATGTCGCGGGCGAGGGTTCGGGCATCAAAGTGTCTGGCGGGACCATGAAACGCGGAGTGGTCTACCGCTCCAACTCGCTGGAGTCCGCCACCGATATGGACAAGCACATCGTCGCGACCATTGGAATCACAACCTTGGTTCGGATCTCGCCATCAAAGACCGCAAGTGTAAGTGGCGTCGAAAGCGTCCAATACAACATCAAGAACCCCAGCTCCAAGACCCTGGCTGAGAAGCAGCAGATGTACCGGCAGTACGTCACAAACGAAAAGAACCGCAAGAGTGTTGGCAAGGTTTTGAAACTAATCGCCTCCGGAAACAAGCCCATCGTCTTCCAGTGCAAGCGTGGCTGGGACCGAACCGGGTGGGTAGCCGCCGTCATCCAGGGGCTCCTCGGCGCCAGCAGCGCCGACATCATGGCCGAATTCCTGAAGTCGAACAAGTACTACGGCAACGGTGTTCGCAGCGACTACATGACGGCGGCGTTAAACCAGATGAAGGCTAGTTACGGGTCTTACGAGAAGTACGCCCTGGCGTGCGGAGTAGACAAGAAAACGATCGCTCAACTCAGGAAGAAGCTCACCGTTTGAGTCTCCGACTACCTTCCAAGCCACAGGGTTCGGGCTAGCTTCGACGTCTCGTCCCGCTGGGCAAACCAACAAGGAATCCCAAACCCCACGACATGTGCATCACGGTTAACACCACGGGCAGCCACGCGCGAGCGGGAGCTTCCAACCTGCCTCGCATCGTCGCGGATGCCCCAGCCAAGAACAACAGGTAAATCACGGGGGCCAACCAGCCGGTCAACAACCACCGATTGCGTGTGACGCATCCAGCAAGCCCTACCGACTTTCCAACCGTGAGCCCGACCACTGCGGCGGGCGGCACCAGATATCGCATCCGGACTGTGCCGGGATCCCGTTCGATGACCTCTCTGCGCCACTGGCCAGTCGAGAAGAATTGCCTTGCCAACGCGCGAATGGACGACCGCGGACGATAGGTGACCCGCAATTTAGGGGTGAACCAAACCACTTCCCCCGCCTGGCGAAGTCGATAGTTGAGATCCCAATCCTGGGCCCTGTGAAGGGTTTCGTCGAAACCGCCCACCGCAAGCAAGGCGTCCTTGCGGAACGCCCCAAGAAACACGCTCTCTGCAGGACCTTCCGGGGTGGATTCCAAGTGAAACGCGTTCCCCCCTAGCCCAAACGGAGAATTGTAGGCGGCGGCCACCGCGTTCTCGAACGGGGTGGTGCCCTGGGCGTCCATCAATCCCCCAACGTTGGCGGCATTTGTGGCACGCAAGGTCTCAACCACGACTTCTAAATAGCCGGGTGCAAGCTCCCCGTGGGCGTCCACCCGGACGACGATGTCGTACCTGCTGGCTGCAATCGCCAGGTTCAGCCCGGCCGGAGTGTGACCGGCCGGGTTGTCGATGATCACCACCTGCTCGTGGCTCGACGCGAGTTCCGCCGCGACCTCGCGGGTGCGGTCGGCGCTCGGGCCCACGGCCATCACAAGTTCCATGGCACCTGGGTAGCCCTGCGCCAGCACGTGCTCGACCGCTGCGCCAAGGTGTCGCTCCTCATTGAGCACGGGCATCACAACACTGATCCCTGGCCATTGGGTTTCGCTGCTCATGTGTGGTCCTTCCCGTCCGGCCTGGTCTGCCATGATGATCCAGGGGGCAGTCACTAGTTCCAAGGAATCGTATCTGTGGGGAGTACGGGATGAGCCGACAAAGCGTTTCTAGACGCGCGATTCTTCTTGGAGCGGGTGCCTCCGTCCTCGCTGGATGCGCCCAACCCCCCATCGTCATCACCAGACCCACCGAGCGTCCAACTGGCCCGATCCGCTCACAACTCGCCCAGGTAGCGCAGGCGTTTGCCCAAACCACAGACAAGCTGGGCATCTGCGTACGTGACCTTCGGACGGGTTCCGAGTGGGACTTTCAGGGCACGTACGCTTCCCAAAGCGCGTCGATCGCGAAAGTCATGATCGTCGCCATGGCGCTGCGTCACGCCCGCGAAACTGGGGAGCCGTTCTCTTACGAGAACTACACCCGAGCCAGCAAGGCGATCACAGTGTCTGACAACGATTCCGCCGACGCGCTTTGGGTTTACGCGGGCGAGCGTCCTTCCTATGACCGGTTGGCGCAAGAGCTGGGCATGACAACGACCCACAGCGATCCGTCCAATGACTTCTGGTCGTGGACGTGGACCACCCCGGACGATCAGCGCAAGTTGGTCGATCAGCTCGTCAATGGAACCGAGGCGCTCCACGTCGAGGACAGGCTTTACCTTCTCGACCTTATGAGCAGGGTCGTCTCCTCTCAGCGCTGGGGTGTCGGTCAACCGACGACGGATGCCAGCGTCACCGGTCGGGTGAAGGCAGAGATGAAGAACGGCTGGGTGGAGTTCAAATCCAGCGACGGCTTGTGGGCGGTCAACTCGATTGGCCGGGTTATCGGCCAGGAACGCGACTACGTCGCCACAATGATGTGCCGCGTCGAGAGCTTCCCCAAGGGACGCCAACTGCTGGACGCCATTGGCGCCGAGTTGTGGACGATTATGGGTGCGGGCCCGCTAGAGGACTAGCTAGAGACGCCGCAAATATCTGAAAGGTCGTCAGTCTGTCTGGTTTGGTCGACTTCCGTTGTGACCTTCGGCGCAGTCTTGGCGACTACCGCTTTCTTTGGCTTCTTGGGCTCGGCGGATGCGGTCGGCTCGGACGAGGGAGACGGGGTTCCCGCGGCGCGTGCCTCACGGTCCAATTGTTCTGATTTCTTGATCGCCTCTACGACCAACGCCTGGATCTGGTTGAAGTCAGGCCAGGCGGGTTTGATTAGTGGTGGCGCAAAAGAAATGCTCGCCAGTGGAAGGTGGCGTCCTTTTTCGGCTAGTTCCGTGAGCACACCCAACTCCGAACTCGGCACGTCTGTGCGGACGATCTGCTTCGAAGCCGACGCCAACTGGTTGAAATTGGTGAGCACAGTCACTGGGTTCAGTTGCTTCACCATGGCGTTTATCACGCACTTTTGCCTGGCCATGCGCTCATAGTCGCTGGACTTATGTCGCGAACGCGCAAACCACAAGGCGTTCCGTCCGTCTAGGTGCACGTTCTTGCCGGGTTGAATGTATCCAGAGACCCTCGTTGTGCCACCCCCGATGGGCACAGGACGCGCGATGTCTAGCCTGATACCGCCGACGGCGTCGATCAGCTTCTCAAAACCCCGCAGGTCAATCATGGCGTAGTAGTTGATCGGCAGCCCAAGAGTCTCTGAAACCGCATCCTTCAGTGCCTGCAGGCCGGGATCCTCTATACCGGTGAACTTGTCTGCGTTCTCCTCACCGAGTTGATACACCGCGTTCAGCAGGCACGACTCGTCTTTGCACCTGTAACCCTCAGGGTACATCTGGCGCAACGGCGAGGACGCTGGGAACTTCACCCCTTGCAGGTTGCGAGGCAGGCTAAACAAGACCGTGCGCCCGGTCTTGGCGCTGATACTGGCCAGCATGATCGTGTCGGTGCGGATCCCCTCGCGAGACGAGTCAGCGTCCGCCCCGATGAGAAGGACGTTGATCCGGCCCTTGTGCGCCTTGGTCACCCCACCGCCAGCAAATACTGATCCGAACAGCATGGCTTGGGAACGCGACGCGGCCGACGCCTGGAAGCCGCCGAAACCCACCGCGAACACAAGCACGATCGACACCAAAGACATCCACCAGCGTCGCGGGCTTCCCATGATCTTTGGTTGGCTGAGCCTCCAAGCGTCCAACAACAGCAATGCCCAGCCCAAACCCGCCGCGAGGAAGAATGCGGCCAACGTCCACTGAACCCAAGCGTTTGCGTACAACCCGATAGCCCAGTTCCGGCGCACGACGAACAACAGGACGAAACCCGCTAAGAGGGCAACGACTACTCCCCACACCCGGAGCGCGAACTTGCCGACGCCGCGTCCCCCGACTGCGAGTTGAGCCGACCCAGGCAAGAACAGTGTCATGAAGAGCAGCGTGAGGCCACGTCGAAATGCGATGCGGCTTGCCCTGTCTTGGGGCGTACGGACAACGGTCGCCTGGGTCGCACTCATGGTGCCTCAAGTATGCGAGTGCGCCGCAAACATGCCCACCAGGCGCGCCGCTAAATCGCGCCGGATCCTCCGTCTGCGCGAACCCGTGCTCCTTTGGCGAGCGCGGCGTCACGCAACTCAGATTGGAAACTGGCCATCTTTTCAAGCAACGACGGATCCGAAACGGACAGAATCCTGATCGCCAGCAATCCCGCGTTCCGGGCACCGCCGATCGAAACTGTGGCCACCGGAACCCCCGCTGGCATCTGCACGATGGACAGCAGTGAATCCATGCCGTCCAGATGTTTCAACGGCACGGGCACCCCAACAACGGGGAGTGGGGTGAGCGAAGCAAGCATGCCCGGTAGGTGGGCGGCTCCCCCTGCCCCAGCGATAATGACCCGCAGCCCCCGAGCGCTGGCGGAACGTCCGTATCTGACCATGTCTTCTGGCATCCGGTGCGCCGACACCACATCGGCCTCGTAGGGAACCCCGAACTCGGTCAGCGCCTCCGCCGCGGCAGCCATCACTGGCCAGTCGGAGTCGGATCCCATAACGATCCCCACCAGCGGTTGCTCGCTCATCGTCGTCCTTCCAGATAGTCAGACGCGAGCCTCGCTTCGCGCTGAACGGATTCTGCGTCGGATCCGCAAACTGTGACGTGACCCACCTTACGTCCTGGCTTGACCTCTTTGCCGTAGAGATGGACGCGGGCTCGCGCGTTCTCTGCGCACACCACCCCCAACGCGCCCACCAGATCGGAACGCGGGCCCCCGAGCACATTGGACATGCAAACCGCAGCATCGCGGATCGACGTGTCACCCAACGGCAGGCCTGCCACAGCACGGAGGTGATTCTCGAACTGCGAAGTGACAGCGCCTTCGATCGTCCAATGCCCGGTGTTGTGGGGGCGCATGGCTAGTTCGTTAACAACAGCGCGGCCGTCCGGACACTCCATCAATTCGACGGCCAGCAAACCAACGACCCCGAGTTCTTCGGCGATGAGGAGCGCGTGCCGTGCCAATCGGTCGGCCACCTCATTCGGCAAACCAGGGGCGGGGGTGGTGGTTTCGTGGCAAATGCTGTCGCGCTGCACCGTCTCGCTGATCGGGTATGCCCGAGCCAGGCCGTCCGTCCCACGAACGACGAGTGCCGACAACTCCCGGACGAACGGGATGTACTCCTCCGCCACGATCACCAGGTCAGGACGCAACTCGCTGAACGGAACGCCCGCCTCGCTGGCGGCGTCCACTTTCCAAACACCCTTGCCGTCGTACCCGCCACGAGACGTTTTGGCGATAATCGGCCAGCCGATCTCATCGCCGAACCGCACCAACTCGTCAACCGTCCTGCAAACCCGCCACACCGGGCAGGGAATTCCTAACTCGGTCATCCGCGCGCGCATTACCGCCTTGTCTTGGGCGTGGATCAACGCATCAGGACCCGGACGCACGGCTGTTCCGGACGCCTCCAGCTCGTGCAACAAGTCGGTTGGGACGTGTTCGTGATCGAATGTGATGACATCGCAGCCAGCGGCGAACGCCTTCACGACCTGGGGATCGGTGTAATCGCCCACCATGGTGTCACGAACCACTTGAGCGGCAGACGAGTCAGCTGCCTCGGCGAGAAGGCGCACGGTGAGACCCAGTGGGATCGATGCTGAATACATCATCCGGGCCAGCTGGCCCCCACCGATGACGCCGATGATGCGGTCGCTAATCACAAGATCTGAGCCTATCGGTCTGCGATGAGCCTTCGAGCAACGCTGAGACGCCGATCCGTGCCAAGATGAGTCCATGACTGCTCACATCGTGGCTATGGGCGGAGGCGGATTCTCGATGTCTCCTCTTGGTGCCCCAACGAATTTTGATCGATACCTCGTGGAGTTGACGGGTAAAACGAGCCCAATGGTGTGCTTCGTGCCCACGGCATCGGGCGATGACCCGCTCTACATCAACCGGTTCCTGAATGCATATGGCACCCTCGGCGTCCGACCGATGGTCCTGACTCTGTGGGAAGATGCGGCGAACGCAGTGCGACGCATTCAGGAAGCTGACCTCGTGCTGGTGGGGAACGGGCTCACAGTGAACATGATGGCCTTGTGGGAAGCCCACGGCGTCGATAAGGCACTGCACCGGCGCTACGCAACCGGCGATGTCGTCATGGCTGGCGTGGCCGCTGGCGGTAACGCCTGGTTCGAGGGCTGCGTCACCGATTCGTTCGGCGATTTCAGGCCTTACCGTAACGGCCTCGGGCTAGCCACCGGAAGCTTCTGCTGCCACTTCGACAACGAGGACGGCCGCCAAGCTGTCTACACCGACGCGGTTGCGAGCGGCGCGCTGCCCGGTGGGTACGCGGCGCAGGACGGCGCCGGCGTCCACCTTCTGAACGGCAAGCTTCACAAGGTGATAACCGAAGTCGCTGGCAAGAAGGTGTTCCGGGTGGAACCGAGCGACTCCCCCACGTCTTCTGGCCTTCTGGTCGAACCGCTGGAGGCGGAACTCCTTTGATCGTGTTGTTCAGCGGGCGAAGATGATCGTCCGCTGAACAATGAAGTTCACGGTCGTAGCTACCCCTTGGGCAATCACGAAACCCACCACTTGTGCGGTCAGGACGCCCCACGTCGCCTCGAGCGGTGGGTAGGCCAACGCAAACAGTCCTACCTGCAGGACGAACGTGAGAGCGTAGAGCGCTACGACAGCTGCGAGCCGTTTGGCTGAGTGATCGGCTTGGAACGTCCACACCCGGTTAATCGAATACGCAGTGAGCGTCCCTGCTACGAATGACAGCGCCTTTGCTGGGGTGTGCTCCAAACCAAACTGCATGAGCACCATCAGCAGCCCCAGATCCACGACAGCCGACACGACACCGACCACCACGAACCTGGTGAGTTGGGTGCTCAGACCCATGCGCTGTTCCACCGCCATTTGCCCCTCCCGACGCGGCTAATAGTGCCACGCGTCCGACTCGGTCGTAACAAAGCCCAATCGCAATGCGGGATGGGAGGATCAGCACCATGACGGTGCTGTTCTTTCTTCACGGGCTCGGCCAGACCCCTCAAGCTTGGCAAGATCAGGTGACCGCACTCCCGGCGGGTATTCGGGCTCACGCTCCCTGGTTGCACGGCCTGCGCCCGGATCAACCGGCCCCGTTCGACGTCGGTGCGGCAGCGGACGACGTGCTTTCGCTGATTCCCCAGTTCACTGCTGGCCCGGTCGCCCTGTGCGGTCTCTCGTTGGGCGCAATGGTGGCGTTGGAGGCTGCGTTGCGCGCGCCGGACGCGGTCTCTCACCTGGTGCTGATCGCTGGCCAGGTGAATCCGCCGCGAGCTGTTATGGCGGCCCAGCGAATGACGATTCGGCTGCTACCTGCCAGAAAGTTGGCGGCGGCTGGGCTCAACAAGAAAGCCCTGCTCCAAGTCATGGACGCGGTGGCGAAGTTCGACGTGCGTTCCCGGCTAATGGAGGTCCGCGCCAAAACCTTGGTGATCGTAGGCGAGCAGGACGCCGCGAACCGGCCTGCCGCGGAGGCACTCGCCCGAGGGATCCCGAGTGCAGACCTGCTGGTGATCCCCGGCGCCGGGCACGAGTTGAACGTCCAGGCACCTAAGGCTCTGAACGATGCGCTCTATGGCTTCATCAGTTGAGCGTTCACTGTTGAGGTCGTAGGTGGACGACGTCGCCTGCTGCGAACGGACGCCGCCCTCGGGGCGTCTGGAGGATTAGGCAACCTGATTCGTCGACGCCAACTGCCGTCCCCCGGATCGGGTGGTCAGTGCCCACATGGAGTGCGACCTCTCGCCCGACAGTGGCGCTACGAGCCAGGTACGCATCAGTCAGAGGCTCCCCGCTCTCCCAAGCCCGAAACCACTTATCTAGTGAGGCCAGGACGGCTAGTGCCAGGCTGGTGGCGTCCACCTCGACTCCCTGCAACGCCAACGAAGTGGCGTTTTGCACCGGTAGTTGGGCTTTGGTCTGGCGAACATTGATCCCCAACCCGAGCACGGCAAGGTCGCGATCGCCAACCTGCACTCGTTCGGACAAAATTCCGCACAGCTTGTGCTCGCCCACCATCACGTCGTTGGGCCACTTGAGTTGGGCTGGAACCTCGGTCAACAACAAGACGCTGTCAACGACCGCCATGCCCACAACCAAAGAAAGCCAACCCCAATCTGACAATTGACGGCGTGGTTCAACCAGCACCGAGATCGCCAACGCTGTGTCTTCGGGCGCTTCCCAAATTCGAGTGAACCGGCCACGCCCTTTGGTCTGGTGTGCGGAAATGATCGCCAGGCCTGGCTGCTGCCCAGCCATGGCCGCTGCGGCGGCGTCCGCGTTGGTCGAACTGGTGGACGCCAAAGCTCGAATCTCGCGAATCAGACCCGATCGGGCGCCCACATCCAAGCGATTCGCGTCCAGGAACCCACTCATGGACTAGATCCTAATGAGGTTCCTGCCAAGAACTTCACGTGAGCGTGGCAACCACCCTCCCATTATGGGTATCGTCACGGGCATGGAGATTGACATCCACACGACGCAAGGGAAAATTGCCGACCTTGGGGAGCGGACTCTCGCCGCTGAGAATCCAAGCACCCCGGAGGCAGTTGAGAAGCAGCACGCCAGAGGCAAGATGACCGCCAGAGAGCGAGTCATGGCTTTGCTAGACGAAGGGACATTCGCCGAATTTGACGAATTCTCCCGCCACCGGGCTCACGTCTTCGGCATGGAGAACAAGCGGCCATACACCGACGGTGTTATCACCGGGGTCGGCGCTATCCACGGACGACCGGTGTGCGTTTTCAGCCAGGATGTCACCATTTTCGGCGGCGCTTTGGGTCAGGTGTACGGCGAGAAGATCGTTAAGATCCTCGACTTCGCCATCAAGACCGGCTGCCCAATTATTGGAATCAACGAGGGTGGCGGAGCCCGAATCCAAGAGGGCGTGGTGTCGCTGGGTCTCTACGGTGAGATCTTCCGGCGCAACACCCTCGCGTCCGGCGTCATACCGCAAATCTCCCTCATCATGGGTGCGGCTGCGGGTGGGCATGTCTACTCTCCTGCATTGACGGATTTCACGGTCATGGTCGACAAGACCTCGCAGATGTTCATCACGGGGCCCGCCGTCATCAAGACCGTGACCGGCGAGGATGTCTCTTTGGAAGAACTCGGTGGTGGACGGACTCACAACACCAAGTCTGGCAACGCCCACTACCTGGCTGCCGACGAGAACGACGCTATCGAGTACGTCCGCGATCTGCTGAGCTACCTGCCTCAAAACAACCTCGAAGACCCGCCGGTTTACGACGAGTCCGAGGTCGATTTGACGATCACAGACCGTGATCGCAAGCTCGACACGCTGATCCCGGATTCCCCGAACCAGCCCTACGACATGCACGAGGTGATCCGGACCGTCCTGGACGACGACGAGTTCCTCGAGGTACAGCCGCTATTCGCAGGCAACATCGTCTGTGGCTTCGGCCGCGTTGAGGGTCGGGTCATCGGTGTGGTCGCGAACCAGCCGATGGTTTTCGCTGGCACGTTAGACATTGACGCTTCCGAGAAGGCAGCCCGCTTCGTCCGCACCTGCGACTGCTTCAACATTCCGGTCCTGACCTTTGTCGACGTGCCCGGATTCCTCCCAGGTGTCCAGCAGGAGCACTTGGGCATCATCCGCCGCGGTGCGAAGTTGATCTACGCATATGCAGAGGCCACTGTGCCCCTGGTCACGGTGATCACACGCAAGGCCTACGGCGGCGCTTACGACGTCATGGGGTCGAAGCACCTCGGGGCTGACGTGAACCTGGCCTGGCCAACCGCTCAGATCGCAGTGATGGGTGCCGAGGGTGCCGTTGAGATCCTTTACAAGCGCGAACTTGCTGCAGCCGAAGACCCGGTGGCTGAGCGCGCCAGGCTGGTTCAGGAGTACAACGACGAGTTGGCGAATCCGTACGTCGCGGCAGAGCGCGGTTACATCGACCAGGTCATCTACCCTCACGCCACCAGAGAGACTGTGATTCGCGTCCTTCGACTGTTGCGCACCAAGCGCCAGCAGTTGCCGCCCAAGAAGCATGGGAACATCCCGCTGTGACCGCCGAGAACATCGATCCGACGCCCACCTTCTCGGTGGTGGCGGGTAACCCGGACGATGAAGACCTCGCTGTCCTCACAGTCACGCTTGCGGCACTACGTCGCAGTCGCGGAAAGCCTCATGCGCCCGAGAAGTCGACTGTTGCTGGCGGCTGGAATTCTTACTGGCACACGCTTCGAAAGCCGATGCTCCAAGGCCACGATGCCTGGCGCAGCACCTTCCTGCGCTGACGCGTGCGTTTCGTTTTAGCGTCCTCCTCACCTGCTCGCCTGGAAACCCTCAGGCGGGCAGGTGTTGCGCCTGACGTGTTTGTTCCTGCAGTCGACGAGGCAAGCGTGGCTGCGTCCACCACGAAGCAACTTGTGACGCACCTTGCGAGGTTGAAAGGCGAGACGGCGCTAGCCTCACTCCCCGAAGAAGACGCCGTTGTCGTCGCCTGCGATACCCTGCTCGAGTTCAACAACCAACCGATTGGGAAGCCTGGCGATGTTGAGACCGCTGCGGCGACTTGGCGCAGGCTGCGCGGGAACCGGGGTGTGCTGTGGACCGGTCACCACGTGTCGGTGATCCAAAATGGAACGATTCGCACCGCTGAGCGGTCGGTTGGCACCGTCGTCTGGTTCGCTCAACTCACAGACACGGAGGTGGACGCGTACGTGGCCACGGGCGAGCCGGTTCACGTCGCAGGTGGTTTCACAATCGACGGGTACGGCGCAGCTTTCGTCGAGCGCATCGAAGGAGACCCACACAACGTGGTCGGAATAAGTGTGCCCACGCTACGAGTGGTGCTGGCAGAACTCGGGGTGGGGTGGCCTTCGCTGTGGGCGGCTTCGGCTTCGTCCGCGCGCATGCCCTAGCCTGGACGCTGTGACGAGCCCCGAAATCATCCAACAAACCTCGCGGTTACCCGCCTGGCTGCGCGCAATGCGTCCTCGGCAGTGGGTCAAGAACGTGCTCGTCTTCGCAGCCCCCGTCGCTGCCGGACGTTTACTCCAAACAGACGTCCTCCTGGATTCCACGTTGGCATTCGTCGCATTCAGCCTGGTGAGCGCATCTATCTACCTGATCAACGATTCGAACGACGTTGAGGCTGATCGTCAACACCCCACGAAGCGGCTTCGGCCTATCGCTGCTGGTGAACTGAGCATCAAAGCCGCGGCATTCCTAGCCGTAGTCACACTGGTTTTGAGCCTGGCGCTCGGCTTTAGCCTGTCAATTCCGCTGGGGGTCACCCTTTCGTTGTATTGGGTTCTCCAGGTTGGGTATTCCGTATGGTGGAAAGACCAGCCGATCATCGATCTGGCGATGGTGGCGTCAGGGTTCCTGCTCCGCGCTATAGCTGGCGGTGTGGCGTCCGGCATCGTGTTGTCGCAATGGTTCCTGCTGGTGGCCTCGTTCGGTTCGCTGTTCATGGTGGCAGGCAAACGTTACAGCGAGATGTTGGAACTCGGGCCGGACGCTGGCACCAGGAAGTCGCTGGAGCGATACACGTCGTCGTACCTGCACTTTGTTTGGGCCGTGTCGGTGGGTGCGGTGATCATGTCTTACAGCCTTTGGGCGTTCGAACAGCGTGGAAGTGACATTTGGGGAATCAACTGGGCAGCGATCTCGATTGCACCGTTCACATTGGCGCTGCTGCGCTACGCAATGGAGATCGACGCGGGGAGGGCTGGAGAGCCGGAAGACATCGTCTTGGGCGATCGGGTACTCCAGGGGCTGGCGATTGCTTGGGTGATTCCGGTCGCATTGACGGTTTTCACCTAAGTTCGTTCTCGGATTCCCCTCAGAAGGCTTAGACTCGCCACTGGTAGCGCCTCAACGACGCAGGGGCAACAATCAAGGAGGAACTGTGCCTATCGCTAAAGTCCTGGTAGCTAACCGTGGCGAGATCGCCGTCCGCGTAATCCGTGCAGCCCGCGACGCGGGTCTAGGCAGCGTGGCTGTCTACGCAGATCCGGATGCGGACTCGCTGTTTGTGAAGCTCGCAGACGAGTCGTTCGCACTGAACGGTCAAACGCCCGGAGAAACCTACTTGAACATCCCCAAGATCCTTGAGATCGCGGAGCGCACCGGCGCAGACGCGGTTCACCCCGGCTACGGCTTCCTGGCAGAAAACGCCGACTTCGCACAGGCCGTGATCGACGCTGGGTTGACCTGGATCGGTCCCCCACCGGCCGCCATCGATGCTCTCGGCGACAAGGTGAAAGCCCGCCACATCGCCAGCAAGGTGGGAGCCCCGTTGGTACACGGCACCCCCGATCCGGTGAAGGACGCAGACGAGGTCGTTGCGTTCGCTGAGGAGTACGGTCTGCCAATCGCGATCAAAGCAGCCTACGGCGGCGGCGGGCGTGGCCTGAAGGTTGCCCGCGAAATAGGTGAAGTCGCCGAGCTGTTCGAATCAGCGACCCGCGAGGCAGTGAGCGCGTTCGGCCGCGGCGAATGCTTCGTGGAGCAGTATCTCGACAAGCCGCGTCACGTCGAAACCCAGTGCCTGGCAGACGTCCACGGGAATGTGGTCGTGGTCTCAACTCGAGATTGCTCGCTGCAGCGACGACACCAGAAGTTGGTTGAAGAGGCACCGGCGCCGTTCTTGAGCGACGAGCAGGTCGAACGGATGTACAGCTCGTCGAAGGCGATCCTGAAAGAAGCGGGCTATGTGGGTGCAGGTACCTGCGAGTTCCTCGTAGCCCAAGATGGCCGAATCTCGTTCCTTGAGGTGAACACCCGACTCCAGGTGGAACACCCGGTTTCTGAAGAGGTCACCGGGATCGATCTGGTGAGGGAAATGTTCCGCATCGCAGACGGTGAGGCGATCGGCTACGACGACCCCGAGGTTCGCGGGCATTCTCTGGAGTTCCGAATCAACGCCGAGGACGCTGGCCGAAACTTCATGCCGGCACCCGGCACTTTGACCGATTGGGTGCCGCCGACCGGCCCCGGCGTCAGGGTTGACCACGGCTACCTGGCTGGTATGTCGGTTCCTGGTTCTTTCGACTCGTTGGTCGCCAAGATCATCGTGACGGGCGCCAGCCGAGAAGAAGCGATCCAGCGTTCCCGTAGGGCTCTGGACGAAACCGTTCTGGACGGTATGCCGACCGTAATCCCGTTCCACAAGGTTGTGTTGACCGACCCGGCGTACGTCGCTGCAGACGGCAATTTTGCCGTGCACACGCGGTGGATTGAGACCGAGTTCGACAACCAGATCGAGCCCTACACCGGAACTCTGGGTGAGGCTGAGGAATCCGAGAAGGTCAACTACGTCGTTGAGGTCAATGGACGCAGAGTCGAGGTTCGCGTCCCCGCCGAACTAGCTGCAGGAGGCCCGGCGAAGTCCACTGGTCCGAAGCGTCCGACAAAGCGTGACCGGGGCGGCGCGAAGGCTTCGGCGCCATCGTCCAACTCGCTGACCTCGCCCATGCAGGGCACCGTGGTCAAGGTCGCGGTCGCCGACGGCGACGAGGTGAACGAGGGAGACCTGGTGTTGGTGCTGGAGGCGATGAAGATGGAGCAGCCCATCAACGCCCACCGTTCCGGCGTGATCAAGGGCCTGTCCGTGGAGGCCGGTTCGACGGTCTCCAGCGGCGAAGAGTTCTGCGAAATCGTGGACGCCGAGTAGTCAGCCAATATTTCCAAAACGGTGGGGCGGCTCTCTACGAGAACCGCCCCACCGTTTTTTGTGGCTATCGGAGGTCTTTCACACGATCTCCCCAGACGCGAAACGGGGAGCCCACCCAGTGAGCTCCCCGTTTCGTCTACAGCCTTACTGCCACAATAAGGCGGGCACACTCGGCGGCTACAGCGCGTAGTCCGTCGGGTTGTCGACGTGGAGTCGGCGGGCTGCCTCGGCTATCGAACCCGACAACGACGGATAGATCGTGAACGCTTGTGCCATGTGATCGACCGTGAGTCGACGGCGCACCGCGAGGGCGAGTGAGTGAATAAGTTCGCTGGCACCAGGCGCGACGACCACTCCACCGATAATCACACCGGATGGCGAGCAGAACACCTTGATGAAACCGAACCTCAGGCTTCGCATCTTGGCACGAGGGTTGCTGCTTAGTTGCATCATCATCGAACGACCCCGAACCATCCCCGAGTCGATCTGATCTTGCGTCACCCCAACGGAGGCAACCTCTGGGGAGGTGAACACATTCGCCGAAACGTAGCGCAAGTTCAAAGGTGCCACCGCGTCTCCGAGTGCGTGGTACATGGCGGTACGACCCTGCATCGCAGCCACGGACGCCAGAGCGAACACCCCGGTCACGTCGCCTGCTGCGTACACGCCTCGCGCCGTCGTCCGAGACACGCGATCCACCTGGATGTATCCGTAGCGGTTCACTTGGACGCCAGCCTCTTCCAAGCCCAGGTTTTCCGAATTGGGCAGCGAGCCGACTGCCATCAGCACGTGGCTTCCCTCGACCTCTCGTCCATCTTCGAGTGTGACGATCACGGAGTCGTGCTCGCGGCGGGCCGCGATGGCACGAGACTCCGACAGGATGGTCATGCCGCGCGTTTGGAATGACTCCTGGATCACGCGGGCCGCGTCGTCGTCCTGGCTTGGCAGCACCTGCTTCCGCGACGACACGAGCACAACATCGCAACCGAGCGCGTAATAGGCGCTGGCGAACTCGGCCCCGGTTACACCAGAGCCGACCACGATGAGTTTGCGTGGCAACTCGCGCAGGTTGTACATCTGAGTCCAGTTGAGGATTCGCTCCCCGTCCGGCTTCGCGTCTGACAGTTCGCGCGGTCGCGCACCGGTCGCCAACAAAATGATGTCGGCCGGGATCCGTTCTTCAGAACCATCGGTGTGGGTGGCAATCACGTGCCTGGTGCCGTCTAGTCGTCCAACAC
>CAYMMF010000014.1:0-24203 GCA_964391475.1 uncultured Propionibacteriaceae bacterium | reverse complement strand
CGAGTACGACGAGCAACGCCGACTGCTGGGTGGGGGCGGGTTCCGCTTCCCGCCTGGCGGCGGAAGCCCGGGCGGTTTCGGCAGCCCAGGCGGGGTGAATGTGGAGGATTTATTCCGCAACGTCCAAGGCGACGGCAACATCTCGGATCTGTTCGGCAACCTGTTCGGGCAAGGTGCGCAGCGTCGCACTACGGTTCGCACCGCGCGCCGAGGCCAGGATGTCGAGGGTGAGGTGACGATTTCGTTCGAGCAGGCGGTCGAAGGCACCACTGTCGCGATGCAGACCATCTCGGACGCACCCTGTGCCACTTGCCGAGGTACGGGGGCACGTTCTGGGACGATGCCGAAGGTCTGCCCGACGTGCCAGGGATCCGGCATGCGGCCATCGGGCGGCGGCCTCGGTTTGACCGAGCCCTGCCCGGATTGTCGAGGAAGGGGCCTTGTTGTTGAAGATCCGTGCCAGGTTTGCCACGGCTCAGGGCGCGCGTCTTCGACCAGAACCATGCAGGTGAGGATTCCTGCTGGGGTTGACGACGGTCAAAGGATCCGAATCAAGGGCAAGGGCGGTGCCGGGGAGAACGGGGGTGGCGCTGGCGACCTGTACGTCCTGGTGCACGTCACCCCTCATCGCATGTTCGGACGCCGCGGCGACCATGTGACTCTCGACGTTCCGGTGACTTTCACCGAAGCCGCGCTTGGCGCGGATATCGAGGTGCCAACTTGGTCGGGCCAGCGGGTGAAGCTCCGCATTCCGGCTGGCACACCGAACGGTCGTACGTTCCGGGTGCGTGGCCGGGGAGCCAACAAGGCGAACGGTGAGCATGGCGACATGCTGGTCACCATCACGGTGCAGGTGCCTGCCCAGTTGAGCGACGATGCCCGCAGCGCACTTGTCGCGTTCTCTGATGCGGTCGGTGGCTCGGACGTGCGCGCCGATCTGTTCGGGGTGTGAGATGGCCGATTACCTTCCACAGCAGTTGGATCCGAACATGCCGCTGCTGACCGTCACTGTCGCAGCCCGGCTGGCTGACATGCACCCCCAGACTTTGCGGGGGTACGACCGGCTGGGTTTGGTTGTGCCTTCGCGGTCGAGTGGGCGCGGACGCCGTTACTCGGTTCGCGATGTGGTGCGGTTGCGTCGCATCCAGCAGCTTTCAAGCGAGGGGATTTCGCTGGCTGGCATTAGGCGGATCCTCGATCTCGAAGCGCAATTGGATGCGTTGGCCGACCAGGTTGAACTACTCACGGCATTGCTGCAGCGTCAACAAGACCCTGGGCGTGGAGCCCGGTTGTTCACCGCAGCCACCTCTGGGGATGTGCATCTGGGACGAACCCGAGTCACGTTTCCGCGGGAGTTGACCGGGCGCCAAAGCGTCGGGTGACGGCTAGCAGGTTGGCACCTGCTTGCCCTCGGCGTCCCAGATCTTCAAAGTGTCTCCGTCGCGTTTGAAGAAGACGCGTTCGGCGTAGGCGTACCCCTGCCCCACTACCTTTTTACCTCGCATCAGTTCGACCGAGCGGCTGTCGATGCATGCGTCCAGGGCGACCTCGTACCCGTATGCGCCTGCGCCGGGGGATCTGTCGAGCCGAACCAATTTGATCTCGCCGCCTCTCGCTCTCATTCCCTGTTCGAGCATGGATTGCAGTTGCTCTACCCGGTTTTTTAGGTAAGGGCCGCCACTGGTCTCGCGCATCACCGGAGTGGCTTCGTCGGCTCCGCCGTCTCGGAGGAGCGGGACGTACTCGTCGAAGAACTGGCGGTAGGTGTCGATAGCCTCGGTGTAGATGACGTTGAGCTTCTCAGACAGGCTGTATTCCTCGGGGGTGCATGGGTAGGGATCCCCGCCGGCCTCCGGGGTGCATAGAAACGTCGGGGCGGCGGGTTTGGGTCGACTGTCAATCGGGGTGGGGGCGTCCGCGTGCGCGTTGCAGCCGGTTAGCCCAATGGCGAACAATGCCGCGACGGCTGCTTGCTTGAGCATGGACGTCCGCATGGGTTGAGCTTGCCACGCGAGCCGGACGCGTCCGCGCAGGCTCACCGCTCAGGCTAGCCGACGAACGAGCCGCAGCCAGTTCGCGGTGGCGAGCGCCACCAGGACGCCGACCGCGAGCACCGACCAAGCGGGGACGAACAACGAAAGCATGCTGACCCAGTAGGGGGCTAGGAACCCGATGTAGGTGAGGCAGTAAACCACTGCTGTGGTTGCAGCCATGAGGTGGATTGGCGTGTTGTGCTCAACGATCGTGATGCTTCCTACCACCAGGAGACCGTGGGCCGTCCCCAGCACAATCCCGGCTGGGATCAGCCATGCCGGGTGGGGGACGATCGCGGCGATGGTGGCGAGCGTCATGCCGAGCGCCGTCACGGCCATGCCTAGGGGTGGGATGCGTCCGGGGTCGGTCGCTGCGTAGCGTCGAACGGTCGGTTGGATGACGACGGACGTCCCCAAGGTGAGCCCTGCGGTGAGCCCGGCGGCGAAGATGCGGGGTAGCCCCGGCATCGGGCCGACGAGTGAGGGGACGATGGCGAAGGCGACCGTCGCCGCTCCGAACACCCATGGTGCCGATGGGCCGAGCACTTTCCAGAACCATTCCTGTTTCACGTGGTCGACCACGGTCCTGATAGACGGAGTGGGGTGGTCACCGCCGTCCAATTCGGGGGTTTCCCACACGACGAGGGCGGCAATCAGTTGGAGCGCCATGTGCGCCACGTAAGGATTCTGCATCGGGGACCCGAGGAACTCGGCGATGAACCCTGAGGCCACTGGGCCGGTCGCGAAACCTGCTGTCAGTGCGATCGTGGAGCGGCGGGCGCCAGTTCCCAGGGGGGTGCCGTCTGAGAGTTCTTTGATCCAGGCGGTGCCGGGCCCCATGACGAATCCGATCCCGACGCCAGAGACGATGCGGCCGGCAAACAGGAGCCAGGGTTGGGATTCGCCGAGGAAGAGCAGCAGACTGCCCAGCATCATCAGCACCATCGAGATCCGCACCATCGGCCTCTTGCCTTTGTGCGCGGACGCCCAGGCTGCACCCAAAAGTGCGGGTACGAGCCCGCCCACGTAGGCGGCGAACATTCCGGTGACGAGTTGCTCTGACAGCCCGCGCTCGGCCCGGTAAACCAGAAGCATCGGTGCGAATTGGTTGGCGCCCCATCCGGCAGCGAACATTGCCAGCGCCACACGTCGCCAACTGCGGGTTGTATGGGTGGCTTGATTCACAACCCCATTGTGGGTGTGACATGGCCTGATGTGCCAATCAGCACCAGTGTGCATCGGCTTCGATTGGGTAAAGATGACTGAGTTGTCGGTGACCGAGAACGGGAATAGTGAGGGTCGCGGCAAGGTTGAGTCTAGTGAACTCAACTTTGTCTATCGTGGTGCTTTGATGCGCCTCGGAGGAGAGAAATGGACACCGCAAAGCTCACTACCAAGAGCCGCGACGCGGTCTCGGCCGCGCTGCGGAACGCCTTGACCAACGGCAACCCGTCGGCTGAGCCAAGCCACCTGCTTCACGCCATGCTCATGGTGCCCGACAATACGGTCGGTGCGCTGCTGGCGGCGGCTGGTGCTGATCCGGCCGCAGTCGACAGCGCGGCGAAAGCTGCGATCGGGCAGCTTCCCAGTTCCAAGGGAACGTCGGTCTCGCAACCCCAACTGTCCGGTGCATTCGCACGGGTTCTGGCGGACGCTGAGACTCGCGCCGACCAGTTGGGCGACCAGTTCGTGGCAACCGAACACCTGCTGATGGCCTTGGCGTCCGTCGAAAGCGACGCGCGCCGAGTTCTGTCGCGCGCTGGCGTGACGGCGGATGGTCTGGCGTCAGCGTTCAACGCGGTGCGAGGCGATAAGCGGGTCACCTCGGCTGAGCAAGAGGGCGGCGAGTCGGCGCTAGCTAAGTACTCCGTCGACCTCACCGAAAGCGCCCGGGAGGGCAAACTCGACCCGGTGATCGGACGCGACGCCGAGATCCGCCGAGTGGTTCAGGTGCTCGCGCGTCGGACGAAGAACAACCCGGTTTTGATCGGTGAGCCCGGCGTCGGCAAAACAGCCGTTGTGGAAGGCCTAGCCCAGCGGGTTGTCGCCGGCGACGTGCCCGACTCGTTGAAGGGACGCCGGGTCGTCTCGCTCGACCTGGCCAGCATGGTGGCTGGCGCCAAATACCGTGGCGAGTTCGAGGAGCGCCTCAAGGCGGTTCTGAGCGAGATCAAGGAAGCTGAGGGCCAAATCGTCACGTTCATCGACGAGTTGCACACCGTGGTGGGCGCGGGGGCGTCCGGCGAGGGGGCGATGGACGCAGGCAACATGCTCAAGCCGATGTTGGCTCGCGGCGAGCTTCGCATGATCGGCGCGACCACGCTGGATGAGTACCGCGAGCGGATCGAGAAAGATCCGGCGCTGGAACGCCGGTTCCAGCAGGTCTTCGTGGGGGAGCCGAGCGTTGAGGACACGATCGCGATCCTGCGAGGTCTCAGGGAGCGCTACGAGGCCCACCACAAGGTGCGGATCACCGACAGCGCGTTGGTGGCGGCAGCGTCCCTTTCGAACCGGTACATCACCGCCCGGCAGCTTCCCGACAAGGCGATCGACCTCGTAGACGAGGCGGCTTCCAGGCTGCGAATGGAGATCGACTCCTCGCCGGAAGAAATCGACCAACTGCGGCGAACCATCGACCGCATGACGATGCAGGCGTTCGCCCTAGAGAAAGAGGGCGACGAGGCGTCCAAGGAGCGCTACCTGCGCCTTGTAGCTGAGTTGGCGGACGCCCAGGAAGAACTGCGGGGTTTGGAGGGCCGGTGGGAGGCCGAAAAATCTGGCCTGAACCGGGTGGGGGAGCTCGCCGAGCAGATCGATAGGTTGCGGAGCGCGGCTGACCGTGCGCAGCGTGAGGGCGACCTGACGAAGGCGTCCCAGATTCTCTACGGGGAGATCCCGACGCTCGAGGCTGAGATGGCCGCGGCGTCCGAAGAAGAGAAGTCCGTGGTGCCGATGGTCGCAGAGGAGGTTTCGGCGTCCGATATTGCCGAGGTGGTGTCGTCCTGGACCGGCGTCCCGGTCGGGAAACTGCTGCAAGGCGAAAGCGAGAAACTGCTCGACATGGAGGGCTTGATCGGGCGGCGTCTGATCGGACAGCGTGCTGCGGTGGTGGCCGTGTCGGACGCGGTGCGGCGAAGTCGGGCGGGCATCTCTGACCCGAACCGGCCGACCGGATCGTTCCTGTTCCTGGGGCCGACCGGCGTCGGCAAGACCGAGCTGGCGAAGTCGTTGGCAGAATTCCTGTTCGACGACGAACGTGCCATGGTGCGGATCGACATGAGCGAGTACGGCGAGAAGCACACGGTCTCGCGGCTGGTTGGGGCACCGCCCGGGTACGTGGGTTACGACGAGGGCGGCCAACTCACCGAAGCGGTTCGGCGTCGTCCCTACTCGGTGGTGCTGCTCGACGAGGTCGAGAAGGCGCACCCGGACGTGTTCAACATCTTGTTGCAGGTGTTCGACGACGGACGTCTGACCGACGGTCAGGGGCGGACAGTCGACTTCCGAAACACGATCTTGATCATGACCTCTAACCTGGGCTCGCAGTACTTGGCCGACCAGTCGCTCAGCCTTGAAGACAAGCACGCTGCGGTGATGGCCGTGGTTCGGCATGCGTTCAAGCCCGAGTTTTTGAACCGGCTGGACGAGATCGTCATGTTCGATCCGTTGACACGTGACAACCTGACTCACATCGTCGACATCCAGCTCGACAGGCTGAACCGGCGGCTGGCGGATCGGCGCATCGTGGTTCACGTGTCGCAAGCTGGCAAGACGTGGCTGGCAGATACCGGGTTCGATCCGGTTTACGGGGCGCGTCCGTTGAAGCGGCTCGTCCAGTCGACGCTGGAGGATTTGCTCGCCCGTCGGGTGCTGGCAGGCGACATCTCTGACGGTGACGAGATCACGTTCGACGTGAACCCCGACGGGACGGGGCTGGTCGTCGGCTGACTGCGTCGGCGTCCGGCTACCATTTCCGGCGTGGCTGTCGATCGTGTTCTGTTGGCGGTGGCTGCCATTCCGTGGGGACGGGTCGCCACCTACGGCGACGTCGGCCGTGCGGTGGGGGTTACGCCCCGCCGGGTTGGCTGGATCATGGCGCGCCACGGATCTTCGGTGCCCTGGTGGCGAGTGGTGTCGCGAGACGGCGTCCTTCCGGCGGAACTGTTGGCGCAAGCGCGCGACCACTGGGACGCCGAGGGCATTCCGGTCGCTCCCGATGGGCGAGGCTGCGTCCTGGAAGGACGCCGCGTCGAGCCGGGTTGGTTGTCAGAGCGCTAACGTGGTGCCAGTTGTATCTTCGGCGCAGGAACCCCGGGTGGCGTCACCGGCAAGATCCTGTTCTCACCGACCAACTCACCCAGGAGTGACCATGACTAGCCTGTATCCCCCGATCGACCCTGCGACGTTGCCGGTCTTCACTCTCGCCAGCGGTGCGTCCGTTCCCGCCATCGGGTTGGGCACCTTCAGTTCTGACCGGTTCACCGGTGACGACATCGCCACCGCCGTTGGTGCAGCGGTGCGCCTGGGCTACCGGCTAGTCGACTGCGCGGCGGTATACGCCAACGAGCACTTGATCGGGCCAGTGCTGACTCAGGTGATGGCCGAGGAGGGAATCGCCCGCGATGAGATCTTCTTGATCTCCAAGATTTGGAATGACGCCCATGAACCAGTGGACGCCGTGGCCTCGGTGAAGAAGAGCTTGGCTGATCTGCAGGTCGACTACCTGGACGCGGTGTTCGTCCACTGGCCTTTCCCAAACACGCACGAGCGGTTCGCGGCGCCGGACGCCCGGAACCCGAACTCGCGCCCCTACATTCACGCAGAGTTCATGCGGCTCTACCGGGCCTTGGAGGAACTGGTGGATGCTGGCTTGATTCGACATTTGGGGGTGTCCAATGTGACCATCCCCAAGTTGCGGCTGATCCTGCGGGACGCCCGGATTGCGCCAGCGTTGAACGAGATGGAACTGCACCCAGCGTTCCAGCAGGGCGAGCTGTACCAGTTCAGCAAAGACCATCAGATGGTTGTGATCGGGTATTCGCCGATGGGTTCGCCGCGGCGTCCTGACCGTGACGTGGTCGAAGGTGACGTGGTCGACATGGCTGACCCGGTGGTGGTCGACATCGCCGAAAAGTTGGGGGTGCATCCGGCTGAGGTCTGCCTGAAATGGGCGCAGCAGCGCGGCCACGTTGCAATCCCGTTCTCGGTGAAACCTCCGCAGATCCACTCCAATCTGAAGGCGGTCACTGAGAACCCGCTCACCCCGGCGATGCTGAACGCGATGCGGTCGGTGGAGGCGAACAGCCGACTCATCAAGGGTCAGGTCTTCCTGTGGGAGGGTTCGGGCAGTTGGCTGGATCTTTGGGATGTGGACGGCAGCATCCCAGGCTGGTCCGGATATGGCAGCACCGCAGCCGAATGATCGCAGCCGGATTACTGTGCTGGGTGAAGGCGAATTGCGAGTGATCCATCGGGTGGCTCGGTACGGGTTGGGGACCTTGGGGTTGCTCTTGGGGGCCAACGCGGCGTGGCTGGCGAGCGTCAGCAACCTCAACGTGGGGACGGCGCTGCTTGCGCTCGCCGCTTGCGTGTTGTTCGCTTGGGGCGTGTGGCTTCCGAAGTTGTCTCGCCGCCCGGTTATTACGACGGTTCTGGTGGGCGGTTGCGCAGCAGTCGTTGGTCTGTCCACGTTCTTGTGGGCTCACGGAGTTCGGGATAATGCTCGTTTCGACGAGGACGCCGTGGTCGTCCTTGGTGCCGCGGTGCACGGCAGCGAGTTGTCGAATACGCTGCGCGGCCGCTTGGACGCCGCGTTGGTTTACCGGCAGCACAATCCGGACGCGCTGATCGTAGTTTCGGGTGGACGCGGCCGCGGGGAGGACGTTTCTGAAGCGCTCGCGATGAGCCGGTACCTACTGGCGGCCGGGGTGCCTGAGGGTCAAATCGTCCTTGAGGACGGCTCGACCTCGACCGCGGAGAACTTCGCATTCTCAAAAGAGCTGCTGGACGCCACGTTGGACGGGGCATACCGGGTCTCTTTCGTGACTAGCGAATTCCACGTCTATCGCGCGGGACGCATCGCGGCTGCCGCCGGGTTGGACGCAAGCTCGTTCCACAGCACGACCCCGGTCTATTTTTGGGCGCCCATGTACCTGCGGGAATGCTTGGCTGTTGTGAAGTCCTGGGTGAGCGGTCAGCCGTAGTCTGCTGGCCGCGTGAGTATCGCGCATCAGGGTGTTTTCTGCGGACGTACGGTTGTGGTCTACCATCACCGGATGTCAATCGAACGAGCCCGCTCTCATCTGGCCCACTTCGCGCTTCAGGATCGAATATATGAGTTCGACACGTCCAGCGCTACCGTGGACCTCGCTGCGGCTGCGCTCGGATGCGAGCCGCAGCGAATCGCCAAGACGCTGGCATTTGAGGCTGAGGCTCCGATTCTGGTGGTTGCGGCTGGGGACGCGCGCGTCGACAACCGCAAGTTTCGCGATCAGTTCGGCATCAAGCCGAGAATGATCTCCGGCGACAAGATCGCAGGCTTGGTGGGGTATCCGGCTGGCGGGGTGTGCCCATTCGGGGTGAACGAGGGCGTCCGAATCTACCTGGACGAATCACTGGCCCGTTTCGATGTGGTGTTCCCTGCGGCTGGCAACGCCGCAAGTGCTGTCAGGCTCACGTTGGCCGAACTCGAGCTCGCCTCCAGCGCTGACGGCTGGGTGGACGTCAGCCGCCTGCCCGAGCAATCGCACGGACAACCCGGATAGGTTTCACCGGGAACGTACTGCCCAACCGAGCGTTCCGGCGCCAACCGCTGCTGCTCCAAGCCCCACTGGCAGCAGCCAACCGGGTCTGTCTGACGCAGGGCAGACCTGGCCAGCAAGTACTGGGGGAGCCGACGAAGCAGCAGTGGGGCTTGCGGCTGGGCTAGAGGCCACGACTGGGCTGGGGGTCGCGTTATCGGAATCCCCAAGTGGCTTTCCGGACGCAGACTCAGGGCTCGGAGTGGGCGGCGCTACCAGAGCCCGAGCGCGTGGCAGCAGTTCGCTTTTGATGAGTGGGTAGAGCGCGTCACCCGGGCACGGTGTCTTCGACATGTCACTGTGTCCTGCGATCGGGTCGGTCTTTACCTTTGCTCCTTTCGGCCACAGCGTCGAACCACGCGATGTGAACTTGACTCGGCTGCCCTCAGCCAGATCGATCCGGTAGGTAGCCGCCAGCCAGGCAAGCAGCTTCACAGCGGCGTCCATCGCCTTAGGGGTGGGCTCAACCGTGGTGAAATCCCCGATGAAGCAGCAGAGCAGGGCGAAACCTTGACTGCCTCCGGTTGCATCGCCCTTCACCGGTGAGACCAGGCTGCCTTGGCGTCCTTCCCATAGCCCACCGTAGGGGTCGATGAAGAAGTTGTATGCGACGTCCGGCCACCCCTTTGTTCCGGTGTGGTAGTCGAAGAAGCTGCGAATCCTTCGCGGGATGGATTCCTTGGAGTCACTGTTTGGTGATGCCGAGTGATGGATGAGCAGGAAGCGGGCATCGCCAGGTTTCTCCATGCGCAGTGGCCCAACGGGCTTTCGGCCTTGTGCCCAGTCGTCACGCGGGTGGATGCGGGGTTTGTCAACGGTGGGTGCAGCGCTTGCCGGAACGGCTAACGGATAGGCCAGCCCGCCAACTGCGCCAGCAATCAGCACAGCGCGCCGACTCAGAGGCTGACTTAGCCAACTTGCCTGGGGTAGCAACTGCCGCCAGCCTCCCTGCCAAGGGCGCCACAGACAGCGGCAGCTTCGGCGCGCGAACCTCCCCCGGTGACGCCGAGTGCCCAGTAGCCGCCGTTGAGCCCAGGGATTGCGTCCGAATCAATGACCGAAACCATTGGTCCAAGTGCCTCAGCCATGGCATCGGCTTGCGAAAGTGAGACTTCCTCTTTCGGCAGGCTATCGAGGATGGTGATCCACGAGCCACTCGGCAACGATTCCACGACCGGGATGGTTGGTGCGTCCGGCTCCAAGGTAACCGGCGTGGTGGCTTCCTGGCCGATTGTCCGAGTCGGTTGGGCGACGCTGGTGCGCGTCGGCTTCGCTGCTGGTGTTGTGCCCGGTATGACCGCGCCCCCCAGCAGGAGACCGACGCCTGCTAGCACTCCCACGAGCAACAAAACCACGACGACACCGAGCACGATGATCACGGTTCGTTGGCCGCCGGAGGATTTTGGTTGAGTTTGCTGCGCAGTCGCTGGCCACCCAGGAGTTTGGTAACCCGGCGATGCAGCCTGGGACGGGTAGTGGGCTGCTTGTTGCTGGTAGTGGGCAGATGGTTGATGAGCGACACCTGGTGGGTTGTTATAGCCAGCGTGTGAGTAGTGAGGTGACGCGCCAGCTTGAGGGGCGAAGTGGTTCTGACTTTGGTAGTGCGGGGGAGTGTATGCCTCATGCGACAGAAGCGTCGGATCCTGACTCCAGTTGCCCTGATTTGTGGGGCCCTGGTCCCAGCCGCCCGACTCTTGCGGGTAGCTCGGCGGCGTCCAGAAGGAATTGCCCGGGTAGGGGGACGCGGGTGCGGCGGGCTGCGTCACGGTTTTCTCCGGGCCGGGAGCGGCCGGAAGATCCGGATCTTCGTCGGTCATCGCAGCGTCCAAAAAAGCGATCCCGCTACGGTTGATGACGGTGGTCTGTGGGTTCGCATCGACCACGAGCCCGCAGTGCACACAAGCGCCCTGGAAGATCGCGGCGCCGCACCAACTGCACTTCTGTTCCGTCATGGCAACTTCCTGTCTGAGGAATCAATGTCATGTGTCCCTGACCCGAAGGCTTCTTGGACGGCTTTTCGTACCCCCACATGAGCATCGTACTGACTGGTCAGTCAGATCCGCGGCAACTGACCGTCCATCGCCTGCAGACCGAGTGCGGTCACCGCAACCGGGATCCAAAGCGGTCCGGCTAGCAGGAGGGGACGCTAACCCGCTAGACGGATGGCCGTCACCGAATCTCTGCGGGATAGGCTGGCGGCATGGCCATGCATTTGGCGCGGCAACGCGAAATCCTTGAGATCTTGTCGCGGAACGGATTCGCGATCTTCTCTGCCGTGGCTGGCCTGGATCGAGCCTGGCCGAGCCGCCGCCTCGTCCGCACGCTAACCCCGCAAGAGTTCCGGGTCGACGACGCTTTCAGTTCCCCCACGATCGTGCGCCGAACACTGGAGGAACTCGGACCGACTTTCATCAAACTGGGCCAGATCCTGTCCACTCGGGCCGACTTGGTGCCCCCTGAGTTCGCCGCCGAGTTGGCCAAGCTGCGCACAATGGTGCCGCCGGAGCCATTCGCGTCCATCAAGCAGACGGTCGAAGCCGAGTTGGGGGTGCCGCTGGGGGAGGTGTTCTCGTCCTTTGAGGAGGAGCCGCTGGGATCGGCGTCCATCGGCCAGACCCACCTTGCGCGGTTCGTCGACGGACGTGAGGTGGTCGTCAAGGTTCAGCGCGTCGGCGCCGAAGTGGCCCTGAAAACCGACATCGCGATCATGCGCGCGTTCGCGACTGCGTTGCAGCGACGCTGGGATGTGGTTCGTGATCTCGACCTTCTCGGGTTTGTCGAGGAGTTCGACCGTCAGATCACCGGCGAACTTGACTACACGCGTGAGGGACGCAACGCGGAAAGGATCGCAGCAAACTTCGCCAAACGCCCTGGGATGCGGGTTCCGAAGATCCACTGGGAAGCGGTGACGCCACGGGTGCTCACGATGGAGCGACTGTCCGGCATCCCGATCGATGACGTCGCCGCCTTGGACGTTGCAGGCATCGATCGGGTCGCACTCGGTAAACGTGCAGCGACGTTCGTCCTCGACATGGTGCTTGTGGACGGGTTCTTTCACGGCGATCCGCACCCGGGAAACCTGCTGGTGGGGCCAACCGGCAAGATCTCGGTGCTCGACTTCGGGATGGTCGGCTCGCTGTCTGACCACCACCGGCGCCAACTCGTTGCCATGGTTGGCGCGTTCGCAGCGCGCGACGCCGCCCGCATGGGCGAGGCCGTGGTCGAGTTGGCACCCCCGCGCGGGCGGATCGATCGGCGCTCGCTGAACGTGGCACTCAAGAGGCTCATTGACCAGTACGCCGAACAACCGCTCGGTGAGATCCCCATGGTGGGCGTGGTCAACCAGTTGTTGGAAATCCTGCGGACCCAGCGGCTCAAACCGCAACCCGAGTTGTCGATGGTTGCCAAGATGCTGGCCATGGTGGACGGGCTCGGACGCGTGCTCGACCCGTCCTTCGACATGATGGCGATACTGCGCCCCTACGGCTTCAAGTTGTTGTTGCAGCAGTTAGAGCCGGACACGCTGCTGCGTTCGCTGTTTTCAGCTGCCTACGAGGCCGCTGCGTTCGGCACGGAGGTTCCCGGACGAGTGCGTCGGCTTCTGCGCCACTACGAGCAGGAAGGCGTTCACGTCGCGGTTGACCAGCGGTCGCTCGACCCGGCGCTGCAACGCATCGACGCGCTTGGTGATCGCGTCGTTGCTGGCGTGCTGCTTGCCGCTTTGATCAGTGCGCTTGGCGCGTTGGGCTCCACCGACCAGAATTGGGTGTCGAAAGCCCGTGGCCCACTTTTGATCGCCGGTTCGGCAGCGATGGTCACCTTGTCGGGCTACCTGCTCGAATCGATGCGACGGCGACGCTGAGGTCGTCGTCCCTTGGCGGCCTGAGGTCGTCTTCCCTTGTTGGGTCATGGGGCGATCCATGCGCGCCTCGTCTGGCTAGGCGCCTCTTCTGGCTAGGCTGCGCGATCGCGAAACTGGCTGTCGAACAGGACCCGGACGCACTCGGCGAGGCTGAACCCTGCCCCGCCGTTGCGTGGTGTTATGCGAGTTGGATCTGTTAACCCGCGTTGCGTGCTGGCTGCAACCTTCTTATCGTCGGACTCATTCTTACTGCCGGACTTAACGTCGGAATCACTCAGGCCGCGCTCGGATTCGGCGAGGTAGGAGGCAATCACGTGGGCCAAGTCGTCCGCGGACAGTTCCGCACGCCAGGTGCCGGTGATAGGCAGGCCGTCAGGTAAGGCGAAATGGAACCGATTCAGGTCGAGTGTTCGTGTGATGGTTAGCTGCCCTTCGTGGGTGAGGGTGTGGTGACGTCGGCACAGCAGCATCAGGTTGGCGAGGTCAGTTGCGCCACCGGCCGACCATGGGAGCAGGTGGTGGGCGTCTAGGTGACGGGTTTGGGTGCAGCCGGGAAATTGGCAGACGCCGTGGTCGCGCACCTGCAGCGCCCGACGTTGTCGACGCGACACCAGCCGGGTAGTGCGGCCGAGGGCTAAAACGTCGCCGTGTTGATCAACGATGGCTCCGACTAGGCGACTCGTGCACGTCAACCGTTGGGCTGTGGCAGCTTCGACGGGGCCATGCCCGCCCACATGGCAGGCGCCTGAACGAAGCGGGTTCGTACCCACATCAGAACTCAGAGGCGTTCCCGCGGGAACGCTTTGGTCTTGTTCGAGAGGGTTGGCGGCGAGTTGTTCAGCCGCCACATGGACGATTACAACAGTGTGATCGTCGGCTGGTTCGCCGGGCAAAGCGTCCAGATAAGCGGACGCAACATCAACCAGCCCCTGCACCTGATCGATACCCGGCGTCCTCGCCCCAATTCGCGGCGTTCCCGCGGGAACGTCCAGACTGTCTTCGGCGTCCGCAGCGGGGCGGCGGGTGGCAGCCTCGACAGCAGCCGAGACGAGGGCAGCGTCCTCTGCCGGTAAGCAAATCGAAAGGCGGACCATCCCGTCCCCAGTTGGCTGCGCCGAGAAGCGGCGTTTCTGTTCGGCGCGGACGCGGGTGCCGGCGGCGGTGCGGTAGGACGACACCGTACGAGCTAGCTGCGAGGCCGTCTGTTCCAGCGCCAACTCGAGTAGTTGGGTCTCATCTACTTGGCCGACCAGCCGGGTGAGCTCGCGGACCTTCGAGTACGACAGCTGGCCGTCAGCGAAGAGTTGGTCGGTGGCGGGCATGACGCGAAGCGCCCGAGCCACCCGAACATGCTCACGGGCTACACCTGGCGACATTGAGCATGCGAACGCCAGAAAGTGCGCAGTTGACTTGACCCCCTGAAACCAGCCGATCGCCTGGGATTCATCGAAACGGGCAACCAGATCGCAAAAGTCGTGGTCGAGCCTCGCCTGGGCGCACGCCAGCCGCTGTAGCTCCCGACCCAAGTGCTCAGCCTCAGATTGGTTCAAATGTTCGTTTATTTCCATGAGCCAACTCAACCACCCGCCTCTGACAGTTCTGGGTTGGGTCAGGAGACCACGTCGTCGTCCACCCAGTTGAGCGTCTTTGTGACGGCCTTCTTCCAGTTGCGGTACAGGCGGGCTCGCTCTTCCTCATCGGCATTCGGCAGCCACCGTTTGGATTCGGCCCAGTTGGCTATGACGTCCGCCTCGCTCTCCCAAAAGCCAGTGGCGATGCCGGCCGCATATGCTGCGCCTAGTGCGGTGGTTTCGGCGACGACAGGACGCACCACCGGCACCCCTACCTGGTCAGCCTGGAATTGCATCAGCGTCTCGTTGGCGGTCATGCCACCATCGACCTTCAGTTCGGCCAGTTGGACGCCAGAGTCGGCTTCCATGGCGTCCAGCACCTCGCGGGTCTGGTACGCGGTGGATTCCAAGGCGGCCCGTGCTATGTGTCCGCGGTTGACGTAACGGGTGAGGCCGACGATCGCACCGCGAGCATCAGCCCGCCAGTACGGCGCGAACAAACCAGAAAATGCCGGGACGAAGTAGGTTCCACCGTTGTCTGCAACCGAAGCGGCGAGCTCTTCGACCTCCGCGGCCGACGAGATTAACTGAAGGTTGTCGCGCAGCCACTGCACCAACGAACCGGTGACGGCAATCGAACCTTCCAGCGCGTAGATCGGCTTGGCGTCCCCAATCTTGTAGCACACCGTAGTGAGAAGGCCGTTCTTCGACGGCACGATTTCTTCGCCGGTGTTCATGATCATGAAGCAGCCGGTGCCGTAGGTGTTCTTCGCCATGCCGGGTTGGAAGCAGGCTTGGCCGAAGGTTGCGGCTTGCTGGTCGCCCAAATCACCTGCGATTGGGACGCCAGCGAGCAGCCCGTCGGGGCGTCCGTAACCGTAGATCTCGGCGGAGGATTTGATCGTCGGGAGCATGCTCATCGGGACGGTCATGTCGGATGCGATCTCTGCGTCCCACGCCAGGGTGCCCAGGTTCATCAGCATGGTTCGGGACGCGTTGGTCACGTCAGTGATGTGGACGCCACCGTCGACGCCGCCGGTGAGGTTCCAGATCACCCAGGTGTCCATTGTGCCCATCAGCAACTTGCCCACCTCGGCGTCTGCCCGGGCGCCTTCGACGTTGTCCAGGATCCACTTCAACTTTGGGCCCGAAAAGTATGTGGCCAGCGGAAGGCCGACGCGAGACTTATATCTGTCTTGGTCACCGGCGCCGAGTTCTTCGATGATCTGGCCGGTGCGCGTGTCTTGCCAGACGATGGCGTTGTACACCGGCTCGCCGGTCTCTTTGTTCCAAACGACGGTGGTTTCGCGCTGATTGGTCACTCCCACCGAGTGGATGTTGTTCTTGGTCAGGTTGGCCTTGGCCAACGCCTCGGCAACCACTTCCCTGACGGCGTCCCAAATCTCTACTGGGTCGTGCTCGACCCAGCCGGCCTTGGGGAAGATCTGCTCGTGTTCCTTTTGGCCGACCGAGACGATCTGGCCTGAACGATTGAAGATGATCGCGCGCGAGCTGGTAGTGCCTTGATCGATCGCGAGGATGAACTTTTCGGCCATGGACGATTCCTTCCACAACATTGTCGAATGAGGTTCTGATTCAACAGGCGGTACCGCCGAGCGAAGCGCCGATTTCGACCACAAACAATGCTAGCGGCGGCACACCCTGACGACAGGAGCCGCTGGTTTTACCGGTGGGGTCAGTCTGAGAGTCTGGGAGCGCGCGTCGGTGGCTTACGAACCACGTCAGACCACTTTTCCTTCTTCCACCAACTCCCGAATGAGCGCGGACTCCAGGAACGTCCGGTCAACCAACGGATCCGCTGTGTTGTGGCAGCAACTCCCCCAAACGACTGAAACTCGTGGTGCGCTCCGATTACTCTGCCAGTTAGGAGCTGCTGCCCCGTGGTTGGTGCTGGCTGACATCAATGAGGAGGTCGACGTGCGGAAACTGTCGGTGGACGTGGTCGTGGTCGGTGGTGGTTCCACCGGGGCCGGTGTGGTTCGAGACGTCGCCATGCGGGGCTTCAGCGCTGCGTTGGTGGATCGGGCTGACTTGGGACAAGGCACGACCGCCCGGTTCCACGGACTCCTGCATTCCGGGGGACGGTACGTGGTCTCCGATCCGCTGTCGGCGACCGAATGTGCTGCCGAGAACACGATCCTGACCCGGATCCAATCCCAGGCGATCGAGACTACGGGCGGCTACTTCGTCACCTGCCCCGGGGACGACCCTGGTTACGCCGATCAGTTCTTGGCAGGAGCAGCCGCCACCGGCGTCCCGGCTCGCGAGGTTTCGGTAGCCGAAGCCCTCCGTAATGAACCCCGCCTGAACCCCGGCATCTTGCGGGCGATTGAGGTCGAGGACGGTTCAGTGGACGGCTGGCAACTGGTTTGGGGAGCCGCGAATTCCGCGAAAGCTTACGGCGCCCACATTCTGACCTACCACAAGGTCAACCGAATCTCCCGGGACGGAGACCGGGTGGCTGCCGTCCATTGCTCTGACCTCAAAAGCGGCGAAGAGGTGCAGATCGACTGCAACTTCGTGCTCAACTGTGCCGGAGTCTGGGCTGGACAGGTTGCCGAGATGGCCGCATGCCACCCCGTCGAAGTGGTTCCAGGAAGCGGGATCATGATCGCGATGAACCACCGCCTGGTGAACCGGGTCATCAACCGATGCATCTATCCCGCTGACGGCGACATCTTGGTTCCGGTTCACACCGTCAGCATCATCGGAACCACCGACGTGAAAGTCGAAGATCCCGACGATCTGGCAATCGAAGCCGACGAGGTCCAGCAAATGTTGGACGCCGGCGAAGTTCTGATTCCTGGGTTCCGGCAAGCCCGCGCACTTCACGCCTGGGCGGGGGCGCGTCCGCTGATCAAGGACGACCGGGTTGCGGCGTCCGACACCCGGCACATGAGTCGGGGCATGGCCATCATCGATCACAGCACCCGCGACGGGTTGGACGGGCTGCTCACCATCGGAGGCGGCAAACTGACCACCTACCGGTTGATGGCCGAGCACATTGTCGACACGATGTGCGAGCAACTCGGCGATTCACGTCCCTGCCGGACGGCTGAGGAATCCGTCCCCGGATCCGAATCGGGCAAGACCTATCTGATCACTCATCGACTAGAAGATCGCGAGGCCGATCGCACCGAGCAGCAGATCCTGTGCGAGTGCGAACTGGTGAGTAAAAAGATGTTCACCCAAGCTTTGGCGGAACAGCCCCAGGGCAGCTTCGACGACATTCGGCGGCAAGTGCGACTAGGCATGGGCCCTTGTCAGGGCGGATTCTGCTCGACCAGGGCGACCGGAGTGGCGCTGGATGCCGGCCACATCGACATCGAGCGAGCCACTGGATTGCTGCGGTTGTTCCTTAAAAACCGATGGATAGGGCTGTGGCCGATTCTCTACGGCGAACAGGTGCGCCAGACCGCCTTGGACAACTGGATATTCCAGGGCACTCTCGACATTGAACACCTTCCCGAACCAGAGGCTGAGGTGGCGCTGTGAGTCGCGTGATAGTGATTGGTGCTGGCTTTGGCGGTTTGGTGGCGGCGAACCGACTGGCAGATGCTGGCGTGAAAGTCGCTCTGGTGACAAAAGGCTTGGGCGGTTTGCAACTCGGGCAGGGAACGATCGATGTGCTCGGTTACCGTCCGGAACGGGTCAGTAACCCGATGCAGGAATTAGCAGGGCCAATAGGCGTCCGGGGGGTTTCCGATCAGCTCCCTCACCCCTACACCACGATCGGTTCCGCCGCCGTCCATGACGGACTGGGGTACCTGAAGCGGATCCTGCCCGACTTGTTGGTTGGCGACCCCGAGACCAACCTTCTGCTTCCCACCGCAGTGGGGGCGCTGCGTCCGACATGCTTGGCTCAGCCCAGCATGCTGGCTGGCCAGGCAAGAAGCGGCAAGAAGTTGCTGATCGTCGGATTCCAGCGGTTGAAAGACTTCCCAGCGAAGCTGGTCGCACAGAACCTGGCCCGCACCGATCTGCCCGACAAGGGTCGGATGTCGACTCGCGATGTGGTGGTTGATCTGGTTGCCAGGGAAGGAGAGATCGACTCGTCCGGATTAGCTTTCGCCAGGGCTCTGGACGACCCGGCCACTCAAGCACGGTTGGTCGCGCTTGTGAAACCGTTGCTTGCCGACGACGAAATCGTCGGATTCCCGGCAGTGCTGGGTTTGAGGGACGCCGGGGTGTGGCAGGCGGTTTCCGATCAACTAGGGCATCAGGTGTTCGAGATTCCGTTGCCTCCCCCGTCTGTGCCCGGGATTCGCCTGAATTCAGCGTTGACCGACCGGGCCAAATCGCTGGGCGTCCGAATGGTTCCTGGGGCGCGGACTGTGAGTTTTCGGGCGGACGCCGGGGGAGTGCGATCGGTGACCATCGACACGGTGCCCGCGCCTCGAGAATTCGTCGGGGACGCGTTTGTGCTGGCCACCGGCGGGTTCGAATCCGGCGCGTTGGCGATGGATTCCTACGGAACCGTGCGGGAGACCCTGTTCGACCTACCCTTGATCGGCGTCGAAGGCACGCTTCTGCACGGTGACTACTGGGGCGCCGAGCAGCCGCTGTTCCGAGCCGGGGTAGCCGTGGACGCAGCGATGCGTCCGTTGGACGAAGACAAACCTGTGTACCCCAACCTGCATGCGGTCGGCGGACTGCTGGCGGGTAGCTCCAGGTGGGCAGAGAAATCAGGGGACGGCATCGCCCTGGGAAGCGCGATTAGGGCAGCCGAGGCGATATTGGAGGCGCGAGCATGAGTATCAAGGGCGGCATGGAGTTCGCAGGCCACGAGTTCTCTCGAGCAACCTTGGACGCCTGCGTGAAATGCACTATTTGCGAAACCCAATGTCCGGTATCCGCAGTCACCCCGCTGTTCACCGGCCCCAAATTCGTCGGTCCGCAAGCCGAGCGTTATCGCCACGGGGAATCGGTTGACCATTCACTGGACTACTGCTCCAGTTGTGGCACGTGCACCCTGGTCTGCCCGCAGGGCGTCCAAATCGCAGAGTTGAACTCCCAAGCCAGGGCGGTGATGAAGGCCGACAACATGCCGCTGCGGGACAGGCTGATCGGGCAGACCGTCCTCATGGGCAAAGCCATGACCCCGCTCGCACCGATCGCGAACGCCGCGTTGGGTAACAAGGCAGTCCGTACGGTGGTGGAGAAGGTAATCAAGATTCACCGGGACGCCCCGATGCCTCCAGCGCAAACCCAGACCTTTGCGGGCTGGTGGGGAAAGCGACCGAAGACGACCAAGGTGGCGACGCGGGGCACTTTGGTGTTCTTCCATGGCTGCGCGGGTGGGTACTTCGAGGTGGAGACCTCCAAGAAGAGTGTCGAGGTGCTGGAGCACCTGGGTTACCGGGTGCTGGTGCCCAAACAAGGTTGCTGCGGACTGGCGATGCAGTCGAACGGCTTGTTCGATCAGGCCACCAAGTCTGTGTTGAAGTTGTGCGATGACCTGCGAACAGCCGGGAAAGACCTGACCATCATCTCGTCCTCGGGTTCGTGCACAGGGATGCTGAAGCACGAAGCCCACGAGATCATGGGGGTCACCGACGAGCGGTTGAAAGACGTCGGCACCCGGATCCGAGACATCATGGAGTTCCTGCTGGATCTGTACGAAGAGGGGGAGCTACCCACCGACTTCGAGACGATTGAGATGACGGTGCCGTACCACGCGCCGTGCCAGCTGAAGAGTCAGGGGATGGGCCAACCGGCCGTGGAGGTACTTCGGCTGATTCCCGGGTTGACGGTGGTGGAATCGGGGGTGGTTTGCTGCGGGATCGCTGGCACGTATGGGCTGAAGAACGAGAAGTACGAGGTCGCTCAGGCAGTGGGACGCCCGCTGTTCGAGATGGTGAAGAAAACCAATCCCGACCTGGCGTTGTGTGACACCGAAACCTGCCGTTGGCAGATCGAGCAGTCTTCCGGAGTCAAGACTGAACATCCGATCTGGCTGGTCCACCAGGCCTACGGTTTGTCCTGACCTCGGGTGGCGGGAATCCCTGTTATCCCACCCTTACCTTTTCTGCGATAACTGCCGGACGCCGACGCACCGTGAGAGCCAACGCAGCGGCTCCGAATGAGACCACTGCCGCGAGGATCCCGGTTACGCTGGCGGCTGCCACGAAGGAGTCCTGAGCCACGGCCAGCAACTGGTTGCCAAACGAGCCGCCGACTTGTTCTGCCAAATCGCGCGCTGCGCCGATGGTGTGAGTGGCGGGGGTGGCGTCCACTCCCGCAGGCGCCTTGGAGTCAGCCAACCACCTAGTCAGATTACCGGCGTAGATAGCGACCAGCACGCTGCCGAGGACGGCGGTACCGAAGGCGCCTCCGAGTTCGTAGCCCACCTCGCTGATCGAGGAGGCTGCTCCAGACTTTTCTGGCGCGACAGAGCCCACAATCGCGTCAGTCGTGACCGGGTCTACGATTCCGAGACCAATCTCTAGAACAGCGAAGGCTGCACCGACCAGCCAGGGCTTGTCTGCGCCAGCGAAAGCGAACAGCAGGCTGCCGACTCCAGCCAACGCCATCCCAAACGCCACAACTCGGCCGGGGTGGAATCTTCCCACCAGATGGCCTGCAGCCAGCGATGCCAGAGCGGATGCGACCAACCCTGGTAGTAGCAGCAGCCCTGCTTCGAGCGGGCTCAGTCCAGCAGCTCCCTGGAGGAACTGAGACAGCACGAAAAGTAGCCCGATCAGGATGAACATGCTCAAACCATTGACCACAACGATCGCGCTGAAATCTCTGTTGGAGAACAAGTTGATGTCCAACAAAGGGTCTTTGGCCGTCTTTAATCTCCAGATGAATGTAGTCGTCGCCACTACTGAGAACGCGAGCGCTGCGGCCGCCTGGAGAGTGAAGCCACCTACCTCGGCGACAGATTTGATCGCATAGACTCCCGGGACGATCGCAGTCACGCTAAGCACGGCGCCGGGGATGTCGAACCGTCCCGGATTCGGGTTTCGCGATTCGGGTAGCAGGAGTCGTCCGCCGACTAGCAACAGCGCCACCACTGGCAGGTTGATCAGGAACACCGCACCCCAATGGAAGTGCTCCAACAACGCCCCGCCGATGATGGGGCCCGTCGCAGCTCCGACAGAAAACGTAGCCGCCCATACGGCGATGGCTCGGGCGCGCTTCTGGCTATTCGGGAACAAGGTTCGGATCAGAGAAAGGGTTGGGGGCATCAGTGCGGCTCCGCCGATCCCCAGTAGGACGCGCGCAGCTATCAGTTGGGGGACGCTCGTTGAGAACGCTGCCGTCGCGGAAGCTGTCCCGAAGAGAGCAGTCCCGACGAGCAGGACGCGGCGGCGTCCGATGTGATCCCCAAGAGTGCCCATTGTTAGTAGCAACCCTGCGATGGCGAACCCGTAGCTGTCGACGATCCAGAGAAGTTCGACGCCGGTTGGGTCGAGGTCGGCACTCAGTGCGGGGAGCGCGAAGCTGAGGACAGTCGCGTCGATACTGATCAGCAGCACCGCCAGCATCAACACCGCCAGCCCGATGTATGGATTTTTTGGGCGTGGCGCGCGGCTCACGGTGTTCCTTTCGTTTCGTTGACCGTCTGGTCGGTACAGTGCAAACGGAATAGTAGCACAAGAAAATACCGTCCAGACGGTATAGTGATCTGCAGGCGGTGAAGCGCAGGAGGACAGATGCCCAAAACCCCGACTCGCGACAAGATCCTGGATGCCCTGGAAGGCATCTTGTTCGACTTCGGTCCCGCGAGGGCGACGCTAGAGGCTGTAGCCGAAGCCGCAGGCGTTTCTAAGGGCGGGTTGCTGTACCACTTCCCTTCGAAACAGGAAATGCTGATCGCACTCGTCGACCGCCATACCCAGCGCAGCATCGATCAGATGGCGTCCGCTGTCGCAGCCGGGCGATCCGTCGGTGAGGTCTACCTCGAGATGCCGAGCGAAACCTGGCAAGGCGAGGCGTCCCTGCTCCGCTCGATGATCGCGATCATGCGGTCCGACGACGGCCGAGACGAGCGTCTGCGGGCCGCGGTCGTTAAGGCAGTGCGCGTGTGGGACGCACCTTTGCGCGAGTCGATAGCGGATCCGGTCCAAGCAGAGATCATCAGGCTGGTTGGTGACGGATTGCTCCTGGCCGCGCTTGTTGACGATTACCCCACAAACACCGAACTGCACCGCAAAATGATGGCCCAGTTGTTGGACGCGGAGTGAGCCGGTCGCGCTGTCTTCCCGGCTCTGGCACCCTTGGGGTATGAGCAAATTCTTCGCCTCTCCCGCCGACCCGTGGTTCCGCGTTGGCCGGATCGAGGTGGGGAGCGTCATGTTCCTGGTGCTTGCGACTCTCGCCAGTTGGGTTGGGTGGGCGATCGCGCCATCACTTCCCCAAGTCCTCGCGCTCTCCGCCGACGACCTGGCAGCCCTCAGGATCCCGCGTTTGTTCTCCTGGCCCCTAGCTAGTGCCCCAAGTTTGTGGAGCGTCATCAATGTGTTCTTGTTCTACTACTTCGGTATTGAACTCGAACGGATGATCGGTGCCCGCAAGATGGCGTGGCTCCTGGTTGGCATCTGGGGCAGCCTGACCGCCTCGTTCGTTTTGGTGTCTATCGTCTCTAGCGACGGGTTCCTGGCTGGGCTACGGCCAATCGAGATGGTCATCCTTTTGCTGTGGATCGCCGAGTACCCCACCCGCCGGTTTCTTTTCAACATTCCAGCCTGGGTGTTCGGGATCGTGCTGCTTGGCCTTGAGGTTCTAAGCATGTTGGGTGCTCGTTCCATTTCAGGGCTGTTCAGCTTGTTGCTCAGCCTGTTCTTCGTCGCGATTATCGCTCGCAGGCTCGGGATGTTGTCAGACCACAACTGGCTACCAGGACGCCGCCGCCGTCCGAAGCCAGCGGCGAAGCCCAAGATGTCCCGCGCTGAAACCCGACAGCGTCAGAGGCAGGTTTCGGTTCAGGAACGGATTGATGAACTGCTCGACAAGATCAGCGAGCACGGAATCCATAGCCTCACCAACGCAGAGCGCCGCGAGTTGGAGAAACTCAGAGAATCTCGTCGCCAGCAGTGACCGGCAGACCTTGAGCCAAGATGCCGAAGCAGGTAACCCACACCGTGGGGGTGTTGGCTGCGTTGGGCACCGAGGCCCTCTACGCCTTCTCATTCGTGTTCACCAAGGACGCGGTAAGCCGAGTCGATCCTGTGACCCTGCTGGGCTGGCGTTTCGTGGTCGCGTTTTGCGCGTTGCTGCTCCTGATGGCGTTCAAAGTGGTACGCGTCAGGGTTACGAAAACCATGCTCGCGGCACTCTTGGTGTTAGCCGTCCTGCAGCCGATCCTCTACTACTCAGGTGAGACGATCGGTGTGGCCCGAACTACGGCGTCCGAGAGTGCGATCATCATCGCGAGCATCCCGGTGGTCGCCCTACTGCTCACCTGGGCGTTTCAGGGACGGCGTCCCACCAGAAGGCAAGTGGTGGGCATCGCTTTTTCGCTGGTTGGGGTCTTGCTGACTGTGGTTTCCGGCGGCATCCAGGTGGAAGCCGACTGGGTCGGCTACGGGTTTGTGTTCGGGGCAGTCTTGGCTTTCGCCTTGTACACGGTTCTTGCAGAGCGCGCTTACAAATCCACCGGCGTTGAGAAGACTTTTGTCATGCTCGCATCGGGTGCGGTGGTTTTCGGTGGTGCTGCGCTTGTTAGTCATACGGCGTCCGGGACGCTGCCCGACCTGCTCGCGGCCCCGGTTCACCACCCGCGGTTGATCTGGGCGATCGGCTACTTGGCGCTGGGTTCGTCGTTGGGTGCGTTCTTTCTTCAGAATGTGGCGATCTCCCGGCTGGGATCAGGCCAATTCGCGACCTTCATCGGTATCTCGACCGTGGTCGCGATCTTGGCCAGCGCAGTGTTTCTTGGAGAACGGTTGACCCCGCTGCAGGTCGTTGG
>CAYMMF010000013.1:4618-24282 GCA_964391475.1 uncultured Propionibacteriaceae bacterium | reverse complement strand
GGCCTTAACCTCCAGGCCGAATCTCTCTAGCGCGTGCAGATGCGGGGTGACTGTGCGGGAACCGAGGTTGCAGCCGCCAGCGTAGGGTAGTCGGAACTCGCCCATCTCGTGCAGTAGCGGGCCCATGAACATAAGAATCGACCGAGTGCGGCGCGCTGCCTCCACGTCCATGGCTTCCATGTTGAGCGTGTTTGGACGCTGAAGCACAAGCTCCGAGCGGTCGTCCGACCAAGTCACCTGAACGCCGATGGATTCCAGTACTTCCAGGATCCGGTTGACTTCTTCAATTTGGGCAATGCCCTTCAACGCCGTGCGTCCGTGGTTGAGAAGGGACGCGCACAGCAGAGCGACCGCGGCGTTCTTCGACGAGCGGACGTCGATCGCCCCAGAGAGTTTTGTGCTTCCCTTGATACGGAGGTTCATGGTTCCACCGGAAGGGTGCGAAGTCGGCGCTCTCAAGGCGTCCGCCACGGCACCGATGGTCTCCATGTCGATGCTCAACGCGCCCGATTCGAGCCGATCCACGTCGTCCGTGGTGGTGTTTAGAGCCTGCGCCAACTGTTGCTTCGTCAGACCGTGATGACGCCGAGCGTCTCTGATTAGTGCCCCGATACTGGCCAGCAAATTGTCCACCACGAAACCAGACTCTACCCGACGGCATGCCGCGGCCACCGCTGGGTAAGGATTGTCTAAGGCTGACGGGGCACTGTGCTCTACAGTGGTACCCATGAGCTCTCACTTCGACGTCGTTGTCCTCGGAGCCGGGCCTGGCGGCTATGTCGCAGCGATCCGCGCCTCTCAACTTGGCTTTAAAACTGCAATCATCGAAAAAGAGTACTGGGGTGGGGTTTGCCTCAACGTTGGGTGCATTCCGACCAAGTCTCTGTTGCGTAATGCCGAACTTGTCCATGTGATCACCAAAGAAGCCGACACTTTCGGTATCAGCGGTGAGTTCACCGTCGACTACGGCAAGGCGTTCTCCCGCAGCCGTGCGGTCAGTGATCGCATGGTCAACGGCATCCATTACCTGATGCGCAAGAACAAGATCACTGAACTTCACGGTTGGGGCACGTTCGCCGATGCCAAGACGATCAACGTCGCAGCCGATGACGGCTCCGTCCAGCAGGTGACCTTCGGCAACTGCATCATCGCAACCGGTGCGGTAACCAAGCTGCTGCCCGGCACGTCGGCGTCCGCGAATGTCGTTACCTACAAGGAGCAGATTCTTGCCGACTCGCTCCCCAGGTCGATCATCATCGGAGGCTCCGGTGCGATCGGCACCGAGTTCGCTTACGTGCTGAACTCCTACGGGGTGGACGTGACCATCGTCGAGTACCTCGACCGGATGGTTCCCAACGAAGATGTCGAGGTCTCCAAGGAGTTGACCAAGGAGTACAAGAAACTCGGCATCAAGGTTCTTACTGGAACCGCGGTGAAGACGGTCGAAGACACCGGCTCTGGGGTGCGAGTCACGGTCGAACCTGCCAAGGGCGGCCAACAGCAGGTGCTGGAAGCCGACCGGATGCTTCAGGCGATGGGTTTTGCCCCGCGTCTGGAGGGTTACGGGCTGGAGAACACCGGTGTTGCGCTCACGGAGCGCGGCGCGGTCGAAATCGACGATTATATGCGCACTAACGTTCCAGGTATTTACGCGATCGGAGATGTCACCGGCAAGTTGATGCTCGCCCACACGGCCGAGGCTCAGGGCGTTATCGCCGCTGAGACTATGGCTGGCGTCCAGACTTTCCCACTGGATTACATCATGATTCCAAGAGCCACCTACTGCCAGCCTCAGGTCGCCTCCATGGGCTACACCGAGCAGCAGGCAAAGGACGCCGGCTACGACGTCAAGACGGCCAAATTCCCGTTCTCCGCAAACGGAAAGGCGTGGGGTCTTGGGCATGCCACGGGCTTTGTGAAGATCGTGGCTGACGCAGCTCATGGCGAGATTCTTGGTGCTCACATGATCGGCCCCGATGTCACCGAACTGCTGCCGGAACTGGTTTTGGCGCAAACGTGGGATCTGACTGCCGAAGAGATTGGCAGAGCGGTTCACGCGCACCCGACGCTTTCTGAAGCGCTCAAGGAGGCCGCTGAAGGCATCGCTGGCCATATGATCAATATCTGATCGGTCTTTCTGCGACTCCGCTGCCAACTTGGCAGCGGAGTCGTTGTTTGTTGAATCGCAATTTTCGACCCGTCCCGCACATAGGCTGAGCGCATGAAGATTGGTTTTGGTTGTGACCACGGGGCTTTCGAGCTTAAAAACGAGTTGGTGGAGTACGTCTCTTCCCTGGGGCACGAGGTCACCGACTTCGGGATCCACACGTTGGAACGCGTCGACTACCCGACCTATGGCGCCATTGTGGGACGGGCAGTCGCGGCGGGGGAGGTCGACCTCGGGATCGTCCTGTGCGGCACCGGTGTGGGCATCTCAATCTCGGCTAACAAGATTCACGGTGTACGCGCCGCGAATGTTTCCGAGCCGTATTCGGCACGGATGTCGCGGCTTCACAACGACGCCAACGTGCTCGGGTTGGGTGGACGCGTGGTTGGCCCCGAGTTGGCCAAGATGATCGTTGACGAGTTCTTGAACAACGCACCCGAAGGTGGACGACACGCGGAGCGCCGTGCGCTAATCGCAGAGCTTGACGATCAACGCTGACCAAGCGAATCGCGGCTTTGGCTAGCCTCAACTGAAACCTCAGATTGAGGCTAGCCAGCTCACAGCCAGCCCTCAAGTTGTCTGCTCACGCGCCTGGTTTTCTACGTTTACCCAGGTGGTGTGCTCTGGGAATTCGTTTGCCAGGTGCTTGAATAATTCGATGCTGGTGCCCACGTGTAAACCTATTTGCCGGGTGAGGAACTGGTCTGTGCACCCAAATGTGAGGTCGATGTTGAGGTCTCCCAAGACCTGAAGCAGGTCATCGTTCAAAGTCTCAACGACGGCAACCGGGTAGCGCTGGGTAGCGTTCCAGTTGTTTATAACGGGAAGCAACGCTGGAAGCATCCGCATCGGGGGACGCACCGTCCAGCCAGCCATGATGCGCAGAATGTTGCTTTCCGTTCCGGCGACAAGGAACCACACGCGCATTCCGTCCCACTGGGCGTACAAGTCGCCGTCGGGGTCAGTTCCGTACGAGATCCCAAGGCCATCCAATGCATTGGCTATGCGCCGCGCGCTCAGGGGTTCTATCTTGAAGTCGTTACCGTTGATCTTCGAAGGGCCTGCCATGGTTGAACCATACCCGGCGGACGTTCTGCCCAGCCTTCGCGATTGGCCGATAATGTACATTATGTCATTTAGAAGAGTTTGTGGGCATACCACTTCTCCCCGCTTTCGCTAGGGTTCCTTCGGTTCGCGAGCGTTATACCCCTTGAGAACGGCAACAGCCCAAGCGAACAGGCTGCATCATCTGACGTCCCGCATTCTCACGGTTGCGGTCAACCTATGCTCGCTGGTGTTTAGGCGTCCGAACTGGAAGGCAGCGACTGAAGTGACGAAAGATAATGAACCCGCGGTCGACAACCAGCCGATCTCGCTAGCAGACGCACTCACAATCGAGCACCACGAGATCGATGCTGGGATCGAGGCGTTCGTGGCTGGTTCCAGTGATGACACCCCAGTTTCTCAGTGGGCTGCTCCTCTCGTGGAAGCGATGACAGCACTGCGGCGTCATATCTACCTGGAAGAAGAGATCGTGTTCCCTCGGATCCGCAGCGGCGCAATGTTGATGCCGGTTTTGGTCATGCTGCGCGAGCACGGCGAGATTTGGCGATTGATGGACGACCTGGAGCGGCAACTTTCTGCCGCTGGGGCGGACGAGGAACCCGGTCGTTCGGAACTGGTGGCGTCCTGTCACCGAATGCTGCACTTGTTGGAGCAGCACAACCAGAAGGAAGAACCAGTCATCTACCCACACGTGGACGCCGATCTTGACTGGGTAGCCCAGGCGCATCTTCGTGAACTCTTAGCCGAAGGCACCCTGCCACCCGGATGGGTGGCAGAGCAGGCCTACATGTAAATCGGGCCTGCCAGATTAGAAAAGGCCTGTGGGGCAAACAGACGAGAACCCCACAGACCTTAGCTGTGTCAGCGCCAGTAGTTGTTCGCTGCGGCAACAGTTTGGAAGTTGATCGCCACCACCTGGGAGGCTGCGGTGAGGCCGTCCGCACTCTCGGCGTACGCAGACCTCAGCCGAGCGCGAACTTCGGCGTCCGGCTGGGTGAACTTCACACCAAGCCGGGCAAGTTTGATAGCTAGTTGGAATCCAGACTCTGGATCTGGAGTGATGAGTGTCGGCAGATACGGTTCAGACACGGGGCACCTCCATTTGGTTACGTAAAACGGCCACCGCAACGCGGTATGCGGCTAACGTAACAGGACGAGACCCGGGCAGACTAGACACCATGTTGGTGTTGCTCTCCCCCGCCAAGTCTCTTGACGTAACTTCCAGGCTCCCGACGCCCAAGCACAGCGAGCCCCGGATGTTGGACGAGGCATCCTTCTTGGTTGACGAACTGAGACGACTTTCGGTCTCAGACGTCGCGAAACTGATGGGGATTTCGGAGGATCTGGCAACGCTCAACGCTCAACGCTTTGTTGATTTCTCCGTCCCGTTCACGAGACGGAACGCCCGCCCGGCGGTCCTCACGTTCGCCGGGGACGTCTACCAAGGGCTGGCTGCGGCAGAACGGTTCAGCGCCCGGGACTTCACTGAAGCCCAAAAGACTGTGCGCATTCTGTCGGGGTTGTACGGAGTGCTCCGCCCGCTCGACCTGATCCAGCCCTACCGTCTCGAGATGGGCACCAGGTTCGCGACATACCGCGGCGCCTCGCTTTACGAGTGGTGGGACAGCCGCATCTCAGACCTTCTTGGGCATGATCTGTCGCACTCCCCCGGCTCGAAGGTGATTTTCAACCTGGCATCCGACGAATATTCAAAGGCGGCGCGCTTGCAGACCTTAGGTGCTCGAGTGATCAGTCCACGCTTCGAAGACACGAGCACACAAGGGCGAAGATCTGTCGTTTCGTTCTACGCTAAGCGGGCCCGCGGCGAGATGGCCGCCTGGCTGGTACTCAACCGCGTCCGGACGGCCAGCGCGATCCGCGATTTCGACATCACCGGGTACAAATACGACGCCAACGCGTCGACTCCAGATCGACCGGTATTCGTCCGGGCTTACCAGGATCGTCCCCTGTTGGGCAACACGACGCGTGAATAGCCGCAGTTGAGCTAGCCCACAACCGGTGGGAGGCTCGTCCACTTCACCTGCTCAAACCCGCCAACCACAAGCAGCTTCAGCCTCTGGCGACGCCCCGTCGTCTCGCGTGCAACGCCCGGATTCGATCTGCGAACTGCTCGACGGGGCCCACCACCAAAGCACCAGGCACAACCTGCTTGATCGGAAGTGCAGCAACCGGCGCAGGTGGCAGACCCAACTCGAGGCTCCACTCGACTAGTTGAGCCGAAGACGCGGCGTAGACGATCCTGCCGAGCCCCACCCACCCGTGTGCGGCGGCGCACATTGGGCAATGCTCCCCAGAGGTGTAGACGGTGGCCTGGGCGCGTTGATCGGCTGTCATGTTGTTGGCTGCCCACCGCGCGATAGCGAACTCTGGATGTTGGGTGTGGTCACCCGAAGCAACGTGGTTGTGATCAGTGAATAAGACCTCACCGTTGGCGTTAACGAGTACAGATCCGAAAGGCTCATCACCAGCCGCCAGCGCATCGGAAGCCAAATCTACGGCTCTGCTCAGATGCATCAGATCGGTTTCCGAAAGATCCATGCCGACATCATGCCAATCCGATAGCGATTAGGGAAAATGCCGACCAGCGATACTATTTCCGACTCGGACTGCCGCCTGCCGGAAGCCGCTCGGAATGATCACAGCCAACGGCTACGTTAACAGAGTTACCCGAGTGTTACGACCTAGGGAGGGAGGAAGCATGACGCAACCGCTGTTCGAGTACGCCAGCCACGTTGATCAACGCACCCTGCCAGCAGACACCTTGGTCATCACCCTGGGCAGTTTCGTGGACGCCGGAGACACCCAAGAGTTGGTCGACCGTCACATCGTCTCACATTTACCGACTCACCAAATCGGCCAGTTCGACGTTGACCAGATCTACGACTACACCGGCAACCGTCCGATGATCAGCTTTGATCGGGACCACTTCCATTCGTATCAGGCACCGCGGATGCCGTTGAGCTACGTCAAGGACTCAGCGGGCAAGTCTTTCCTTCTCCTCGGCGGACCAGAACCTTCTTTGCAGTGGGAGGGTGTCGCCGCAACGATCGAACACATCATTCGCCAGCATGGGGTCACCAAGACGGTGCTCGTAAGCGCGATCCCGGCACCAGTCCCCCACACTCGCCCGATCGTGGTTAGCCGGTTTGCTTCTAACCCCGAATTGTTGGGTGACCACGCGCCTGTCCTCGGATCATTCGAGATGAGCGGAACTTTTTTGGGGATGCTCTCTGTCCGGTTGGCTGAGAAAGGGCACCCAGTTCTCGGACTTATCGCTCACGTGCCTCACTACCTGATCGACAGCGAGGTTCCGTCTGCAGCCTTGGCGGTGGTTCAGGCACTCATCTCCGATGCAGGTCTTGACGTGCCTACCGAGCCTCTGCAGATTGCTGCGACGGCGAACAAGGCTGCTCTGGAACGCATGGTCGAGTCGTCTGAAGAGCTCAGCGAGCACATCACCGCTTTGGAAGCCCAGTACGACCGGTTCGACGCCGAACGGCAACGAATCACATCCCAGACCGAAGACTTGCCATCGGCTGATGAGATCGGCAAAGCAGCAGAGGAATATCTTCGCGGTCTTGGCGGCGATTCCTAGTCGCTGGCAGCACAGTTCGGTCATCGGCGTGCAGCCGTCTCGTTACCGCGTTAGAGATGAGCGTAATCGGCTCGCATTGATACCCTCCCAGTCATGCAGCTAGGAATCGACCTCGGAACCACCCGCACACTCGTCGCTGCGGCGGATCGGGGCAACTTCCCAGTTGTTTCGTTTACCGATTCCTCTGGCGACTCAGTTGAGCACATCCCCTCCGCGGTTGCCCTGGATGGAACCAAGCTGCGGTACGGATTTGACGCGATCGCTGCGCACGCCGATGGGGCTCCCATCGTCCGTTCGTTCAAACGTCAACTCGCGGATCCAACAGTCACAATGGACTCCCAAATTCGGATCGGCAAGGTTGAGGTTCCACTAGTTGACGTGCTCACCGGGTTCTTGGCGCACGTAAAACAACAAGTGTTGCGCGAATCCACGATCAGCAGGCATCTGTCGCGCAATCAGTCATTGAACGCGGCCGTTGCCGTCCCTGCCCACGCCCACTCCGCTCAGCGTTTCCTCACGTTGGAGGCATTCGGTCGGGCGGGGTTCGATGTTAGAGCGATGATCAACGAGCCATCCGCTGCTGGCTTCGAATACACCCACCGGCAGGGTCACACCTTGAGTTCCCGGCGCACGAAGGTGATCGTGTACGACCTCGGTGGTGGGACATGGGATTCCTCGTTGGTTCGAGTGGACGACAAGGCGCACGAGGTTTTGGATTCGTTGGGAATCAACCGTCTCGGTGGCGACGATTTCGATGAGCTTTTAGCTCTGGAGGCCCTGGGCGTTGCAGGGGTTGCACATGAAGCGCTGAGCTCTGAGGCTTGGGCGAACCTCTTAGAAGAGTGCCGAATGGCAAAAGAGCGTCTGGCTCCACAAACCCGTCGAATCGTTGTGGACGTCCTTGACGAACCAGCGGTCGTCCCCGTTGCACGCTTCTACGAAGCGGTCGCCCCCTTGGTGAAACAAACCATCGACGCGCTGAATCCCCTAGTTGGTGGACTGGAAGACCCTTCAGATTTCGCGGAAATAGCCGGAATCTACTTGGTTGGTGGCGGGTCTGCTCTGCCGCTGGTTGCCCGCATGCTCAGGGAACGTTTCGGACGCCGCGTCCACCGCTCGCCGTACCCGGCGGCGTCCACAGCCATCGGGCTGGCGATCTCTCAAGATCCGGACGCTGGGTACTCGCTCGCGGATCGGCTCTCACGGGGGCTCGGTGTCTATCGAGAATCCCTCGGTGGAGCCCAACTGACGTTTGATGCGCTCGTTGACCGTGACTTGGTGGTTTCCCAGCAACGCGACGTGGTGGTGACGCGGCAGTACCAGGCGGCCCACAACATTGGATGGTTCCGGTTCGTTGAGTACTCCTCGTTGGACGCAAGCGGCCAGCCTCGCGGCGACCTAGCTCCGCTTGCTGAGGTGGTTTTTCCCTTCGACCCGGAGTTGCAGTCTAGCGACGACATTCGACAGGTTCCCGTCCACAGGAAACCAGGGGGTCCGGAAATCGAGGAGCGCTATCGCGTCGACATGCACGGCATCATGCACGTCGAGATTCGTGACCTGACTACGGGATTCGAAGTCAAGCGATCTTTGACGCTGCCTGCCGCCTGATAATAGGTAACCCTTGCCCCGCCAACCAATTGGAGGTTGGCGGTCACTCAAATGGCGAGGGGTCGCCCGCACCGTAGCGTTCGATAGTGATCTCGTCCCCAGTGAAATTCACCAGGGTCGTTGGGCCGGGACCACAGTCACCGGAATCCAAAACGGCGTCCAACAGATGCCCCAACTCGTCGTTAATCGTCCAGCCGTCCGCCATCGGCGCCTCCTCGCCCGGCAGCCACAGCGTGCTCGACATCATGGGCTCGCCCAACTCGTCCAGCAGGGCATGGCACGTTACGTGGTCGGGAATCCGGACGCCGACAGTGCGCTTTCGCTCATGCACCATCGCCTTCGGAACCTCCCGGGTGGCTGGAAGAATGAAAGTGTAGGCGCCGGGTGTGACTGACTTGATCGCCCGGAACTCGCGGTTACCCAACTCGACGAACTGGCCAAGTTGGGCGAATTCGCTGCACACCAGCGCGAAGTGGTGGCGTCGATCCAACTGCCGGATCTGCCGAATCCGGTCAAGCGCCTCCCTGTTCCCGAGGCTGCAACCGAGAGAAAAAGCGGAATCGGTGGGGTATGCGATGAGTCCGTCGGCTCTGACTATCTCAGCCACCTGGCTGATCATGCGGGGCTGCGGGTTGTCAGGGTGAACAGCAAAGTACCTGGCCATGTGGGAACCATACAGCCCGATCGGACAAGGCAGAATAGGCAACATGAGCCTGCTTGACCTGCCAGAGGAACTACTTCGTCGTCGCACCAGCGTCAAGTGGCGCCGCTACCCTGCCGACGTGCTCCCGATGTGGGTTGCCGAGATGGATGTCGCCACTCCCCCCGCGGTTCGCGAGGCGCTTATCGCTGCTCTCGATCTCGGCGACACCGGTTACCCGAGCGGTCGAAGTTACCCGGAAGCGTTCGCAGGGTTCGCGGCTGACCACTGGGGTTGGCCGGTCGATCCAGAGCAGGTGAGTGTGGTGGACGCCGTGATGGGATCGATCAACATGCTCTTGAGCGTGATCACCGAACCAGGAGACGGTGTGGCGATCAACACCCCGGTCTACCCACCTTTCCATTCTGTGGTTTCTGGTTATGGACGCCGCCTGGTTGACATCCCGCTCACCAACCAGGGAAGGCTTGACCTGGGGGTGATCGAGTCCGTGTTCAGCGGCCCCGACGCCCCGCGGGCCTACCTGCTTTGCTCACCCCACAATCCGACCGGCACCGTGCATACCGCTGACGAACTCGCCGTACTCGCGGATCTTTGCTATCGGTTTGGTGTGACTTTGATCGCGGACGAGATCCACGGCTTCCTGGTCGACCCAGGGACGGACTTCGTCCCGCTGCTTAGCTTGCAGGAGGCATCGGCGGCTTTGGTTGTCACTTCGGCTGGCAAAGCCTGGAACCTGGCCGGATTCCACGCCGGTTTGATCGTATTTGGGCCCGACTCCGGGTTGAGCGTGACCAAACTACCTCCGTTGGCTACTCACTCCAGCGGCCACCTTGCCACCATCGCCCACATGACCGCGCTGGCTGATGCCCGTGATTGGTTAGTCCAACTTAGACGCGAGATCGCAGCCAACAAGGTGCAGCTCGAGCGATTGCTGACTGAGAAGCTCCCGACGATTCGTTACCAGAGAGAACCCGGAACCTACTTAGCGTGGCTCGACTGCACTGAGCTCGGTTTGCCTGACCCCGCTGCGCACTTTCTGAAGCACGGACGGGTTGCTTTCAATCCTGGTGGTCACTTCGGTGCCCACCACACCCAGTGGGTGCGGATGAATTTGGCAGCTTCCCCGAAACTCATCGCCGAGGGGGTTACCCGAGTCCTGGCTGCTATGGGGTGACCAGAACTGCGGTCGCGTCTCCTCGAACAGTGAGTTGGTTCACTCCGATGATGCCCAGAAAGAACGTGGGAATCTGGCCTGAGGTCGTCACCCGCACGGAACCTGATCGAACCTCAACCTCGCCGTCCAACCCCGACGCAGTGATGACCCGACGTCCGGCGGTTACGGCGTCACTCCCGTGAGCGGAGCTGCGAGAAATGCTGGCCGTCGCGCCAGCGTCCGCAGCAGCCCGAGCCGCGGTGGACGCGGCTAGTTCCGCCCGCCTCGTTCCTGCGGCGTGGGCACCACCGTCCACCACCAAGCCTGTGATCAACAACAACGCAATGGTGGACACGGCGAAGAGCACCGAAATCGACTGTCCCAACTCATCTTGTTGCGTGGATTTAGATCTGGGCATGCAGTCTCCTAAGGGGTAGGTGTCGACAGTGTCGCATGTTGGTGCGGGAACTGAGCAACAAGTGTCCACAAGTTGATGCACTCAGGGTCGTCATTGACACTAGAATGATCGTTTGAAAGAGAGCCCCTGACACCCGTCACGGAGCTGTTAGCGCACCTAAGAAGGTCCTTGAACATGGTTAACAAAGTTGCCCTGCTCACTGCGGGTGGTTTCGCCCCCTGCTTGTCGTCGGCGGTCGGATTCCTCGTCCAACGGTATTCCGAACTTTTACCCGAAGTTGAGATCATCGCCTACCGCGGCGGATACCAGGGCTTGCTGACCGGCGAGTACTACACAGTGACACCGGAGGTGCGGCAAAACGCCCACCGGCTGTTCGAGTTTGGGGGCTCCCCCATCGGCAACTCGCGGGTGAAACTCACCAATGTCAAAGATCTGGTCAAGCGCAACCTCGTCAACGACGGCGCAGACCCACTCCAAGTGGCTGCGGATCGGCTGGTTGCTGACGGTGTCGATGTTCTTCACACGATCGGTGGCGACGACACGAACACCACCGCGGCTGACCTGGCTGCCTATCTTGCCAAGCACGACTACCCGCTCACCGTCGTTGGGCTGCCGAAGACGATCGATAACGACATCGTGCCGATCCGCCAGTCGCTAGGGGCAGACACCGCTGCCGAGATGGGTTCTGTTTTCGCTCAGAACGTAATCGCCGAGCACAACGGCGGTCGTCGCATGCTGATCGTCCACGAAGTCATGGGTCGCAATTGCGGTTGGCTCACTGCGGCGACCGCTGCGAAGTACCGGGAATGGCTCGACGAGCAGCAATGGCTTCCCGACATCGGACTCGACCGCCGCGCGTGGGACGTCCACGCGATTTTCGTCCCCGAAGCCGAGATCGACATTCGCGCCGAAGCCGTGCGTCTCAGCGCGATCATGGACGAGGTTGGCTCTGTCAACATTTTCCTCTCTGAAGGCGCCGGGTTGGAGTCGATTGTCACCGAACTTGAGGCGGCAGGGCAGACCGTTGATAGGGACGCCTTTGGTCACGTCCGGCTTGACAAGATCAACCCTGGAGCTTGGTTCAGCAAGCAGTTCGCGAAGATGCTGGATGCCGATCGCGTACTAGTTCAAAAGTCTGGCTACTTTGCTCGTTCCGCCAAGTCCAACGCCTACGACCTGGAACTGATCGAGTCGATGGCCAAGTTGGCGGTTGATTCGGCTCTGGCTGGCAATCCGGGTGTGATTGGGAACGACGAAGAAAGAGGCGACGAACTGCGAGCGATTGAATTCAAGCGGATCGCCGGTGGGAAGCCCTTCGACATCACCCTGCCTTGGTACGGCGAGATGCTTGCCGAGATTGGTCAGCCTCCTGCGAAGCCGTCTCACGCCTAAGACGGCGGCTGAAAAGAACTGAGGCGAGAACGCCCACCCCAAGCCCGGTTGCGGCTCCGGTCAGATAGCCGGCCGCAATCGGGCTTGCTGGTGTTGGCGCTTGCACAGCCGCTGAACCCGGTGCCACCTGTGGCTCATCTTGCGTGACGGCTGAGCTTTCGACTTCGCCTGCGTCAGGCGCTTCGAAGGTGCCGATCCACGCTGCTGTGACGATGATGATCTGGGCGAACATATTGAAGAACAACATCAGCACGATGACCGGGCCAAAAACCGCTGCGGCTACGTTCCTGCTGAAACTGCCGAACATCACGGAGGCCAAACCCTGTAAACCAGTGGTACCGATCGCACCGAGCAGAGCACCCTGCAGCAGGTGCGGCCAAGGTGGGCGCCTATTCGGAAGAACTCTGAAAAAGAAAACGAACAACCCGAATGTGACCACCAAAGTGGCAGCGAGTGCCAATAACTGCCAGAAGGCTGCCGCAACATGACCCTCCAAGCCGAGTGTGTCCAGCAGCCCGGATGCGAGCGCCGATGTGCCGATCCACAACCCGAACGTGATCACAACGAACACCAAAAGCCCCAGCAGGATCGCCAGGTTGAGCGGCATGTCGATCCAAGGTTTAGCCTTAGATTCTGGTTCATCGGCGGTTTCACGCAATTGCATGCGAACGGCATTCTTCAGGTTGTTCACCCACTTGATGCCCATCCACAGCGCAGTCGCCAAACCGATCAAACCCAGCGCACGCCAACTGTTTGTTGCTTGTTCAACCGCGACTATCAGCGCGTCAGAGACTGCTGGGGCATTCTCCAGCATTAGCACCAACTCGGCTTTAGCGGTCTCCAGGAGTTCTGGGCGGAGCACCGTGAGCGTCATACCGACTCCAGCGAAACCAACCATCAGCGTCGGCACCATGGCGAGCACCGAAAAGTAGGTGATTGCGGCAGCCGATTGGATTCCCAACCGGGTCAGGTATCGATTGATCGCTCGAATCCAGTGGGCGATTAAAGGCTGTTCCTTTACCCGCTCCACCCACTCTTTCATTGTTGGTATTCCTCGATTGGTGGGCAGGCGCACACCAGGTTTCGGTCGCCGTAAGCGCCGTCGATTCTGCCAACCGGTGGCCAATACTTGTCTTGCGCTCCTGCAGATACCCATCCCCGCTTGTATCCGGCGGGGAAGGCTGCGTCCTTCCGCGAGTAGGGGTGCACCCATTCTTCTGCGGTGACCTCGGTGAGGGTGTGAGGCGCGTTGCACAGCGGATTGTCTTCTGGTGGCCAGTGTCCGCTGTGTACCTGTTCGGCTTCGGCCCGGATCGATACCAACGCGTCCACGAAACGATCGATCTCGGCGAGCGATTCCGACTCGGTGGGTTCAACCATGAGCGTTCCCGGCACCGGGAAGCTCATGGTGGGCGCATGGAACCCGTAGTCGACCAATCGTTTGGCTACGTCGTCGACCGAGATGTTCGTCCGTTTGGTCAGCGGACGGATATCTAAGATGCATTCATGGGCAACCAAGCCACCCTGCCCGGCATAAAGGGTTTCGAAGGCGTCCGATACCTTCGACGCGAGGTAGTTGGCGGCCAGCACCGCGGTTTGCGAAGCTAGCCTGAGCCCCTGCGCACCCATCATTGCGATGAACGCGTAGGTGATGGGCAGGACGCCTGCAGAACCCCAGGGCGCAGCCGCCACTGGCCCGTAAGATGAAGCCGGGCCCGCGTCGGCAACCAACGGATGGTTTGGCAGGTAGGGAGCCAGGTGCTGTTTCACAGCGACAGGGCCAACGCCTGGGCCGCCGCCACCGTGCGGGATCGCGAACGTCTTGTGGAGGTTCAGATGGCTGACGTCTGCGCCGAACTTGCCCGGTCGCGAGAGCCCCATCAGCGCGTTGAAGTTGGCTCCGTCGACGTAGACCTGCCCGCCAGCTTCGTGGACCAACTCGCACAGTTCGTCCACTCGAGTCTCAAACACGCCGTGGGTGGACGGGTACGTGATCATGACGACGGCAAGTTCGTCCCGATGCTTTCGCACTTTGGCTTCCAGGTCGGCGTGGTCGATTGACCCGTCCTCGGCAGTCGCGACGACAACCACGCGCATGCCCGCCATAACTGCCGAAGCTGCGTTTGTGCCATGGGCGGACGCCGGAATCAGGCACACTGTCCGGTGCTCGTCGCCGCTTGCAATGTGGTAGGAGCGCACCGCCATCAAGCCCGCGAACTCCCCTTGGCTTCCCGCGTTGGGCTGAAGGCTGACCCGGTCGTATCCGGTTATCTCGGCCAGCCAACTCTCAAGACGTTCGATCAGGGTTGCGTAGCCCTGCGCGTCCTGGGCTGGGACGAATGGGTGCAGTTCGGCGAAACCCGGGTAGGTGATGGGTTCCATCCCCGCAGTGGGGCTGAGTTTCAGCGTGCATGAACCTAGCGGAATCATTCCGCGGTCGAGAGCGAAATCACGGTCTCTGAGAGATCGGACGTACCTCATGAACTCGGTCTCGCTGCGGTATGCGTGGAAGACTCGAGCCTGCAAGAACGGTGTGTCGCGGCCTTTGTCGGGGAGCCCGCCCCAGGCTGCATCAGATTGCCAGGGGACGCCGAACGCCTGGGCTACAGCTTCAAGGTCGTCTGGGGTTGCGTCCTCGCCGATACTGGCACCGACCGCGTCTGGGCCGAGCCTCCTGAGGTGGACGCCAGCGTCACGCGCCCGGGCAACCACGCTTTCTGCCTGGCCTGGAACTTCGACTGTGATCGTGTCGAAGAAGCTTTCGTTTCGCAGTCTAAAACCACCAGCGCGAAGCACTCCGGCCAACATTTGGGTGCGTTTCGCGATTGCTCCGGCGATCTCGGTGAGGCCTTCAGGGCCGTGGTACACCGCGTACATCGAGGCGACGACCGCCAGCAGCACCTGGGCGGTGCAGATGTTGGAGGTCGCACGCTCCCTACGTATGTGTTGCTCACGGGTTTGCAAGGCCAAGCGGAGCGCAGGGACGCCTGCGGCGTCCTTAGAGACGCCGACCAGGCGCCCGGGAAGCTGCCGTTCAAGGCCGGTGCGGACGGCAATGTACCCAGCGTGCGGACCACCGTAGAACAGTGGGACGCCTAGCCTTTGGGTGGATCCGACCGCGACGTCCGCCCCCCACTCGCCGGGGGCTGGGACGAGTGTCAACAGCAGCGGGTCTGCCGCTGCGATGACGAGCGCGCCATTCTCATGGGCCTTCTCAGCGACCAGCTTGAGCTGATCGCTGGTGGGCAGTCGCCCGTCTTCGCCGGGCACCTGTAGGACGACTGCGAACGCCTCGTGCCGTTGAAGGGCCTCCACCGGATCGGCGGAGACGACGATCTGCCATCCCATCGCGGACGCCCGGGTGCGCAAGACAGCCAACGATTGTGGAAGTAATCCACTGTCAACGACGACCGCGTTGCCCTTACGGGTGGAACGCCTGGCAAGAGCTACGGCTTCGGCAACCGCGGTTGCCTCATCAAGCAAGCTCGACCCGGCAATCGGAAGGCCAGTCAAGTCGGCGATCAACGTTTGGAAGTTGAGGAGCGCCTCCAATCGACCTTGACTGATCTCGGGCTGATAGGGCGTGTAAGCGGTGTACCAGCCAGCGTCGCCCAAAATGTGCCTACGGATCGCAGGCGGTGTGATCGTTCCGTAGTAGCCCAACCCGATCATGGCCCGTCCAGGGTTGTTCGCGGCGGCCAGGCGTGCCAACTCCGACTGGACCTCAGCCTCCGAGATCGGGGCGGGGAGCGACAACGGGGTCGTGCAGCGGATTTCAGGAGGCACCGCAAGCGCGGTTAGCTCCTCGAGACTTTCAAAACCGAGGTGCGTCAACATGGCGGCACGATCGGATTCACTTGGGCTCACGTGACGAGTTGTGAATGGCGGCACGGCTACTCCCTTCGGCCGAAGCCACCCGGCCTTCGGCCCAAAATTTAGCTCAGCCAGCGTTGCGTGCACGACGACGAAGCGACAGCTCGTCTGACAGCGACAACTCAGGCTCGTCTGCTCTTTCGGTAGGCAGCGACAACAGGCTACCCTCCAGTTCGTTCCAGACCCGCCCCAAGGCGATCGCGAAGATACCCTGACCGCCATGGACTAGATCGATGATCTCTTCATCGGATACAGCCTCGTACACCGAAACCCCATCGGAGATCAGGGTGATCTGTGTGAGATCTTCCACCCCGCGAGCCCGAAGGTGATCGATCGCAACCCGGATCTGTTGCAAAGAGATGCCGACATCCAAGAGCCGTTTGACCACTCGCAATAACAAAATGTCGCGGAAGCTGTAGAGCCGTTGAGTGCCTGATCCACCGGCAGAGCGGACGTTTGGTACTACCAACCCTGTGCGAGCCCAGTAGTCGAGTTGCCGATAGGTGATGCCAGCTGCGTTGCAAGCTACTGGCCCACGAAAGCCAATGTTGTCGGGTAGCGGAGCGAAATCACCGTCGAACAGGGCGTCCTGAACTCCTCCGACCGTCGAGATGGCCTCTTCGCGCATTTCTCTCACATCCTGCCTTCGCTGCCGCGAGCCGATTCAGTCACGCTACTTCCACTTCAGCAGAGGGGTCAACGACACGCCGCAACGGGGGACGTCTAAGGCTAAACCTAAAGGACGACTGCAGAGTTGAGTCATGACTCGTCCGTAAAGTCTTCAGCGCTCACCGAGTCGAGAAATTCCCGGAACAACACAACCTCGTCGTCGGTATCCAGAGCCGTTCCAGGTTCGACGTCGGGGACGGCCAACACTCCGCAGCGATCCATAATCTCTTTGGTCGCCCAAATCCCAAACCCAGCCCTGAGCGCCAGGGCTACCCCATCGGAGACTCGGCACGGCACAACGACCGAGTCGACCACCAACTGCGCGCTGAACACACCCTCTGACTCGTCGGTGATCTCTACCCTTTCTATGATGGAATCCAACACCGACAACAAGTCGAGCACCAGATCGTGGGTGGGCGGATGATCCTCATCGCGGTGCTCGTTTGCGCTCAAAATTGCCGAACCCGACGACGCCGTAATCCACACCGGGAGGTAGCGGGCTCCCCCAACCTCGCTGAGAAGCATCACCGGCGCCCCGCCGGAAGCCGAAACGCGGATCTCGTCAAACTCAAGCTTGATCATGGACGCTCCTGCCTAGTAGTTGATCGACGAGCGAAGGAGCGCAGCATGAGCGTGCATGACGAGCGTCATCACCTCAGCCGCAGCCTGCTTCGGAGACTGGGAGCGACGACGGTGCGGGGCGACGGCCTGGTCAACCAGCGCGGCTTCGCGTTCTGCAGCTTGCTTGACGGCTCTAAGGTGCCTGGCGTCCATTCCATAAGGAGCAAGCTTGCGCGCCACAACAGCAACGGTCAGCGCATCTCGTCCGTAATAGATTGTGCCCCGACGTGGCACGACGAGCGCATGGCGTTCGAGCTCACTTAGCGCGTTCTCACTGAGCCCGCTCAGTCGCAGAAGTTCCCGACGTGTGATGTGAATCGGATTCTTTGCGGGCCGACCGATCTTGCCGGGTGTGGGTTCGAATGAGGGCTCGTCCGGATTCGGACGGGGCGGAGTCGGCGACGGGGGTTCTTGACCCGAATCCATCAACTCCAGGTTCTCACGAATAACCTTCAGCGGAAGGTAATGATTCTTCTGCACATCAAGGATGTACCTGAGCCGATCAACGTCGGATTGGGAATACCGCCGGTAACCGGACGGAGCCCGCTCAGGGGTAACTAGCCCCTCGCTTTCAAGAAACCTGATCTTCGAGATGGATATATCGTCGAAGTCTTCGGAGAGGATCTTCAACACCTGACCGATGCTGCGGCGCTCGGACGCCATTGATTCACACCTGCCCGGCGCCGTCCACCAAGAACAGCAATCGGAACTTGCCGATCTGGACCTCGTCGCCAGTGCGTAGAGCTACCTCACCGTCGATGAGGTCGCGGTTGACATAGGTTCCGTTCAAGCTGTTCAAATCGGCCAGCCACACGTGTCCGCCACGAAGGTTGAACTTGGCGTGATGACGCGAAACGGTGACGTCATCAAGGAAGATGTCGCTTTGGGGGTGACGTCCCGCGGTGGTTGTCTCATTGTCTAGAACGTAGCGAGTGCCCTGGTTTGGCCCTCTAACGACGACCAGCACACCGGTGCCCTCTGGGACGTCCCTCAAGGCGTCCAATTCTGCATCTGTAATCGGAAGGGCCGCCGTGTCGTCGGTGATGGCAGCTATCACACGTGTGGTGTCACCAAGAACAGGCCTCAGCGCAGCACCGCAGTTCGAGCAGAAATTGACTGCCCCCTCCAATTCCTGACCACACTCTGGGCACCTCATGGACTGCTCCTTCCGTGACCTGGTTCCAGTCACTCTAAGGCTAACGCTGAGAGTCGCTAGCTACTAGCCATTAACCGCATTGGCGTAGGCGTCGGCGTCGATGAGGTCGTCGAGTTGCTGAGGATCAGAAAGCTCAACCTCGAACAACCAACCGTCACCGTACGGATCAGAACTCACTAGTTCCGGGGAGTCCGTGAGCAAATCGTTGATCGAGGTGATGACACCAGAGACTGGAGTGAACACGTCCGAGACGCTCTTGGTGGATTCGACTTCGGCGACTGCGTCGCTGCGGGCGACGTCCTCCCCCACCTCGGGCAACGAAACGTAGACGACGTCCTTCAACTCGTTCACGGCGTAACTGGTGATGCCTACCCGAACTGTTGAGCCGCTACCGGTGCGAACCCACTCGTGGTCGGTGGAGTAGTACAAGTCCTCTGGGAACATCGATTGCCTTTCCGTCATCTGTCGATGAATAGCCTAGTGGGTCCGAGGGCTCCCTTGTCTCACGATGTTACGACGTAGGTCACGTTGGGTCACGACCCCTTGAGACCGCGATTCGAAATCCGCTACGCGGGGCGGGCGTAGCGCATCGGGATCGGATCGTGCAAGGACGTAATTTGCAGGTTCTCCTCCTGCTTCAAGGTGACGCGACCCCCCACCTGTTCACTTTCGACGGTGCTGATCAACCCACCGCGGAATCGTGCGGCTTCAGCCAAGGTGGCGGGATCACCAATGGCTTTGATCACGATGGGACGGGAAACCTTCTGCCCACTGACCACTAGGGCGTCGTCTGCAACCCCAATCCAACTGGACGCGACCAACCGAACCGATTCGTTCAACTCGATTACCTCGGCGCCGGCGTCCCTCAACTCCTCGATTGCGTTCAACAGGATTTCAGGAGTGATCTTATCTTTCGGGTCGTAAAGCGTGATTTTCACTCCAGGCCCTTGGGCGGGCAGAGTCCCGGCCAAAATCCCCATATTCTGGGTTCGGCGGGTCGCCTCTTCTAAAGCCACTACTTTGGCGTCCGCCCCAGACTGGAGTTGGCGTTTGGTGTTCTCCAGCGAAACGATTTCAGAATTCAGGCTTCGCGATTGCCGCGTCAGGTCATCGAGCATTGCGATGAGATCAGTGCGTCGCAAAGACGAGAACGTCTCGTCCGCAGCTTGGGACCGCACCTGAGTCACCATGGCGAACGCACACAACATAAGCACCACGGCGATAATGAACTGCGACCGTGACGGCTTGAGAAAGTCGCGCAGCAA
>CAYMMF010000013.1:0-4608 GCA_964391475.1 uncultured Propionibacteriaceae bacterium | reverse complement strand
CGCGGTGTGATCGGATCAGGCATGGAATAGCTTTCGCCGGATCGCTGCCGCGTTAGTGAAGATACGAATGCCCAGCACCACAACAACCGCCGTAGACAGTTGGGGTCCAACCCCGATCAGGTCTCCAACCCAGACGATAAGCGCCGCAATCAGAACGTTCGAAGCGAATGACACCACGAAAACTCGATCGTCGAAATTGCGTCCGAGGTATGCAAGGAAACCCCCGAAGATGGCATCTAGGGCAGCGACGATGGCGATCGGCAGGTAAGGCTGAATCTGGGCTGGGAGCGACGGTTGGACGAGAATCCCCAACACGATCCCCAGCAACAGACCTAGAAGAGCGAACACTTGACTTCCTTCCTCAAGCCGCGGGCTTAGCCGCAGTGACGCCTAAGCCCGGGTCTGCAGGCAACTCGAGTCGGTCGCTCTGCTTCACCTCGAAACGCATCCCGTAGGTCTTCTTCAATGCTCTCCACCAATTCGCGGCAGCAGATTTCTCAAACGAAGACTTCAAGGTGCCCGGCTCACCGATTGCGGCAACAGTGTACGGCCCACTCACAGACCGGTAGTCAACCGTGATCGCGTCCCCGGCTGCCCGAATCGAGGTTCGCGCTGAGAGCCTATGCCCGTTGACAGCAACTGCTTCGGCTCCTGCTTGCCAAAGACCGTTGACTATTTGCCGCAGGTCAGCGTCCACGACACGGCTCCCAGTGACGTCCTTGTCAGGACCATCGTCTACGGTCACCACCACCCCGGGGCCAGCCACTGCGAGCGCACCGGTTTGCGCCGACATTTCTCTCAATCGAGTCAACTCGGACGCCCCCAACCCCGCTGTCGCCAACTCCAGTTCGGCATTAGTTTTGTTCAACTCCGAAACGCGTTCCTGAAGGTTGTCGACCGCGGCTTCCTCGTCGCCGATCCTGGCGATCAGGTTTGTGCGTTCTTGTGCCACGGAAGGCGCTGAGCGCGATGTGGTCGCCAACGCGACCCCAACGAGCACTCCGATGATAATCATCGTGAACACCACGGGAACGCGCTGCACGCGCCCCCTGGCATCGGGTCTTGGGCCAATCCCGTAACCCGGTTCCAGTGCATCGCGACGGATGTTGTTCAACAAGTCCATCGAGGCGTCCGGACGAGGTTGCTGCAGGTTCGTCATGGGTGCGCCTCCACCGGTGGAAAACTACGCAAGATTTCGGCGGTCTGCCGCACGTAAAGCAAACCGGCCCACCAGTAGAGCATCGTCCCCCAAAGAGCACAAGCCCACCCGAAAACCAAAAATCCCAACTGCCAACGGTCCGGACCGTTGCCCAGCAGCACCAAGGGAAAGGCGTACAGCAAGGCGAAGGTGGCTGCTTTACCAATCGCATGCACGGGAAGGCTGGTAAACCCGCGCGTCCTCAACAGGGGGACGAGCAGTCCAATCATCACGTCACGTCCGACCAGCAACGCGACAAGCCACCAGGGGATCATCCCGCGAGCAGCCAGCCCAAGCACAGTCGCCAACATGAAGAGCCTGTCTGCAACAGGATCCAACAACTGCCCCAACTTGGAACGCTGGTTCAGCCGCCGTGCAAGAAATCCGTCCAACCAGTCAGTGGCGCCCGCCACCGCCAGCACGATGACAGCTTCAACGTCGGACCCGACCCACAACAACCAGACGAAAAGCGGCACCCCAAGCAACAGCCGCAATCCACTGAGCGCATTGGGGATGGTTAGCACCCGGTCTGTGTCGTAAGGCTCGCCAGGCATGCGACCAGCGTAGTGGTGGCGCCAACCGGGCCGGATCAACCTGGCCGCTGCCAGGCTTTCGCCAGCAGATTGCGGGAGTCGCCTATGAGTTGCGGTACAGCTTTTGTGTTAGCAAGGATCGGTAGAAAGTTCGCGTCCCCCCGCCACCGAGGCACGACGTGCTGGTGTAGGTGAGCAGCGATGCCAGCCCCGGCGACTTCCCCTTGGTTCATGCCCAAGTTGAACCCCTGAGGACGCGAGACCTCCGACAACACTCGCATCGCTTTCTGGGTGAGGAGCCCGAACTCAACAGTCTCCTCTTCGGTGAGATCCGGATAACCAGAAACGTGACGGTAGGGGCAGACGAGCAGGTGCCCGGGGTTGTACGGGTAGAGATTCATCACCACGTAGCAGGTCTCGCCGCGGTGAACGATTAACCCGTCGGTGTCCGAGCGCTGTGGGGCACGACAGAACGGGCAGGCGCCCTCTCTGGCATCGAACGGCTTGTTTTCTCCGTGGATGTAGACCATGCGGTGAGGCGTCCACAGTCGCTGGAAAGCGTCCGGGATACCCGCAAGTTCTTCAGCAGATTCGGAGTTCATGACCAAGACTCAGCAGACGGACTGTCATTGCGTCGTGACGCCACCCACTCGGCAATCATCGCCACCGCTTCGGCGATCGGAACACCGTTTCGTTGCGAACCGTCGCGGAACCGGAAAGAAACGGAACCGGAGTCGCGATCGTCCCCACCTGCGATAAGCATGAACGGGGTCTTCTGGGTTTGCGCATTGCGGATCTTCTTGCCGAAACGGTCGTCGGTGTGATCCACCTCGACCCGGACGCCAGCGTGGCCCAACGCAGCGGCAACACCGTCCAGATAATCCCCAAACTCGGCTGCAACTGGGATCGCGATGACTTGCACCGGTGACAACCATGCCGGGAACGCACCCGCGTAGTGCTCGATGAGGACTCCCATAAACCGCTCGATCGACCCGAACTTAGCCGAGTGGATCATCACGGGTTGTTTGCGGCTACCGTCGGAGGCGGTGTACTCCAGCCCGAAACGTTCAGGCTGGTTAAAGTCGTACTGGATGGTGGACATCTGCCAGGTCCGGCCGATGGCGTCCTTGGCCTGAATCGAGATCTTGGGGCCGTAGTATGCGGCACCACCCGGATCGTCCACGACCGTCAGCCCCGACTCATCAGCAATGTCGGCAAGGATCTTGGTCGCTGCCGCCCATTGCTCGTCGGATCCGATGAACTTGTCTTTCTTCTTGCCGTCCTCGTCGCGAGTCGAAAGCTCCAAAGCGATGTCGTCCAACCCGAAGTCCCGAAGAAGGCCGAGGATGAAGTTGAGCAGATGCCGGATTTCGTCGGGTGCCTGCTCAGGAGTGCAGTAGCTGTGCGAGTCGTCCTGCGTGATCGAGCGGGTGAGGCCTTGGATCACTCCCGACTTCTCGTCGCGGTACACGGTTCCGAATTCGAAGAACCTGATCGGTAGATCTCGGTATGACCTGCCCCGCGACGAGTAGATGAGGTTGTGCATGGGGCAGTTCATGGCCTTCAACCGGTAAGCCTGCCCGTCGTCGTCGATCGGGGGGAACATTCCCTCGGCGTAGTACGGAAGGTGGCCTGATGTGAAGTACAACTCCTCGCGGGCTATGTGCGGCGTCCCAACGTAGTCGAAACCCGCTTCGATGTGGGCGGCGCGGACGTAGTCTTCCATCTCCCGCTTCAGCACCCCGCCCTTGGGGTGGAACAGCGGCAAGCCAGAGCCGACGTGCTCGTGGAAGCTGAACAGATCGAGTGCAGTTCCGAGTTTGCGGTGGTCACGCTTTGCCGCTTCGGCGAGGCGCTGTTTGTAGGCGACGAGGTCTTCTTTGGACGCCCAGGCAGTGCCGTACAACCGCTGCAGTTGGGCGTTGGCTTGGTCGCCCCGCCAGTACGCGGCTGAGGCGCGCATGAGGGCAAACGCGTTTCCGATGTAGCCGGTGTGCGGCACGTGGGGGCCGCGGCACAAGTCTTTCCACGCCACCGAGTCGTCGCGCCGAACGTTGTCGTACATCGTGAGTTCACCGGCACCAACCTCGACGGATGCGCCTTCGGTATCGGACGCCTTGCCCTTCAGCTCCACCAATTCGAGTTTGTAGGGTTCGGAAGCCAACTCGACTTGAGCGTCGGCGTCCGACACCACGCGACGGACGAAACGCTGCCGTTCCTTGACGATGCGGCCCATGTCCTTCTCAAGTTGGGACAAGATCTCAGGGGTGAACGTCTCAGCCATATCGAAGTCGTAGTAGAAGCCATCAGTGATCGGCGGCCCGATGCCCAGTTTGGCGTCGGTGAACATGTTTTGGACGGCTTGGGCAGCCACATGCGCACACGAATGTCGGATGATAGCCAGACCTTCATCGGAGGACGCGCCCACCGGTTCGATCTCGGCGCCGTCGGGGATCTGGACGACAAGGTCTTTGGTCTCGCCGTTGATTCGGAAGGCGACGACGCTGCGATCATTGCCGAACAGGTCCAGGCCTGTCGTACCCGCCTGACAGACCTTCAACTCACGCGAGTCTGGGCGTATCAGGGTGACAGAGATGGACACGATGGATCCTTTCGGCAGGCGAACGCGTCCCATTCTGCCGCATCCGCAAGATCGGAGCACCGACCGACCTCGCGGTGGCCGGTGCTTAACCAAGTCTGGCGCCCCGTATGGGGCGCCAGACTTGGTGGTGGGCGGTACCAGACTTGAACTGATGACCTCTTCCGTGTCAGGGAAGCGCGCTACCAACTGCGCCAACCGCCCGAGGTGGAGACGGGATTTGAACCCGTGTACACGGATTTGCAGTCCGTTGCCTCGCCTCTCGGCCACTCCACCGG
>CAYMMF010000012.1:16048-25746 GCA_964391475.1 uncultured Propionibacteriaceae bacterium | reverse complement strand
ATAACGGGAGCGAACGCAGCGTGGACACCAAATAGTCCTACTATCTGGGACGACATCGTACGAGGTGTGAGATTCCGGGCAGGTTGTTGCGGTTTCTGGGGTTGTGGTCTCCCTCGACAGCGACAGTTGGCAAATTGGCCACTGGTGACGGGTGGTTGAGGTCATACCCCGGTTGGCTGAGAAGACGCATAGCGGCGTCTCGGAGTGCCGGTTACTTAGCCCTTCGAGACGTCGCTACGCTCCTCCTCAGGGATCTCGGCGCGGGGCTCGAGACGGAGCTTCGCTCCTCCTCAGGGATCTGAGCACGGGGCTCAAGACGCCGCTTTCATCGGCTACTCAGCCATCCGAATCGATCCTGCTCATGGACCGCTGGCGGATTCTGCGCGGTATCTCTCTGCAAGTCGGTCGAGTTCCCGATCCACTCGAGGTTCGGTCAAGCTTGGCTCTCTTGGGATCGGCCAGTCGACCGCAATCCCAGCGGCAGTGAACCCCAGCCTGGCGGCACCGAGGGTGGTCGCGTCCTTGATTGTCGACATCCTGCCTGGCAGACCGACTGCGTCGCAGATCAACTGTCGCATGCGCTGGTCGCGGTTTCCGCCGCCAGCGAATCGGATCACGGACGGCTTCCGTGGCAGCGAATCGATCGCCTCCGAGATTTGGAACGCGACTGCCTCCAGGGACGCCCGCAGTAAGTCCGTCCGTTGCGTCTGCAACCCGAGACCAACCCACCCTGCCTGGTTCCCGTCCCTCAGGCGCGGCAACCGCTCCGGGGCCGCCCACGGCCTGAACGTCGGCTCATCGCGGCGGGCGGGTGCGTCCAGCGAGGCGTACAACTCATCCCAGGTGGCACCTAGCCATTCGAGCAGGCGTCCCAACACCAGCCCGCCGTTTTGTGGCGCCACCATTGAGTACCAACCGCCCTGGGCGTCAGCGTAGGTATGGCACTTCGGGGCGGCGTCGGCGACGGGTGTGCCGCCGACCTGACAAACCTGAATTCCCGTTCCCAGGTTCACCAGCACCTCGTCTTGATCCAGTTGGCTCGCAACCAACGTCCCAGCGGTATCGCCGCATCCCACGCTTACCGGCAACCCTGCTGGAAGCACGCCCAACCCAGCCAACGTCGTCCCAGCCTGCGCCGACGAATCCATGATGCTGGGCAGCAGGCGGCTGGGCAGCCCGAGGACGTCCAACAGGGGTTGGTGCCAGCGGTGGCCGGGGACGTCCCACAACAGAGTCGCGGACGAGTCGGACGCGTCACTCACCCCGTACTTACCGATCAGTTGCCCTGTGATCCAGTCTTTCGGTGAGCAGGCGTGGTTTGCCTTCGATACTGATTCCGGTTCGTGCTCGCACAGCCAATCAAGAACAGGGCCGAACATGCCAGGCACGATGGGGTTCGCAAGTGGAGCAACCAGCTCTTCGGGCAGACTCCGCCAACGCTGGGCCTGTTCGTTCGCCCGGCCGTCCGCCCAAAGGATCGCAGGACGCACCGGGCGCCCAAAGTCGTGTAAAACCAGCCCGTGCATCTGGCCGTCGATGCCAACACCAACCAACTCTCCGTCCATCCCAGACAAGGCTTCCGAGATGGCAGGCAGTATTGCCTCCCACCAGCAGATTGGTCTGGTTTCGGCGAATCTTGGCATCGGCGAATCGACCCGGTAGGGGGCCACGACTGTGCGTTCCATCCGTCCCTGGTCATCAGCTATGCCGACTTTGGCGCTGCTGGTGCCGAGGTCTATCGCGCATACGAATTTAGTCATTTCAACTCCCTGCCGTGCGTCCCCACTGATCCACTGAGAAGCTAATACAACAGTCTAGTAACGATCGTTGACATCACAGTCTTTGGATTGCAAACGTTAGCAAGACTGGTCTGACAGTGCCCGGATTCCACCATGGAGGTGACGCGATGTTGGTTGTATGCCCCAACCCGACCATCGATCGGCAGGTCTTCGTTGACGCGGTAGTGCCGGGTTCCGTCTCCAGGGCTTCCAGTAACAGGGCGCTCGCTGGCGGGAAGCCCGTGGACGCAATCCGTGCCATGCAAGCTCACGGAGTGAACCCGCCCCTGTTTGTGCTACTCCCCCAGCAAAACCCCGGCTATCTCGGGCTGCTTGCTGACGAACAGATCGAAGCATCAGCGTTCGAAGTTCCAGGTGCCATGCGCGAGACAATCGTGCTGTTTGAGGATTCCGGCCAGGCGACAGTAATCAACGGCCAAGGCGTCACGGTGTCGGACCATGACTGGCATCGCTTCTGCGAGGCTGTTCGAGATCTCGCCGCGGATGAAGACTGGGTGGTGATTTCCGGCAGCTTCCCTCCCGGGGTCTCGGACGACGGGGTTCGCGCACTCATCGGTGCCGCCCACTCCGAAGGGGCGCGGGTCGCACTCGACACTGGGCCGAGTTGGATGGCTGCTGCGCTACCAGCTAAGCCTGACCTCATTACGCCGAACCTGGCCGAAGCCCTGCAGACGCTCACCGGCACGGACGTCGGTGAGTCAGTCGAGGTGGACGAAGGCGCCTTGGAGCATGCCGCCCAAGCCGCCCGGGATCTGGTCGCCACCGGAATCCCCTTCGTCGTGGTGACCGCTGGGTCTGCAGGCACAGCCTGGGCAACCGGATCCGAATCCGGCCACTACCCCATCGTCGAGGTTGACGTGAAAAGCCCGATCGGAGCGGGTGACTCGATGATCGGCGGAATGATGGCGAAATTGACATCGGGAGCAACCTTCTCGGACGCGGTGGCCTGGGGTGTTGCCACGGCTGCCTCTGCCGTCCAGCAGTGGATCCCTGGGAGGGCATCTGCTGATGATGTCGCTGAGCTTCGCGCAAGGTTGAGCGATGAGTAAGCGGATCCGGCCTACGCTAACGCAGCTGGCGAAGACCACTGGTTACAGCGCTTCCACTGTTTCGCGGGCTCTCAAGGGTGACCCTCGCGTTTCTCCGTCCACTCTGGAAACGATTCAAGCAGCCGCCGACGCCGTCGGCTTCACCCAAAATTCGCTGGCCAGTTCACTGCGCTCAGGCGGAACAGCCGCGCTGATCGGCTTGCTGGTGCCGGACGTGCAGGATCCATTCTTTGCGGCCATCTCTTCGGCGATCCAACAGGCGGCTACCTCCCAAGGGCGCGAGGTCTTGCTGGGTTGCCATCTGAACTCCGAAGCCGATCAGGCTCGGCTGATATCCCAGATGGTCTCACACCGGATCCAAGCGTTGATCATCGCGCCATCACCCGGCCCGCTCCCTCAAATCCTCATCCAGGAGGTGGGTTTCGGCACTCCACTGGTGTTGTTGGACAGACCGGCGCCCAATTTGGTCAGCGATGCAATCGTCACCGAGAACCGTGCGGGAGCACGCTCTCTGACCAAGAACATGCTTTCCCGTGGCCATCAGCGTTTCCTCGTGACGCTTCTCGCCCGCACTATCTGGACCCAGCAGGAGCGGCTCAGCGCAATCATAGAGACGTTGAGCGAGGCAGGGCTCGACTTGGATCCTGCGAACATCGTGTCTTCAGGAACTGACGGCACACTCAACAAGAAAGACATCGCGGCTGCACTCACTGCACCGGAACCTCCGACCGCGATGATTGCCTTGAGCATTCAGCCTTTGTTGACCACCTTGCGGGTCGCCAATGAACTCGGGGTTTCACTCGAGTACTCCAGCTTCGATAGCAACCACTTCTACGATCTTCTACCGGTCCCGGTCTGGTGCGTAAACCAAGACCCCGGTGAGATCGGACGACTGGCGGTTGACCGCGTCCTAGCCCAATTTGAGAAGGAAAAGCCCACCCCGGCCACCATCTCGCTGCCGTTATCCGATTTGATGAGAAGAGGGGGTGGATTCCACTGTGAGCGAAACAGCCGTTGGGATCGACATCGGTACAACACGCGTTAAGGCTGGTCTGGTGGGGCCAGATTCGACGCTGCTTCACGTAGAAGCCCGTTCAACCCCGTGGCAGACCACCCACGAGGGGCCAGTAATCGACGTTGTCGAACTGGGAGACCTGGCGATACACGTGGCGTCCGAATGCGCAGAGTGGGCTGCTGCCCATGGGCATCGGGTGGTTGCAGTCGGCACCACTGGGATGGCGGAAACCGGGGCTCTGCTTAACGCTGCCGGCGAGCCGATGGCTCCCGGGTTCGCTTGGCACCACACGCTAGGCGATGCCGCTGGCGTCCAGCAGGCCTTGGGACGAGACCACTTCGCGGCCACAACCGGCCATGGCTGCGATCTTGCACCCAGCATCATCAAACTCGACTATCTTCGGTCGCGAGGTCACGAGTTCCAAAACGGCCAACGTTGGCTTAACATCCCCGAGTACGTGACATGGCGGCTCACCGGGACGATGGCGTGCGAATTTTCTCTCAGCGGACGCACCGGGCTCTTCGATCTGTTGAACAAGGACTGGTGGGACGAAGGTCTGGAATTCCTGGGAGCGGGCCGTTGGCTGATGCCTGGCGACCCTGTTGCCGCAGGAACCCCGGTCGGACGCGTTCGATCCGAGTTCGCTCCCAACCTCGCTGGGAGCGTGGTAACCACCGCTGGGCACGATCATCCTGTGGCCGCCATTGCTCTCGGTTTGGCAAAGACCGGAGTATTAGCGTTGTCGCTTGGCACTTCTGAGGCTCACGTCCGGGTGATCGAACCTACGCTGGGTCGAGCTGAGATTTTGGCGCTGGTAGACCTCGGTGTCACGATCGACTGGCACCCCTTGGCTGACCGCTGGTACGTGCTTAGCACCCTGCCCACGGATATCACCTTGGAGCGACTATCGCGGGTGTTGGGCTGTGGAACGACTGCGGAACGCATCGAACTCAGTCGTCGGGTTATCGGCACGACCGATGTCGGAACTGCTCGGTTGGAGAATGTCAGCCTGAGCGGCTTTTCACTTTCCAATGTAACCGACGCCGACAGTCCTGTAACGATTTGGAGGATGGCAGTCGACCAACTACTTGAACATTCCTACAATCACGTGTCTGAAATATCTAACATCGTGGGCAATCCACGAAAGGAGGTTATGTTTGGGGGATGGACCCACGATCCCCTCATTTTGCAGGAACGGGTTAGAAAAGGCCAAGAGTTACTTAAAGACTCACCAGCGGAACCCGGAATAGTCGGTGCGGCTAATATGGCTTTCGCAGCCTCAACACGATATTTCAGTGTTGACTAATCTCCCCCTTACGAGCGGGAAGTCGCTAAATTGATTCGCAAAGCGGGCAACGCGATTCCTCAACTCCCCGCAGGAGCCTCATGCTCCTCACGCAACCCAGAGCTATTCGCCCGGATGGCTTTATGACAACCGAAGGAAAAGAAATGCCAGAGATAAGTAGACGAACTGTTTTCCAAGGCCTTGGGGGGGCAGGCCTAGTGATGGCTCTGTCAGCCTGTGGTGGAAATAAGGGCGGTGGCGGTGGTGCCAGCGACACCGTGACAGTCTTGATGGTGGGCAACCCCCAGATGAAAGACATCGAAAAGATGGTCGGCAAATTCCAAGAAGCGACTGGCATCAAGGTGAACCTGACGATTCTCCCTGAGAACGAACTGCGCGACAAGGTCGCCCAGGACGTCTCCACGAAGGCTGGCAAGTACGACGTCGTCACCATCGGCGCCTACGAAGGTTCCGTATGGACTGCCAACGATTGGCTCCACAACCTCCAAGAAATGGCTGAGAAAGACACCGCATTCGATGTGGAAGATCTTCTGCCTGCAATGAAGGGCGTCCTCTCCAAGGACGGCGACCTTTACTCGATCCCCTTCTACGGCGAGTCGGCTTTCATGATGTACCGCAAGGACATCTTCGATAAGCACGGCCTGAAGATGCCCGCAGAACCGACCTGGGAAGAGATCAAGTCGTTTGCGGCCACCATCAAGGAGAAGGAATCCGGCATCACACCCATCGTCATGCGCGGCCTCCCCGGCTGGGGCGAGAACATGGCAGTGGTCGGATCCATGATGCAGTCGTTCGGCGCTCAGTGGTTCGACAAGGACTGGAACCCGATGTTGACATCGGACAACACCCGCCAGTGCTTCGAGTACTACGTCGACCTGGTGAAGAACTACGGCCAAACCGGCGCAGCCCAAGCTGGCTTCACCGAGTGTCTGAACATCTTCACCCAGGGCAAGGCTGCGATGTGGTTCGACGCGACTTCGGCAGCCAACAGCGTCGAGTCTCCCTCCTCCTCCACTGTGGTTGGGAAGGTCGGCTACGCTGACGCCCCCAAAGACAAGACCCGCGCTGGCTGGGTCTGGGCTTGGGCTTGGGCTATCCCCAAGACCACCAAGAACGTCGAGAACGCCTGGAAGTTCGCCTCCTGGGCTTCCAGCAAGGAGTACGAGAAACTCGTCGGTACCGAACTCGGCTGGACCCGCGTTCCCGATGGCAAGCGCGCATCGACGTTTGAGATTCCTGAATACCAGGAAGCCGCAGCCGCCTACAAGGACCACATGCTCGAGGCAATTCAGCGGTCCGACCCCAACAACTGCGGCATTGCTCCGAACCCGGCTCCCGGTTGCCAATACCTTGCTGTACCCGAATTCGCCGAACTGGGCACCAAGGTTGGCCAGGAACTCAGCGCAGCCCTGTCTGGCCAGAAGACCGTGGACGCGGTCCTCACCACCTCTCAGGGATTCGCCGAGGCCGTCTCTAAGCGCCACAAGAAGTAAGCGCATCCCCCAATCCTGTGGGGCTTCGAATTCGGAGCCCCACAGGGCCCCTGATAAAGGAGTGAAATGAGCGACCAGATCGCCGGTAGTGCGATGAACACTGCCGTTCACGCGGAGAAGCAGCGCAATCGTCGTAGGTGGCTACCACTTCTCCCCACACTGATTTTCTTGATTGTGGTGACCCAGATTCCGTTCGTGGTGACGATCCTCATGTCATTCACCAGTTGGAATATCATGTACCCGGACGAAACTGCGTTCGGGACTCTAGAGAACTACAAGAACGTATTCGCTGATCAAATGATCGTGGACGCCATGGGCAACACCGTATTCATGGTCGTTGCAACTGTCGTTATTTGTCTAATTCTTGGATTGGTCCTGGCGCTGCTTTTGAACCGGAAGTTCAAAGGTCGGGGCGTGGTGCGAACCCTTTTGATCACGCCGTTCCTGATTATGCCGATGGCTTCGTCACTTATCTGGAAGCACCTTTTCTACAACCCTCAATACGGCTTGTATAACGGCATATTAACGTGGATCGCAGACCTGTTAGGACGCCAAGCTGTCCACATTGACTGGACCGGTGAAGCCCCGATGGGTGCCATCATCACCACGCTGGTGTGGACTTGGACTCCGTTCATGTTCCTGATCCTGCTCGCAGGTCTGCAGGCACAGGATCCCGATGTGCTTGAAGCCGCAGACGTTGACGGCGCCAGCGCCTTTTCTAAGTTCCGGTATCTAACTCTTCCCATGTTGCGGCCCTACATCGAACTTTCCATCGTGTTGGGCACCATCTACCTGCTGAACACCTACGATCAGGTGTTCGCAATCACCCAAGGTGGGCCGGGAACGTCCACCACAAACCTTCCATATGCCATCTATCTGACTGCATTCCGCGGTTACGACTACGGTAAGGCGGCTGCGGCCGGTGTGATCGTGGTCCTGGCAAGCATCGTCATTGCATTCTTCGGCCTTCGGCTGGCCCGATACGTCCCCCGCACACCCCAGAGGCAACCGTTGGGCTTGGCTCCTCAGCCTCCTGGCGTGGCTGTTGGGTCTATTGTTCATCTCCCCCGTGGTCTGGACTGTGCTTGTCTCCCTCCGTCATGAGGTGGACGCGGCGGTCTCCCCTCCAAATCTGTTCGCACCGTTCACGTTTGAGCAGTACTCAAATGTGCTCTCGGGCAGAGTGCAGAGCGCCATGATCAACTCGCTCCTCGCAGCGGGTTTGTCCACGATCTTCGTGGTCGTGCTGTCGATCCCTGCGGCGTATGCAACCGCTGTAAAGCCAATCCGGAACCCCGGTGGTGTATTGCAGTGGGTCTTGTCAACCAAGTTCCTGCCCATGGTCGCCGCCCTAGTGCCGATCTACCTGGTTTTCCAGTGGCTTGGTCTGCTCGACAACATCTTCGCATTGGTCATTTTCTACACCGGCATGAACCTGCCAATCGCGATCTGGATGATGCACTCGTTCCTGAAGGAGATTCCGAAAGACGTGATGGCTGCCGCAGAAGTGGACGGCGCGTCCTTGCTGACCATCTTGGCGAGGATTGTGATGCCATTGGCGATGCCTGGCATCGCAGCAACCGCGTTGATCTGCTTCATCTTGTCGTGGAACGAGTTCATGTTCGCGTTGAACCTCACCGCGACCGAGTCGGGCACGGCACCCGTCTTCTTGGTGTCGTTCATCACATCTGAAGGCCTATTCATCGCGCAGCTGTCAGCAGCAGCGATCGTGGTCTCCATTCCGGTTGTCATTGCCGGTTGGGTTGCCCAGGACAAGCTGGTTCAGGGGCTGTCGCTCGGTGCCGTCAAGTAGCGAAGGAGTTGTTAACACAATGAAACAAGCGTTTGCCGAGAGCATCGGCAATCTAATCGTCCGGGAAGTCGAAAAGCCCGAACCTGGCCCAAACGAGGTTCGGGTGGCGACTCTCCTGGCTGGAATCTGCGGCTCTGACCTGCACGCCGTTGCAGGTCAGCATCCGCTGCTTTACCCGCAGTACGTACCCGGCCACGAAGCGGTCGGCGTTGTCGATGCGCTCGGACCAGGAGTAACGAGCCCTGCGGTTGGCACCAGAGTGCTGCTGAAGCCGAACCTGCAGTGCGGGGAGTGTGTCAACTGTCTTGCTGGGCGCGACAACGCCTGCCAAGTCTTGGCTTGGGTGGGTTGTGACCCCAGCGGAACCCATCCCGGCGCGATGGCAGATTACTTCCTCGTTCGTCCGTCTAACCTCTTCGCGGTGCCCGACGACGTTAGCGACGAGCAGGCAGCGCTGGTGGAGCCCCTGGCCACGCCGATGCACGCTGCCCGTATCGCCGGTGACCTCAGCGGCGCAAAAGTCGTTGTCATGGGCGCAGGCAGCATCGGCATTCTGATGCTGGTTGCTGCTCTGAGTGCAGGTGCCGCGGCTGTCGTGGTGACAGACCTCGACTCGTCAAAGCGGGATCGGGCTGTTCGGCTCGGTGCTGTCGCAGCGGTCGACGGGGCGTCCGCAACGTTCACCGACGAAGTCTTGGCAGCCCTGGACGGGCCAGCAGATGTGATATTCGACTGTGTAGCGATGGAGGTCTCTGCTAGGCAGTGGACGTCCATCGTCCGGCGAGCTGCCACGATCGTCATTGTGGGGGTACCTCCACGTGACTTCGTTGTTCCAATGCCGCTCATTCAGGATTGGGAACTCCGCGTTCAAGGATCAGCGGCCTACACGGAGGCCGACATCAAGGCTGCTCTGGCAGCTGGGAGCAGCATTCCTGTCGATGAGATCGTCAGCGGGGTGTTTCCGTTGTCAGAGTCGACGGAAGCGTTCGAAGCTGCGAACCAACCCACCTCAGGCAAGGTGCTGCTTCGTCCGGACGGCAGTGCGGCATGAAAGCTGTCGTTCTAAACGGCGCGGGTGGAAACCTTGAAGTAGTGGATCTCCCTCGTCCCACACCGGGGGACGGGGAGATCCTGCTCCAGGTTGAAGCAGCTGGCCTGTGTGGCACCGACCTGCACATCATGGAGGGCAAGTACCCCCAGGCCCGCTACCCACTAGTGATGGG
>CAYMMF010000012.1:0-16038 GCA_964391475.1 uncultured Propionibacteriaceae bacterium | reverse complement strand
CTTCGCGGTCGGTGACCGAGTCGCTGCGGATCCTAATCAGTACTGCGGGAAGTGCGAGTGGTGCCAGCAGAATGCGTTCAACTTGTGCGTGGATTTCCATGCCATCGGGATCGACCTGCCTGGTGCTTTAGCCGAGTACGTCGTTGTCCCGATGGCGTTCGCCGAGAAACTACCACCGTCCGTTGACGCTGAGGCTGGCGCTCTGATTGAGCCGTTGTCGTGCGCGGTGCATGGGTTTGACCTGAGTGATGTGCGGCCCGGGAAGACGATGCTCATCTACGGCGGGGGCACTATCGGTCTGCTAACGCTGGCACTGGCAAAGCAGCAAGACATGCCGGTCACGGTTGTCGAGCCGCATGAGTTCAGGCGAGCCAAGGCGCTCCAGATGGGTGCAATCGAAGCGGTCGCGCCCGGCGCGGCACTCAGCACCGAGGAGTTCGACTACGTGGTGGACGCCACCGGCGTCCCGTCCGTGATCCATGAAGGAATGAACCGACTCCGCCCGCGTGGGACGTTCATGCAGATGGGGGCCGCCCCCGACGATGCCATCATCGATTACAGCCCATACACCGTATTTGCTAAAGAGCTGCGGATCATCGGATCGTTCTCGGTTGCTGATTGTTACCCACAGTCAGCTCGGATGATGGTGGAAATGGCGGACTCGCTGGGTCCCCTGGTGACTCACCGGTTCAGTCTGGATCAAATCAACGAGGCGATCGAGGCGATGTCTTCGCCGAACGCGTTGAAGGTCCACATCGACCCTCGATTGTAACTTTTCCCGCTATCCCCCGAGAGAGGAAGCTCAATGGCAGTACAAATCGACCTTTCAGGCAAGGTCGCGGTGGTAACCGGCGGTGCGCAAGGAATTGGTCGAGCTATCGTCCAAGCCCTATACGACGCCGGTGCCACGGTCGTCATCGCCGATCTGAACGAAGACCTCGGCAGTTCTGAAGCAGCTATGGTCTCTGGTCATTTCGAGACTCTCGACGTGACCAGTTCCGCTTCTGTGGCAGCCTGCGTTGAGTCCGTAGTGGAGCGCTACGGGCACCTCGACATCTGGGTCAACAATGCGGGCATCGACATCAATGCTGATGCTGAGAAGATGACCGACGAGCAGTTCATCAAAGTCGTCGAAGTCAACCTCACCGGTACCTTCTATGGCTGCCGCGAAGCCGGGAAGCAGATGATCGCCCAGGGTGGTGGCAACATCGTGAACATCGCCTCGATGTCTGGTGTCGTCTCTAATCACCCACAACCACAGTGTGCCTACAACTCGTCTAAGGCCGCTGTGATCATGTTGACCAAGTCGCTAGCCGGTGAATGGGCTCCCCACGGTATCCGCGTGAATGCGGTTTCACCCGGATACACCAATTCAGCGATTCTCGACCAGGTGAAGGCGCTCCAACCCGAGTGGACGATCGTCTGGTTCTCAGAGACGCCGATGGGCAGGCCTGCCGAAGCCATTGAGATTGCGAACCTGGTTCGTTTCTTAGCCTCTGACGAATCCCCGTTCATGACGGGTAGCAACGTCCTCATCGATGGTGGCTACACGGCCTGGTGAGCAACTACTAATCCCACTTTGAATAGACAGAAGCAGATCATGAGTATTCCCCGATTGAGTGAAGCCACTCTCCCCGACATTCCCAGCAATGTAGCGACACCTAGCTACGACAGGCGCGCGCACGAAAACGGAATAGTGCACATTGGGCCTGGCAACTTCTTCCGGGGTCATCAAGCCTTCTACCTGGATCAACTCCGGCAAAAAGGGGATTTGTCCTGGGCGATGCGTGGGGTTGGAATCCTGCCGAGTGATGCAGGAACCTTGAACGCGCTCGCGCAGCAGGACGGGCTGTACTGCCTGACTGAGAAACATCCATCCGGAGAGATTTCCCATAGGGTGATCGGGTCGCTTTACGAAGTGAACACTCCTGCCGATTCGGAACAGATCCTTGATTGGCTGTCAGACCCGTCGACAAAGATCGTCACCATGACGGTCACCGAGGGTGGCTACCTGCGGCAACCCGACACCGGCGAATTCATGGCTGATTCACCGCTACCTCGTGAGGAGGCCGCACGCGCGCTACCTCAGACCACATTCGGTTTCCTCGTGCGGGCGCTCGAACGTCGCAAGGCTGCCGGAGTCGCACCGTTCACCGTCCTTTCGTGTGACAACCTGCTCGGAAACGGCCACGCTGCGCGCGATGCGACTTTAGGGTTCGCCAAGGTGATGGCGCCTGAGATCGTGGCTTGGTTGGAGGCCGAAGGCAGCTTCCCCTGCGCGATGGTCGATAGCATCACCCCTGCGGCAACTGACGCGGATCGGGCGCTGGCTTCTAAGGCGCTGGGTGTCGTGGACGAATGCACTGTCACTCGTGAAAGCTTCCTGCAGTGGGTGATGGAAGACACGTTCCCAACCGGACGCCCCAGGTGGGAGGACGTCGGCGTCCAGTTGGTTGACGATGTCGAACCTTACGAACATATGAAGCTGCGCATGTTGAACGCTGCGCATCAGGTGCTGAGCCAGCTTGGCTCGCTGGCTGGCCACACTTACATTCACGAATCGTGTGCTGACCCGGCAATTCGCGGTCTTTTAGAGACCTTCTGGGATAAGGAGGTTAGGCCGGTAATCGAGACGCCCGCCGACATGGGTTTTGATGATTACACAGCGATCCTTCTTGAGAGGTTCGGCAACCCTGGGGTTGCTGACACGATAGTGCGGGTCTCGTCGTTCGGTTCGGATCGGGTTCCCACCTTCGTGTTGCCGACCGTCGCAGAGAATCTGGCAATCGATGGCTCGATAGCCTGCGCAGCACTGGTTGTCGCCGCCTGGGCGCGTAACCTTCTTGGGACGGACGACGCCGGTAAGCCTGTCCCCCAGCCCCCGGACAATCGGCAAGATGAACTGGTTGCGCTAGTCAGGAAGAACCCCCAGATGCCCGTTGAGCTGCTGGGTCATTCGCAGATCGGCGAGGTGGGGCAGCACCCTCGTTTCAAGGAGGCCTTCGAGGCCGCATATGCGCTGCTGGCTGCTAAGGGAGCCCGGGCCACGGCAGAACTTGTGACAAATCAGATTAGGACGGAAACCGCATGACCATCGCAGATATCAGAACGCTGGCGCAGGAAGCGCTCGCTGCCGGAACCGGGCTCGCCGCTTTCAACGTGATCCACCTGGAGCACGCAGAAATGTTCGTCGCCGCCGCGGAACAGGTGGGAAGCCCGGTGGTGATGCAGATCAGCGAGAACGCCGTCAAGTTCCATGGTGGACGCGTCGGTCCGATCCTTGCTGGGACGCTGGCGGTCGCCCGCGAATCATCGGCGCCTTGCGTCGTCCATCTCGATCACGCTGAATCTCAAGATCTGGTGCGAGAAGCGGTCGAGTTGGGTGTCGGGTCGGTTATGTACGATGGCTCGAACCTGGATTACGCCGACAATGTCGCAGCCACAGCCGAGCTGGCTCGTTGGTGTCACTTGCGGGGTGTGAGCGTCGAGGCTGAGCTTGGAGAGGTCGGCGGTAAGGACGGCGTCCACGACCCGAAGGCTCGGACTGATCCCGACGAGGCTGCACAGTTCGTGGAAGACACCGGCGTCGACCTGTTGGCGGTCGCTGTCGGCAGTTCGCACGCGATGACGACTAGGGACGCTTCGTTGGATCTGGATTTGATCTCTCGGATCAGTAATCGCGTGCCGGTGCCGCTGGTGCTGCACGGTTCGTCTGGAGTCAGCGACGCTGGCATGCAGGATGCGATTCGCCATGGCATGACGAAGATCAACGTGTCGACGCACCTGAACAAGGTGTTCACCGGTGCGGTTCGCGAATTCCTGGCGCAGAATCCAGACGTGGTGGATTCGCGTAAGTACTTCAAGGCTGCCGCTGACGCGGTCGTCCCTGAGGTCGCCCGGCTCCTGAAGCTGTACCGACTCGACTAAGGCTGCCAGGTCGGTTGTCAACGGATCAATGGCCGGATCAGTGTGACGCGCTCTCTCGGGTCATTGTCGAGTTGCAGCAACGCTGGCATCTGACACCGGACGGCCCCCCACGCTACGGGCACACCGCCCTCGTCGTCCCCGTGTTGGACGCCGAGGGCGTCCGCAGAGCGCTCAAGGTAACGCTCCCTCACGAAGAAGGCGCAGGTGAGATCCCGACGTTGCAGCTGTGGGGTGGACGCCACGCCGTCCGGCTGCTCCGAGCCGACCCGCGCCGTGGGGCGATGCTGCTGGAATGGCTCGACGACCTTCTGGCTGACACCCGCGACGACGACGAGTCCACCCGGATCGTGGCTAACCTGTACCGACACCTTCACCTGCCTGCGGCACCGCAACTGCCGGACGTCCACCTGCTAGTCAACCGCTGGTTGAACGAGCTTTCGGCACTCGGGCGCGGCGTCCCAGCCCCACCGCGGTTGGTCGAGCAGGCGATCGCAGCCGGACGTCGGCTATCGGCCGAGCCCGGCACGCACGTCTTGCACGGGGATCTTCACGACAGCAACGTCATGAGCCGTGCAGGGCAATGGGTGGCGATCGACCCGAAAGGCTTCAACGGTGATCCCTGTTTCGAACCCGCACCCCTGCTGTGGAACCGGTGGGCCGAGCTTGAGGCGTCCCCAAACCTCGGTGAGGCGATCCGTGACCGGTTCTACGTGATCGTCGACACTGCCGAACTCGATGAGCGGCGTGTTCGCGACTGGGTGGTCGTCCGGACGATGATCAACATCGCCTGGCAGGTTGCAGACGGCGACGCTCCCGGCGGGCCCACTGCCACGGCACACGGGTGGGTCACACGAAACGTAACGATCGCCAAAGCCATGCAAGCTGTCGCGGTTCACTGACTGCGCGCATAGCGCAAAGACAACCCCCGCGCTGAGCGTCCACGCCAGGGACGCGACACAAGCGTGTCGGTGGGGGCGCCTAGACTACCCCGCGTAGTGCAGAAAGGACGCCGCACCGTGCGTACGAGACTGTTGTCAGGCAATGAAGCCGTCGCCCTAGGAGCTTGGGAGGCCGGGGTGGCAGTCGGCTGTGGCTACCCGGGCACCCCGTCCACGGAAATCTTGGAAGCGTTGGCTCGTCAGCCCGACGTGTACACCGAGTGGTCGGTGAACGAGAAGGTGGCGCTCGAGGTCGGCGTGGGGGCTTCGCTGGCGGGTGGACGCGCGCTGGTCACCATGAAGCATGTTGGCGTCAACGTCGCGGCCGATCCGCTCTTTACAGCCAGCTATATGGGTGTGCGTGGCGGGTTGGTCGTGATCACCGCAGACGACCCCGAGATGCACTCGTCCCAAAACGAACAAGATAACCGCAACTACGCCATCGCGGCGAAGGTTCCTATGCTCGAGCCATCCGACTCTCAAGAGTCCCGTGAGTTCACCAAGTTGGCTTTCGAACTCTCCGAGGAGTGGGATACCCCGGTCTTCCTGCGGATGACAACCCGGCTTTCGCACTCCAAGAGTCTGGTTGCGGCGTCCTCCGAAGGTGCCCCGGTTCGCGTAAAAGCCCCGATCGAACCTGGTTTCGTGCCAGATCCGGGCAAGTACGTCATGATCCCGGGCAATGCTCGCGTCCGGCGCCGCGTGGTCGAACAGCGCATGACCGATCTCACCGAGGCGGTAGAGACCTCGCCGGCCAACCGGATCGAGTGGCCGAGTGGCTCTGATCCCAAGCCTGCGGTGGGCATCATCACCTCTGGGATCCCCTATACCTACGTGAAAGAGGTGGCCCCAGACGCTGCTGTTCTCAAGCTCGGTATCGTCCACCCGCTTCCGAGGCGTCAGATTGAGCAGTTCGCCGCCAGCGTCGAGACCCTCTACGTGGTCGAGGAACTCGACCCGGTCATCGAAACCCAACTCAAGGCTTGGGGAATCGAATGCGTCGGCAAGGACGCCTTCCCCGCCATCGGTGAGTTCACCCCCACGATTGTTGCCGCCGGGTTGGGGGTGGACGCCGAGGCGTCCACTCTGCAGCCGTCCTTCCCAGTACCGGTGCGCCGCCCCGGGCTTTGTGCCGGGTGCCCGCACGACCACGTGTTTAACGAGCTCCGACGCAAGGGCATGATCGTCTCAGGAGACATCGGCTGCTACTCGCTGGGCGTCCTGCCGCCGTACAGCGCGATGGACACCCTGCTCGACATGGGGGCGTCCCTGACCATGGCACAAGGCATGGACATCGTGGCACCAGAAGGACAGAAGGGAAAGATTGCGGCGGTGATCGGCGACTCGACGTTCGCTCACTCGGGCATTACTGGCTTGCTGAACGCGGTGTGGAACAAGCGAGACGGGCTCTACATCGTCCTAGACAACGGCACCACGGCGATGACCGGCATGCAGCCCAACCCGATGAGCGGGGAGCGGATCGGACGCGAGGATTCGTCGTCGGTCGACTACGAGCTACTCGCCCAAGCGTTCGGAATCCCCGACGACAGCGTCGGAATGGTGGACGCCTACGACACCGAGGCGATCTCGACTGCCATCGATGTGCTGGCTGATCGTCCTGGCGTCCGGTTGCTGATCGTCATGGGCCTGTGCCTGATCGAAGGCCAAAAATTGAAGAAGATCGACAAACTCGACGACAAGAAGGCGACCCGCCGACAGCTTCTCGAATTGCATCCGATCGAGGTGAACCGTGGCTGAGGTGTACAACGTCCTCATGGTCGGGGTCGGCGGCCAGGGCATCGTGTTGGCCAGCGATGTGCTCGCAGAGGCCGCCGCAATTGAAGGGCTCGATGTAAAGAAGAGCGAGATCCACGGCATGTCACGCCGCGGCGGGCCAGTATTCAGCCACGTCCGGTTCGGCGAACGCGTCCACTCCCCAGTGATCCCACAGGGTCAGGCCGACCTGATTCTCGCCCTGGAGCCCATGGAACTGCTCCGCTGGACGCCTTGGGCGGCACCGAACGCAGCCGCCTGCTACCTGGCCACCCCGATGCTGCCGGTGGGCGTAGACGAGTACCCCGACGACCTGGAGTCTGAGATCAACCGGCTCTTCGCCCGGGTGGTTCGGGTTGAGCTGGCAGCCATCCGCCGTAGTGTGCGGGTGAAGGTGCGTAACACCGCGCTGCTCGGCGCGACGTCGGTTTTCATCCCGCTCGGAGTGGATTCCTTCACAGAAGCACTCAAGGCGCTTTCCCCGAGGGGAACCTACGAGGCCAACCAAGCCGCGTTCGATGTCGGACGCGAGCTCGCCGATCGCCAACTCATGGAGGTGTCAAATGTGGAATGAGGACGCCCAGACCATGCCCCGCGAGCAGCTGCGAGAAGTGCAGTTGCAGCGGTTGCGGAAGCTGATCAGAACGGTTTTCGACCGGGTGCCTTTCTATCAGGAACTGTTTTCGGACGCCGACGTCCGGCCGGAGTCGATCACCTCTCTTGAGGATCTGGCCAAGCTGCCGTTCACGTCCAAGCTCGACATGCGCGAGGTTTTCCCGTTCGGGCTGTACGCCGTAGACCAATCCGAAGTGGTCGAGGTGCACATGTCGTCCGGCACCACCGGCAAGCCGGTGGTCGGCGCTTACACTCGCGACGATCTGGCCTTGTGGGGTGACGTGATGGCCCGCACCCTGGACGCCGGCGGCGCTGGGCCAGGCGACATCGTCCAAAACGCCTACGGCTACGGGCTGTTCACCGGCGGGGTGGGCGTCCACTACGGGGCCACCACGCTAGGTGCGATGGTGCTGCCGATCTCATCGGGCAACACCATCAGGCAGCTGTCAGTCATGAAGGACTTCGGGACCACAGCGATCACGTGCACCCCCTCCTACTCGTTGTTCCTGGCCGAATTCGCTCGTGAGCAGGGCATCGACCTGGCCGAAAGTTCACTCAAGGCCGGTTTCTTCGGGGCAGAGCCATGGAGCGAGAGCATGCGCGCCGACATAGAAGCCAAGCTGGGCATCAAGGCCTACGACATCTACGGGCTCACAGAGATCATTGGCCCCGGCGTGGGTGCCGAATGCTCTATGCAGGACGGCCTGCACATTTTCGAAGACCACTTCTACCCCGAGATCATTGATCCCGACACCGGGGACGTCCTGCCCGCTGGCGAGAAGGGCGAGCTTGTGCTCACCACCCTGACCCGCCAAGGGACGCCCGTGGTGCGCTACCGGACGCGCGACATTACCTACCTGATTGAGGAGCCGTGCGCTTGCGGGCGGACCTCTCGGCGGATCCACCGGCTGATGGGACGCAACGACGACATGCTGATCATCCGCGGGGTGAACATCTTCCCCCAGCAGGTGGAAGACATCCTGCTGCGCGTCGAAGGCGTCGAGCCGCACTACCGGCTGATCGTCGACCGCGAAGGGGTCATGGACACCCTCGAAGTTGAGGTGGAAATGGCAGAATCGTTGTTCTCTGACAAGGTCAGGGTGGTGCTTGCTCTCGAGCGGCGAATCGAACATGAACTGCGTTCCTGCCTGGGCATCCAGACGACAGTGCGGCTAGTCAACCCCAAGACCATCGAACGTAGCGAAGGCAAGGCCAAACGGATCGTCGACCGGCGGTCCCACCTGGCAAACGTGTGAGGAGTCAACAATGATCCTGCAGCAAGTATCGGTGTTTTTAGAGAACAAGCCGGGCCACCTGGCGCCAGTCATTCGGCTCCTGGGTGAGAGCGGGGTGAACCTGCGGGCCTTGATGTTGGCCGAAACGGACCGGTTCGGAATCCTGCGGTTCATCGCAGATGACCCCGAAACCGCAATGGACGCCATCCGCCACCTGGGATACACAGTCCGGCTATCGCGGGTGTTTGGGATCGAGATCCCCGACCGTCCAGGCGGGTTGTCTGCAGCCCTAGCGATTTTTGACGGCAGCGAGGTCAACATCGACTACCTTTATGCGGCGCTCGCCGGAAAAGGCGAGAAAGCTCTGCTGGTGTTGAAACTGGATCCGTTCGATCGGGCGGCCGAATTGTTGGAAGCCGCTGGAATCTCCTGAACTCTGAGTTCGGCAAGGAAACAACTTTCAAACAACGAAACGAGCAACCAGGACTCAGCGCCCTCCGACTTACCGCGGAAGGCGCTGAGTAGCAGGTCTACGCAAGGTCACTATTTGGAGCAGAGCGCCAGGAGATCTGCGTAAGCCTCGTTGAAATCCTTGCTGGCTTGGATTGCTTGCTTCCCGACTGATGCGTCCCCATCTATGTGAAGCTTCTTGTCCAACTCATTCACTTTACGACTCAACTCATATGCTTTGAGTGCCTGGGCGGTGAACTCGGGGTCTGCTGCGGCTTCTCCCGCTTCCTTCAGTGCATCGGTGAACGCTACCTGGGCATCTAGCACCTTTTGGTAGTCGGACGGGACCCCGTCCCCGAGGGCTTCAACAGCCTCCATTCCCTTGGTCGCAAATAGTAAGCACGCCTCTTGATTACTCAAACCGCCAGCTTCTTTGGTGCCGCCATTGCTCTCTTCAGTCGCTACTGCCGCCGCTGTAGTGGCGATGGTCTGGGACGGTTGCGGCTCGGGCTGACCCGAAGAACACCCAACCAAGCCGAGCATCGCAACCAGACCGGTTGCAACTAAAGCCTTCAGTTTCTTACTCATCGTGATTCCCCCTTGCATCTTTGGGTTACTTCATCAGGATTCACTTCTCCGCTGTTCGCAGAAATCATCGAGTTGCTTTGATGATTCAAGATATTCGGTCAAAGCTTGAATGGCATCCGGACCTACAGAACTGTCTTGGTCAACAAGTTGTTTCCAGTCCAATTCATCCCGCTTTACTGCAAGCTCATAGGTCTGGAGCGCAAGTTCTTTAAACTCTGGGTCATCAACCGCAACCGCCTACCTCATTCCAATGAAAGCCTTGAGACCAGCAATCACATAATTATATCCGCATTCGAAGACTCGCGAGCCTAGTAGGCAGATTTCAGTTCTAACTCCTGCAGAGCTGGGAGTTCGACCTGGCTGCGACACTGGCGGCACGCCTATTTTGAAGGAAATTTGTCGCCGGGTCTCGTCCACATTCCCTATCCCGGCCACGCCTATTCTTGATCGCCGGGTGCTTGCTGAGCACGGTTGGAGCGCTGGAGTTCGACACTGTATTGATGCTTCCAGGAAGCTTGGCGGGCGCTGGTTGACTCGCGAAAAGCTACTAAGCGCAGACGCGGCCTGAGACTCTTTCGCCCCGCCAACCGGGTCGATGTCACCAGACCTGGCCGAACTGTTGGATAGCAGCGTCGGCACGCTGGGTAAGTTCTGCCAAGTTCGCAGCCAAGGCCGAATTTACCTCTCGCGGAAGGTCGGCCTGCAACCCAAAGGCACCAGCCACCGAACCCGCTAGCCCAGCCACTTCAGGGATACCAAGGAGCCTATCGAACCCAGAGGCGAGGTCAGCCACGTCCTTCACCAACTCGTCCACGTTAGATTTTTCGACATTCTTGGCGAACTCAACTTCCGCCTCAGCTAGATAGGGATGGCCCTGTAACCGAACGAGGAAGCCGACGCGTTTTAGAGCATAAGTGTCAGACTTGTAAAACATCGGGTTCTCGGTACGAGGGCTGTACTTGGCCAACTGATCGAATCGCAGCAACTCCACAGGGGTCTCCCCTGTATCGAGTTTCTGCATCGAAAACATTCCCAACTCGGGATATATCGTCATCTTTCCCAGCGGGTAGGAGCGGTAGAAAAGCCATCTGGGGTGGCTGATAGCTCCACTACTGTCTGCTTCAGCGACGAACGCTGCCATCCGTTCGTGCACATCTTTTTGATAGGTGACGTCGGCAGAACCCAACTCATTCACTGCAACGAAAGTACTGATTCCCTTCGCGCATTGGTTGCAGATCTTTTCTCCATCGGTGAGAGTCCAGCTGTTTAACAGACCAGCCTTCCCGCCACAGAATGAACACGTCTTCTTCTTGCCCCCGCCACCGAACAGACCCACGACTCCTCCTTAGAATGGGACTACATCAATAGTTACATGAATATATCGCTATTTCTTAATGCTTGGAGAAGATGCGAATCGTAGTCCGTGGGTATCTCAGATAACCAGTTGAATCCGAGCACGGAAAGAGACCTGAGTGCGGTTCCCCAAAGAGCCGGTTGATGCGTGCCCGGCGTTCCTTGACGACCTCGACGGACTTGATGGCCGCTGCGACTGGCGGTGGCGCGAGACCCATACCGACGATACCTGCGACGGTGCCACCGATCATCGTGGCCAGCAGCACGACCACAGGGTGGACGCGCAATGCCGAGCCGTTCGGCCAGTTGGGTTGCGGCCAGATCCACCATTGTCAGAAAACTTCCTACTTGGGAAGTGTTGTGACACGAGTCAACAAGCGAGCCAAGGCATGCGATGTTCATGCCGGTGAATTTAGCCACTACTTGCAGAACGTCAGTACGAGTAATGACCAGCCGCAGCGGGTCAGCGCATGCCGCCAGACACAGAGCAACGGTGCCGCAAATGTGCAGCACCGTTTCTCTTGATCCGATATACGTCCGGCCACTGCGTTAGAGCGGTAGTTGCGGCTGATCCTTTGAATCTAAGGGACGTTCACTCTCCCTTTTCGTCCACAGTTCCACCCATTTCATGCGCACCCCAACTCTGCTCGGCAACGTTCCAGCTCCCTTTGACGGTCTCCTGCAATACGGGGTCGCTGAATTGCGCAATTTCGTTGAGCACTTCAGTGAAGGATTCGGGTAACTCCTTCTGGCGATTTACGCGTGTACGCCAGGCACACCACTTGGATTGCGCACGCTCGGGCATCTCCGCGAGTGCCGGGAACACTGGAGCGAGGGTGACGCCTCGGTAGGCTGCCACGGTTTCCAGCGAACTCCGAAGCGTGTCCGCCTCAACAGAATGAAGGCGTGTAAGCGTGTAGACGTCAGCGAAGTCCCGCCAGCGCGTACTCGTCGGCGTCTCCGTCCCGAATGCTAGATGCGGTGATGCTGTCAGCGTCGAAGACCACCCCGTCAGACAGTTCGATGGCTGCAATCTCACGCCACCGCCCAGCCACGTCATCGGCATCATTAGATAGCCCGGTAGCTTGCAGATCGATGTCTTTGGTCGGGCGTCGTGCTTCGAAGGCCGCCAGCAGCACACCTCCCTTGAGCACAAAGTCGTCGCGATACGGCGACACAGCAATGCGGGCCAGAAGTGCTTCGAGTACATACAGGGTCTGCAACTCTTGCACTTCGGCACCTGTCTCACGCGCGAGCTTCTGAATTGCCAGGGTTGCATCACCATCGGGCGTGCCACGCTGTGGTTTCGGTGTCATAGCAGGATCTCCAAAGCGTTTAGTAGTGCGGGTCTCCCTTTCGGGAAGCTCTTGGCAATGGTGAGCAATCGGGACGGGCTGTTCCCTTTGACACGGAGCCATCGTTTGAGCGCGTCGATTGCGAGGTCACTGCCCCACTCGTGGCTGAGTCGGAATAGGTCGATGATCGTGCGTTCCCCGGAATAGAGCCCGATCGTCTTCCCACCCGGCAGCGCGTACTCAGTGCGACCGATGTCGAAGGTTGCAGCATCAAAGTAATGCCAGCTGATCGGCGCGGTCCAGACTGTCAGCGGCTTCGTGCCGCGCGGTATTGCGATGTTGCTGCGTGTTGGGATCTCGTCCGTCAAGTCCAGGATCGATAGTGCCGTCAGCAGGCAGAGTGTTGCTTGCGGCCGCTTGGAAGCGATTGCCATCCACGCAGCCGTAGTATCGTCCGTTGCGCCGGTGCGCAGGAACTGGCCCGGGGCGATCCGCTCATACTCCTCGGATTTGATGAGTCGATCGAACTGTCTCCGGGTAAGCCCTGCATCTGCGAGGTCTCGGTATCCCAACATGTCTGGCAGCGGTGCAGTATCCATGCTCACCTCCACTCGGTCGCAAATAGTTACACATACAGCGTATCTGTCACTGTTTTCGATCGCCAGGCTTCTCATCCGAACATCCGCCCCAACATCCCCGCGGTTGTCGGGTCAACGGTCTCGTTGCGGCGGATGAATAGCTTGATCGTGGTCACGACAGTGCGGTCTTCGGGTGATCCTGCCACGCTGTCGGTTCGCCCTTGCGGCTGATGATCGTTCCGGTGATACGCACGGAGGGCGCGATCAAATCAATATCCCGTAGACGGATCGCGAGAACCTCACCGATACGAGCAGAGGTGCCCAATATGACCTCGATGATTGCGCCGAGAGACCGTCCGGCCTTCGTCACCTCACTCGTGCACGAACGCTGCTAGGTCGTCCAACGACCCGCAGGAAGTGCTTCGAAGATCTCGTGCAGCGACGCCCAGTCGAGGTGCGGAACTGCCCCGCTCAGCTTCTTTTTGCCGGTGAATACGGATCGCACGTCGAGGAGCTTGTGACCGTCTGGCAACTCCCAGACATACCAGCCGTTAGTGACGCCACCCTTCGCATACTTGCCGACGCTGGAAGGTGACCCGAACACTCGGCCATCGACCTCGAGATTGCCGTCGGCGAGCACCACAGCAGTCCAGCCCTCCCAAGGCCCCACTATGCCAGCGCTGAGTACCGTGCCGGGCTCGATCAAGTTCGCGTTGATCAGGTCTTTAAGTTCGATCGACTCCCCCTCGGCCGTGCTACGGACATCAACCACCTTGCCTTCATGACCGGTCGGCACAGGCCAGATCTTGAGCAGCACCGAGATGAGTGCGTCCGTCCGAGCATCAACCGCGGTCTCACCCCACGTTGCGCCGTCCAGGAAAGCGAGCATGCGGCTGTTGAGCAGGATCGCTCCTCTTCCGCTTGCTCGTCGTCGACCGGCCAGCTGTCCTGCCATCCCTGGGGAAGGATGTGCTCGATCGGGTAGGCGCGGTGAGGAATCTGTCGTTGGTTCGTATTCTCGCGCAGATCGTTCTCGATCGCTTCGAGGAGAGTGCGAAGTCGTCCACGCCGGAAACGTCGGTAGACGGGTTGGGCCCGAAGAACGGTGCGAATTTCGTCGTCTCCGAGCCAGTACGTACTGACTGCATCCATCCGGGACAAGTATGCGTTGAAACCCGCCACGAGTTCGTCGGCGGGTGTCTGGCTGAATACGCGGACGAGGTCGGCGACAACACGGCCGAGGTCGCTGCCCATCAAGCGCAGCATGAGCCGCCGCATTACCCAGCTCTCCGCGACCCTGACGATGTCGTTGATCACCTGGGTCGGGAGATCGCGCTCAGGTTGATCGCGACCAGTTGCAGCCCGTTGAGCAGCGCTGAGACCAGACCATCGGCACGAGCCGTAAACCCTTCGGAGGCCGGGTCGCCCAGACGCTGCTGCCCGTCAATGATGTTGTTGACCGGGAGATGGCCGATCTGCAACTCGTGGGCCTGCACGACGATCGCGCCAAGGAAGTGTGTTGTCTGGGCAAGGGGATCGCGCATCCGGAGTTCGATGAGCCGACGAACGTCGTGCCACAACGGAGCCCATCGACTCTGCTCGTCCCAGACATAAGGCCGCTGAAATAGCGGAACCTCCAACTGCTGGGGCAAGGTGAAGATTTGCATTGAGGTACGCGCCGCAAGTTGCCACGAAGCCCATCCTGCACCAAGCCACCGACAGTAAGCAGCAGGTGCGCACAGCCAGGTGCGTAACAAAGGTCGAGAGCGACTCAATGATCACGGTCCAGACATCCGATCACAGCCCACTTCTCGCAGGCGGCTGTGCATTGATGCAATGCGGGGAGACCGGGCGGTGTTCGCAACCACCAGGCTGAACCGCCGCGCTGTCGTTGCCCGGGTTGGCTCGACAATACTGACCGCTAAGGTCACCGGAAGGGATCGCACTGGAGGCCCAACCGATTCAGTGCAGTTCCGCTCGTTCCGGCTTAGCCCACTCACGTCGGCGACCCGTGTCTCGGCCCGCGAGCGAGTGTTTGACGAAGGCGTGAGAGCGTTCGAAATACCCGCCCTGAACTCGCCAGGAAAGGCGGGCTCAGAAGTGCTCTCTACTCTCTGCTTCAAGGTCGCAAGAATCCAGGAGTTCGTCAGGCGAGGCGCGGACCCGAGTGCGACTTGACGGGCGTGACGTCGAACGCGCCGGGCTCACCAGTTTCGAGCAGCCTTATCGCAGGTTAGGACGATCCCATAGATCGTCGGTCTACAGTTCGCTGAGATGCTTCTGGACCCATTCGTCCTGGTCACCTAGCTCGGCCTGCGCAGTTGCAGAGAAACCCCTCGCAGCCTCCACGTCCTGCTGCATGTTCGCGAGCACGACCGGGAGATCCTGTTGGATGGTGGTACGAAGGATCCGATTGTCGACGCCAAGATAGTTGTGGGCGAGACGGTTGCGCATCCCGCGAAGGAAGCGCAGTGGCTCCTCGCCGAAATACTTGATTTGAATTTCTTGCGGAAGTGCCGAGGCCGCCTGGAAGATGCGCTCCATTATGCGCTCCGCGGCCAACTGGAGTATCTCAGACTCGCTAGCGTCAAACGACGCTTCGTCCTCCGCAATACGCTTGGCCAACCCCTGCGACTTCGTCAGTTCATGCGCCAAGGCAAGAATCTGCTCCGCAGTACCAGAGTTCACAGAGGCACTGTTTCGCGGAGAATGGTGGTACCAATACCGGTTTCCCGGGCACGTCGATATACGGCCTGCGCATCGACGACGTCCACTGACATCCCAATAATCGCGCTGAGCTGCTCGGCGAGACGAATCAGATCCTTCTCTGCATCCGGAGCAAAATCGACAATGAGGTCGATGTCGGAGCCCGGGGCATCTTCGCCGCGCGCAGTTGAGCCGAATACCCCTGCCCGGATCACATGGAACTGCTTGAGCACGCGGATCAACTCCTCCCGGTGCTTGGTCAGCACCTGGCGAGGGATCGGAAGCGGCGCGTTCATGATCCTGATTTTACTCGGCGACTCGGGCAAGGTACAGGAGGATCGATGCCAAGCGTGTTCGCCATCCACAGCCCTCAGTCCTCGCTGGCCAGCGGGGCGTCTGCGCGACGCGTCAATCCGGCGTGCTCGCGCAGGCTTGATGGCCGCTGCGACTGGCGGTGGCGCGAGAACCATACCGACGATAACCGCGACGGTGCCACCGATCATCGTGGCCAGCAGCACCACCACAGGGTGGACGCGCAATGCCGAGCCGAGTACCCACGAACTGACCGCACTTTGGATTG
>CAYMMF010000011.1:0-28748 GCA_964391475.1 uncultured Propionibacteriaceae bacterium | reverse complement strand
TCGGTGACGCTTAGGCGTCGAAGAAATCGGCTCAGTCGCCGAATCTGCCGGGAATTTGCAGCCTGCACTTCGGGCAACGGCCATCCGGTGTCAATCGATTGGCCAGGACCCGATGCCAGTCCCTGACAATCAGTGCCGTTCCACAATCGGGGCAGAATGTCGTGTCGCCGTCGATGTCGTGCACGTTTCCGGTGTAGACGTACCGCAGACCAGCGTCCAACGCGATCCGGCGTGCGCGGGTAAGCGTGGCTGGCGGCGTCCGTTGAACGTCACGCAACCGATGAGCCGGATGGAACGCCGAGAAGTGGAGCGGAACGTCCGGCCCGAGATGTTCGACAAGCCAACGGCACTGCGCGGTCAACTCTGAGTCAGAATCGTTTTGCCCCGGAATCAGCAGGGTAGTCACCTCAAGCCAGGTGTCGGTGCTGGCGACGTGCTCCAGCGTCTGGAGCACTGTCGCGAGACTGCCACCAGTTAGCAGCCGGTAGAACGACTCGGTGAATCCCTTCAGGTCTATGTTTGTGGCGTCCATGCTCGCGAAGAACTCTTCTCGAGCTGGTGAGTTGATGTAGCCCGCAGTCACCGCAACCGTCCGAACACCCAGCTGCTGGCAGGCAGCCGCAGCGTCCATCGCGTACTCGGCGAAGATGATCGGGTCGTTGTAGGTGAACGCAACCGACCGACAACCGCGCTCAACCGCCCAGCGAGCGATCTGCTCGGGGCTAGCCTCAACCGCGAGGCTGTCCATCTCACGCGACTTACTCATCTCCCAGTTCTGGCAAAACTTGCAACCCAAATTGCAGCCCGCAGTGCCGAAACTGAGCACCCGCGACCCGGGATAGAAGTGGTTCAGCGGCTTCTTCTCTATCGGATCCACCGCGAACCCAGAAGACCGTCCGTAAGTGGTGAGGACGAGGCGTCCACCCTCGTTCGCACGAACGAAACAGAAACCACGCTGCCCGTCTCGAAGCGTGCACTCACGCGGGCACAGGTCGCAACGCACCCGCCCGTCCGGCAGGGTCGCCCCCCATTTCGCCGGGTGGCTCATTCCGTCCACTTCCTCACCTGGTACTGCTCCAGGCTCACCGCAGGCCCCCAATAGCCGTCGGGGAAGCCTGCCTTCAAGCGTAACTGCGCCCAAAAACGAGTCGGCTCGGGCAGCTGCTCCCAAACCTGCGGGAGGAATGTTCCGCGCATACCCTCACCAGATAACACGTAGCCAAACCCCTGTTGCAGGTTCCTGATGGCGCCTGACTCGTCCACGAAATCCACCGGTTCGGGGGTGGTGAGCAACGAAACCTCGACCCGAATCGCACCGAACTCGGCGGGGGTCACCGGCGCAAATCGGGGATCCCGGAACGCCGCCGCTCGGGCGTTAGACGCCACGTCCTCGCGCAGCAGCCGACGCGCCCCCAGGGATCCGATGCATCCGCGCAACCGACCACCCTTGGTGAGGGTAACGAAAGTGGCGCCGGGGGCGTCCAAGTCGGGGTGCTCGGCGCGCACGACGCGGCCCTCGATCGCAGCACGCGCCAGCGCGATCAGCGCGACGCCAAGATCACTCATGGAAAGCCACAGTCGCGTAACCCACCACGCGATGCCGGTCACCCGCCGTATCCCCAGAGTTGCACGCACCGACCAGGGTCGGCTTCAGGCGGTGACGCAGTGCCGCCTCGATTAGGCCGCTGACCGGACGCCCGCCACAAGCCCAATGCGGGTCGATCGGGCCGTCCAACTCCAGAATCCGCCCAATCGTGGCCGAGTCAGCCTCACGCGCCGACTCATAGTCGAGATAGTGCGACAGATCAGAACTGACGACGATCAGAGTCTCCGGACCGCCCCAAACCGCATCTAGAACGTCAGCGACCTCGGACGCCGACGCCTCCCCCACCGCCAGCGGCACGAGCGTGAAGGCGCCCAAAACCAACTGGAGGAAGGGCAGATGCACCTCCAAAGAGTGCTCCAGCCGATGGACGTCCGGGCTTGTCACCACCTTCGCCATCGCAGTCAACTCAGGGGGAGCCTCGACACCGACGTCACCCAGAGGCGTCCGAAAAACAGCCGCACCCGGCAAAGCGAGTCCGCGAACGGGCATCCGGTGGGTTGGGCCGAGAAGGACGACGCGAGTAATCACATCGCGGGCGTCAGCCAGCGTGGCGTAACCCAACGCGGCGGTGGAACCGGAGTAGATGTAGCCAGCATGCGGCGCGATGAGCGCTTTCGGAGGGGGCATGTCAGCAACAAGGGGACGGGCGGCGTCCAAGAAAGCGGTGACATCCCCGGCGAGCGTCCTCGGATCGGCTGGGTAGAACATGCCCGCAACGGCGGGCTGGCGAACGGTGTGCATGTCAGCCTCCTTGATCAATGATCGCTCAGAAACGATCCATTTGGCCGAGAAGTGGAAAGCCCGCATGAGGTTTACCTTCGCGGACAGCTGGCGCGAAGTAGCGGACTCGGCAGGCTCACCGTCCGTCAACGTGGGAGGATCGACGTATGAGTGACAGCTTCGCTTTTCCCATCACATCGCGCTTGGGAGAAAACCCCGCCGACCCCGTGGGAGACCTCTTCTCGGTGCTGTCACGTGGAGAGATCATCAGCTTCGCTGGCGGGATTCCGGACGGCGCACTGTTCGAGTTCGACGACATCAGGGCGAGTTTCGACGCCGTCCTCACCAGGCAGGCGCGGCGCGCGTTGCAATACGGGTCGACACCGGGCGAACCAGAAATGCGTGAGGTTGCCGCCCACCGCGTGTCGAGGCACATACCGACGCGTCCAGATCAGATCATCGTCACGACCGGCTCCCAGGAGGGCATCTTCCTGGCAGCCCAGGCGATGCTCTCCCCCGGCGACACTGTGTTGGTCGAGGAGCCCACATACCTCGCAGCGGTGCAGGCGTTCATGCTCAACGGCGCGCGCATGGTCGGCGTAACCACCGACGACGACGGCGTGGTGCCGGACGCTTTGGAAGCCGCCATCGCGGAACATCAGCCCAAGTTCTTGTATCTGATTCCGACTTTCCAAAACCCGTCAGGACGTTCAATGCCGGACGGGCGCCGCGCGGAGGTCGCCGAGATTCTGGTTCGCACTGGAACCGTGCTGGTTGAGGACGACCCATACGGGCCACTCCGCTTCGAAGGGGACGAGGTTCCTCCGGTTTCTGCCTATCCGGGCATGGCGCGACAAAGCCTGCTGTTGAACTCCATGTCGAAAATCATGGCCCCCGGGTTGAGAGTTGGTTGGATGCGGGTAGAAGGACGCTTCGCCCAAGTGATTGGAATCGCCAAGTCGGCGGTCACCCTTCAATCGTCTGCTTTGAACCAGTTGGCAGTAGCTCACTACCTGACTCACTTCGACCTCGACGAGCACGTGAAGCGAGTGATCAAGAAGTACAGATCCCGAAGGGACGCCATGTACTCCGGGTTGACCGAAATGCTGCCCGCCACCGCCAAGGTCACCCGACCCCAAGGCGGCATGTTCTGCTGGGTGACACTCGGCGACGGCACCGACACCGCCGAACTTCTCAAGGCGGCCGTTGAAGAAGGCGTCGCTTTCGTCCCCGGGTGGAGCTTCTTCGCAGAGAATCCCGACAGGTCCGCCATGAGGTTGAGCTACGTGACCAACTCGGTCGACAAAATCGGCGAGGGGCTGAGAAGGCTAGCTTCGGCTATGGGTCTCTAGCCAGATCTTCCGATGGCTGAGGAACACCGCCCGGTCGGCTGAGGACGCTCCGCAGGTGCGTCTCGAAGCTGCTTCGGCATCCACCAACCCCCCTATTCGTTCACCAACCTCCCGTTAAGTCACAGGCGCATGGTTCGAACCATGCGTTGGTGGACATAACGGGGGGTTGGTGGCCTTAACGGGGGGTTGGTGGGCATCAAAAAGCTGCGAGACGCTCCCTGAGGAGGGGCAAGGCTCCGTCTGGCAAGGGCCTCAGCCAACCGGAAGCCAACAAACTAAACCAGCGGTTGTTCCCGTGACGCCGGTCAGGGCGTGGTCGGGCATCAGCGGACTGTCGGCGAAGCCGACCGTCCGGGGGCGGGACCGGCGTCACGGGGACAACCGCGGAACCACGGGGGCTTCGAGACGCATCCGTCCGGATGCTCCTCAGCCAACCCACGAGAGACAGCCAACGGTGGCGCGTCCGACCAGCGGGTCAGACGGCGTGACGCAGCGTCTCGTCTATCAGGCGGGCTGCCGTGCGGGCTGTGCGTCCGCCTACGTCGTGGACTGGGTTTAGTTCGGCTACCTCTAAAAGCCCGAGTTTTCCCGAATCTGCGACCAGGCGCATGGCAGTTCGGACGCACGCCAGTGACATTCCGAACCCATTGGGTGCGCTCACCCCGGGAGCGACGGCGGCTGGCAGGACGTCCAGATCCAGCGAGAGGTGCACGCGGTCTACCGACGCGACGAAATCGGTGACGAACTCCCAAAGTTGGCTGTCTTCGAGGTCGTCGTCGGCCAAGAACCTCACCTCCAACTCCGACGCCCGGTCGAATAGTGCCCTTGTGTTACTCGCACGGTCGACTCCGGCGACGGCGTAGTTGAAGTCGCGTCCCGCCTCGAACTCAGACACGGCCAACTGCAGGAACGGCGTCCCCGATGTCGCGTGCGGTTGGTCGCGCAAGTCGAAGTGGGCGTCCAGGTTGAGGACGCCCCACGTCTCGTCGGCCCCCTGGTTGAGCAGCCCAGCCCAACCGAGGTAGGAGCCGTAGGCGACCTCGTGCCCGCCACCCAGCACGACCGGGAGCCCGCCGACTTCCAGCACCGAGGCGACCGCCAACCCAAGGCGTTCTTGGGCGCCAGCTAGGTCTTCCCCGCGGACGATCACGTCGCCGGCGTCCGATATCCGCATTTCCGGCATGGCTAGCCCAGATAGTGCCCGGCGCAGCTCTGCCGGACCTCCGGACGCCCCCATTCGTCCGCCGTTTCGGCGCACTCCTTCGTCGCTGCAAAAACCGATCAGGTTTGCCCCGGGCATGGGGTCGAGCCCCATTGCGATGGCGTTGTGCCAGCGGGCGTAAGGGTGGCCGGAACCGTCGTTGCGGCCGTGCCAGTCCTGGGGAGTTACGTCGATGCCATCCACTATGTCCACACTCCTTCGTGCATGACGCTACCTGCAAGGTTAACCCCTGGCCGGTAGGTGAGATGGAGCCTACTTGGTGCGTCAAGCACGACCAGGTCGGCGCTGGTTCCGGGCCGGAGGCGTCCCACATCGTCGCGCCGGAGCGCTCGGGCGCCGCCCGCTGTCGCCGCCCACAGCGCCTCGTCGGGGGTCAGCCCGCATTCCCGCACAGCCAGCGCCATGCAGAACGCCAGCGAAGTGGTGTAGGACGTTCCCGGGTTGCAGTCTGCACCGAGCGCGACGGTCGCGCCCGCGTCGATGAGGCGTCGGCCGTCGGGGAACGGCCCGCGCGTACAAAAGTCGGCTCCCGGAAGCAGGGTTGCGACTGTTTCGGACGCCGCGAGTGCGGCCATGTCGTCGTCGGTGAGGTACACGACGTGGTCGACGGACGCCGCCCCAACCTCGAGTGCGACCGCAACGCCGCCGGTGTGGCCGAGTTGGTTGCCGTGGACGCGGGGTGTCAACCCGAACTCGCGCCCGGCCTGCAGCACCGCTAACGCCTGATCTGGGGTGAACGCGCCACGGTCGCAGAACACGTCGATCCAGCGGGCGTGGGGTGCGCACGTCGGGATCATCTGGTCGATCACGAGGTTCACGTAGTCGTCGGGGCGTCCGGCGAACTCGGGTGGTGTCACGTGCGCCGCCAGCAAGGTGGTCTGGTCGGTGAATCGGCCAGCGATGGTGAGCGCACGCAGTTCGTCGGCGACGGTTTGGCCGTAACCGGATTTGATCTCAACAGTGGTGACGCCCCCACGCTGGTACTCCGCGACGAGGCGCGCCGTCTTGTCGACGAGTTCGCGATCGGACGCCGAACGCGTCGCCGCTAGTGTTCCCAGGATTCCGGACGGACGGTAGTGCCTCGACGCCTTCGCGGCGCCGCCTGCGTCCCGACGACGCTGGCCGAACCGGGCTGCGAACTCTGGCGCCCGATCCCCAGCGAAGACGATGTGGCTGTGCGATTCGACGAACCCGGGGATCACCGCAGCGCCCTCGGCATCGTACCGCCCGTCGGCGGGTTGGGCCTGCGAAGAATGTCCTACCCAGGTGACATGCTTCCCAGTAACGACGAGGGCGGCATCGGCGATGACGCCGAGTGGGCCCTCGCCGAGGGAGGGGTCGTTCGTGACGAGTTCTTTGATGTTGTCTATCAGCAGGGCGCGCATCATGTGCCCTGGGTCTGGTCGGCCATTGGAATCCGGACGCCTCGGGCGCGGGCCACCTCGCGGGCGTGGGGGTAGCCGGCGTCCACGTGACGCATCACGCCGGTGCCTGGATCGTTGGTGAGGACGCGGCTGAGTTTCTGCGCGGCCAACTCCGTTCCGTCGGCGATGCACACCTGGCCAGCGTGGATCGACCGTCCGATGCCTACTCCGCCGCCGTGGTGGATGCTCACCCAACTGGCGCCGGACGCCGTGTTGAGCAGGGCGTTTAGCAGCGGCCAGTCTGCGACCGCGTCTGATCCGTCTGCCATTGCTTCGGTTTCTCGATATGGGCTTGCCACCGATCCAGAGTCGAGGTGGTCTCGTCCGATGGCGATGGGGCCGATTTCACCTCGGGCGACCATCTCGTTGAAGCGGAGGCCAGCTTTGTCGCGTTCGCCGTAGCCAAGCCAACAAATGCGGGCAGGTAACCCCTGGAAGTGGACGCGTTCGGCAGCCATCTTGATCCACCGGTGCAGGTGCTTGTCGCCGGGGAACAGTTCGAGGATCGCGGCGTCAGTGGCTGCGATGTCGGCGGGGTCACCCGACAGGGCTGCCCAGCGGAACGGTCCCTTGCCCTCTTCGAACAGCGGCCGGATATAGGCGGGCACGAAGCCGGGGAAGGCGAACGCGTTCGCGAACCCGCCTTTGCGCGCCTCGTCGCGGATCGAGTTGCCGTAGTCGAACACTTCGGCGCCAGCGTCTAGGAATCCGACCATCGCCGCGACGTGCGTGGCCATGGACGCCTGCGCGTCCGCGGTCACTCGGTGCGGGTCAGCGGCGGCTCGGGTTGCGAGTTCCGCGAACGCGTAGCCCAGCGGCAGGTAGCTGAGTGGGTCGTGCGCCGAGGTTTGGTCGGTCACGATGTCGATCGTGATGTCGCCAGCCAGGTGCCGCTGCAGCAGCGCGGGCACCAGGTCTGCGGCGTTTCCTTCGATTCCGATCGAAAGTGGACGCCGATCACCCTTGGCCTGATTGGCTAGTTCGATCGCGTGGTCGAGGTCGTCGGCAGCAACGTCGAGGTAGCGGTGTTCTAGGCGCCGGACGATCCGACTGGGGTCACATTCGATGACGATCGCGACCCCTTCGTTCATCGTTACCGCGAGCGGTTGCGCGCCGCCCATTCCGCCCAGACCCGCGGTCAACGTGATGGTGCCAGCCAATGTGCCGTTGAACCGCTTGCGGGCGATCGCGCCGAAGGTTTCGTACGTGCCCTGGAGGATTCCCTGAGTGCCGATGTAGATCCACGAGCCTGCGGTCATCTGCCCGTACATCATCAGGCCAGCACGTTCGAGTTCGCGGAAGTGCTCCCAAGTAGCCCAATCGCCCACCAGGTTGGAATTTGCGATGAGGACGCGGGGGGCCCACTCGTGGGTGCGGAACACCCCGACTGGCTTTCCAGACTGGACGAGCAGGGTCTCGTCGTCGGCGAGCGCTTTCAGGGTGGCGACGATCGCGTCGAACGCCTCCCAAGATCGGGCGGCCTTCCCCGATCCGCCGTAAACGACCAGCTTTTCGGGATGCTCGGCAACTTCAGGGTCAAGATTGTTCATCAGCATTCGAAGCGCGCCCTCTTGCGGCCAACCGAGGGTGTTCAACTCTAGTCCGCGCGGGGCACGGATTATCCGAGGCGTCGTCATGAGCCCCACTTTGCCGCGCCGGGGGCGTCCAATCTAGGGGCGAAGCCCGTTGGGGATCAGAAAGTTCGCCGCGACGGCCGCGGAATCTCGATCGCAGCGAGCGCGGAGAGCCACGACCGCGGACCGGCGTGGGCGCAACGGGTGGACGCCGCCCCGCTGGCAAACCGGATCCGGTCGACGAGCGTCACCCCGGAGGCGAGCGCGAACGCGTACGCGCCGTGGAACACGTCGCCCGCGCCAACGGTGTCGACGGCGCGAACGGATGGCGTCGGCACCTCGCCAGATTCTGAACCTGCCCGCCAACGCACCGGCTGCGGACCAGCAGTGGTGACCACTGTGGGCACCCCGGATTCGGCTAGCTCCCGCGCGGTGTCGTCGGCGGTGCGCGCCCCTGGCAACCGAAAATCGGCGGACGCGACGACTTCGGTCGTAGAACTGATGAGTTCGCCCATGACGGGCTTCCAGCGACCGGCGTCAATCACGACGGGTGTGCCGGCTAACCGAGCGAGCCGTGCAACCGCCGCCGCCAGGGACGGGTGGTGGCCGTCGATCAGCACCACGTCGGCGCTCGCGATGAGCGGTGAGAGTGTCTCCTCGGGAGGCGGGCTCAGGTGCATGCCAGCCGCGTCGCCTCCAACGACTGCCCGATCACCGGTGGCGTCGGTCACCATCACCGACGAAACCGATGGGACGGCGTCCAACATGGGAGCGATGTCGACAACAGTGACCCCGACGCTTTCGAGTTCGGCTGTGATCGAGCGAGCGATGACGGAGGTGCCGAGGGCGGTGAGCAGAACGGCGTCCCCACCGAGAGCCGCGAAGGTGACCGCCGCATTCGTCGCAGGACCGCCCGCAGCCACACTCTGGTGCAAGGCGGTGACCTTCTCGTTCGCACCCGGAAGGTTAGCCACGCGGTTGATTACGTCCAAAGTCGCCAGCCCGACGAACAAACCGCGCGGACGTCCGTCCTTAGGCATTCAGATCCCCACTCTTCATAACTTGGCTTACCATCCGCCTCGTGTCGCCCCCAGGAGGCGCCATTTCGGAACGGACGCGCTCAGTCGTGCCATGGTCGTCCGAATACGAGGGCCACCGCCCGCAGCGCCAGAACGAACCCGGCGAATGCCAGCAGGTAGCCCAGGAATGCGAACGCCGACAGGTTCGGCAGCAGCGGCGGGCCGCCGGGCGAGGTGGCAAGCAGGATGCCCCCGATCACGGACGCCCCCGATAGCAGCGCGATCACCAACTGCTGCACCAACCCGTTCAGGAACCGCCTGTCGTCGGGGTGCGAGATGATCCGGGTGTGAGTTGTGAATGCGCCGCGCTCCAGCTCTTCCGTGATGCGGTTCAGGCGTCTGGGCAGGTGATCGAGTAGTGGCAGCACCCGTATCGCCCGGGAGGTGATCTCGTCAGCCACTGAAGAGGGTGTCAGGTCGCCCACGGACGCCCGCCCCACCGAACGTGCTTCCGCCACCAGGTCGAGGTCGGGATCGATCAGTTTCAGCGTGCCCTCTAGCGCCCCCAAAGATCGCAGCGCAGACGCGATGTCTGCGGGCACGGTGAATTGGTGGCTAATCATCAACTCGAACAGTTCCACGAACACCTTAAGGGTGCCCCGCGACCCGGTTCCGCCACGGAAGCGCGCCAGCAACCTCCCGATGCTGCGTTGCAGTCCGCGTTCGTCGAGTTCGTCCGGACGATCGAGCAACCCCAGCACGCAGTCGGTCGCCGTCCCCGGGTCGTCGGTATCGATCGCCCACAGCAGCAGCGCCAGCGTGCGGCGCGAGTCGGCGTCCAAGCGCCCGACGTTGCCGAAGTCGAGCAAACCGACCGAACCGTCGTCCCAGATCACTACGTTGCCAGCGTGCAGGTCGCCGTGGAACACACCTTCGTTCACGATCTGGCCTAGCACCGAACGCAGCAGGATGGACGCCGACCGCCGCCGCTGTTCAGGCTCCATTCCGGCGATCAGCTCGCCCGCCTGGACGATCGGCAGCCCGAAGAATCGCTCCATGACGATCAGCCGAGGGGTGCTCAGCTCTTGATAGACCGTCGGGATCCGGACTTCGCTGGCGTCCAGCGACGACCGTATCGCGAGCATGTTGTCGATCTCGATGCCATAGTCGAGCTCTTCGCGCACCGAATCCGCAAAACCACGCGCCAACCGTTTAACGCCGACCTTCCGGGCCCATTCGGCGTTGCGCTCGAGCGAGGTCACGATTCCGAGCATGATCTCGAGGTCGAGGCTCGCCTGCTCCGCGGCTTCGGTGCGCTGCACCTTGACCACAACCGGCGTGCCGTCGAGCAGTCGCGCGGCGTGCACCTGCGCGACGGACGCCGACGCCAGCGGTTCATGGTCGACTTCAGCGAACACCTGCTCCATCCGACGCCCCAACTCGCGATCCAACTCCGCAGACACCACAGCCCACGGCACCGGAGCCACCGAGCACTGCAATAAAGAAAGTTCGGCAATGTAGGGGGCTGGCAACAGATCAGCCCGCGTCGAAAGCAGTTGGCCGAGTTTTGTAAAGGTGACCCCGGCGTCCTCGAGAGTGCGGCGAAGTGCCACTGCGGTCTCTGGGGCGTGGCCGGGAGTGGGGGGCCGAAGCCCACGCATCTGGGCGCCGAGCCCGTGCCGGGCGGCGATAGCCATGACTTCGGTGTAACGCCGACCGCGGCGCCAACGGCGTCCCCAACCCAAAACCAGCGACCGCAACGGTGGCAGGCTGCCGGTTGGGACGATCACCTCAAGCGCGACCAGAATTGCCGCACCCAATGCGAACGCCCACAGCAAAACGAGGCTGCCAGCCAGGATCACCGGCATCGCGTAGGAGCCCTCGATCTCGTCGGTGGTGAGCCCAAGTCGCCCGCTGGAGAGCAGCCAGAAGATCACCTGAAACGCCGCGGCGATCGTGAGCAACGAAACTAGGAACGCCCGCGGCCAGCCGACCCGCACCCCCAGCAGGCGCCGCACGGTGGTCGCGACCAACCAGGTCTGCCCCAGCGCAAGCCCAAGGGAGATCAGGGTGCCGACGAACCCGCCCAGCGTTTCCAGCCACTCCACGTCACAAGCCTAACCGGCTTCACTGACACCCAAGCCTCCGGGCCCCGACGTCGTCCGAAGTCAGCACACCCCAAACACCCCAAACACCCCTCGCCTCACCCAATATTCGGCCCTCGTCCGGCAACAACCACACCGAGCGAGGCACTAGCGTGTCGTCGTATGACTGCTGCGTCGCCAGTGCTGGTTGGGATCGGTCCGATTTCTCATGAGGACGTCATCGCCGTAGCCCGGCACGACGCCCACGTGAGCTTCACGCCCGAGGCGTTGGACGCCATGACAGCCACCCGCAGCCACATCGAACACCTGGCGTCGTCGAACGAACCGGTTTACGGGGTATCCACTGGGTTCGGGGCTCTGGCGACCCGCCACATTCCCCCGGAACTCCGCGCCGACTTGCAGCGTTCGCTGGTGCGTTCGCACGCGGCCGGTTCCGGCGCCGAGGTGGAGCGCGAGGTGGTTCGCGCCATGATGCTGCTTCGGGCGTCCACACTGGCCACCGGACGCACCGGCGTCCGCCCGATCGTCGCCCAGACTTACGCCGACCTGCTGAACGCCGGCATCACCCCGGTGGTGCACGAGTTCGGTTCGCTGGGGTGCTCCGGCGATCTCGCGCCGCTGGCTCATTGCGCGCTTACCGTGATGGGTGAGGGTTTCGTGCGGGACGCCGAAGGCGTCCACACGCCATCGCTCGATGCCCTGCTCAACGCGGGAATTGCTCCCGTCACGCTGGCAGAGAAAGAGGGCCTTGCACTCATCAACGGCACCGATGGCATGCTCGGGCAGTTGGAGTTGGCCGCCCACGACCTCGCAAGCCTGCTAACCGTCGCCGACATCGCCACGGCCATCAGCGTCGAGGCTCTGCTGGGAACCGATCACGCCTTCGCCGCTGACCTGATCGCGATGCGTCCCCACCCCGGCCAAGACGCTTCGGCGTCCAACCTCCTGGCGCTGCTCGCCGCGTCCCCGATCATTGCAAGTCACCAAACGCCGGATTGCCCGATCATTCAGGACGCCTACTCGCTGCGCTGCGCCCCACAGGTCGCCGGGGCCGTCCGGGACACACTCGCCCACGCCCGACAGGTTGCCGCTGCGGAGCGGGCGTCCGCGATTGACAACCCGGTGGTGACGCCGGACGGCCGGGTCGCCTCGAACGGTAACTTCCATGGGGCGCCGATTGGCTACGTGCTCGACTTTCTCGCGATCGGGGTGGCCGACCTGGCGTCTATCAGCGAACGGCGGATTGATCGGCTGTGCGACGTAAAACGGTCGCACGGGCTGCCGCCGTTCTTGGCGGTGGACGCCGGTGTCGACTCCGGCCACATGATCGCCCAGTACACCGCCGCTGGCATCGTTTCGGAGCTCAAACGGCTCGCCGTTCCCGCGTCGGTGGATTCGATTCCGAGTTCCGCGATGCAGGAAGACCACGTTTCGATGGGATGGGCCGCGGCGCGCAAGCTGCTTCGTGCTCTGGATGGCCTAGCGCGGGTGCTGGCTATTGAGGTGCTGTCTGGCTGTCGCGCGCTCGACCTGCGTCAGGACGCCGTCGGGCACGCCCCTGCCCCGGCAACGGCAGCGGTTCGCGCGAAAGTGCGAACCCTCGTGGACGGCCCTGGCTCTGACAGGTTCTTGGCCCCAGAAATCGAATCCGTGTTGGGATTGGTCACCTCGGGCGCGGTCGTCAAGGCGGCCGAAAGCGTCGTTGGCTCCCTTAAATAGGTTGTTGGCCCCCTGCGTTAGGAGGCCAACAACGTCTGATTTTCTAGCCCGCGGACGGGTGGGTCATGTCGACCGGAATCACCCAGCGATCGAAGTCGTCCCCATCCACACCGGACGCCAACGCCGACTCCCGCAGCGAAGTGCCCTCCTTGTGGGCCTTCTTGGCGATCGCGGCCGCTGCGTCGTAGCCGATGTGGCGGTTCAACGCGGTCACCAGCATCAGGTTCGAACCGAGGTTCGCCTCGATGCGCGCCATGTTCGGCTCGATCCCGACCGCGCAGTGCTGGGTGAACATCAGGCAGGAATCCGAGATCAGCCGGATCGACTCCAACACAGCATGAGCCATCACCGGCTTGAACACGTTGAGCTGGAAATTGCCTTGTGAACCGGCGAATCCGACGGTCGCGTCGTTGCCGAACACGCGGGTGGCGACCATCGTCATCGCCTCCGACTGGGTGGGGTTCACCTTGCCGGGCATGATCGAGCTACCGGGCTCGTTCTCGGGGATCACCAGTTCGCCAATCCCGTTGCGGGGGCCGGAGGCGTACCAACGCACATCGTTGGCGATCTTCATCAGCGCGCCCGCGAGCAACCTCAACGAGCCGCTTACCTCTACCAGCGAGTCGTGTGCTGACAGCGCAGCGAACAGGTCGTCTGCTTGGGTGAAGTCGAGCCTCGTCTCGCGAGAGATGTACACCGCGGCTAGCGGACCAAAGTCTGGGTGAGAGTTCAGCCCGGTTCCCACCGCGGTGCCGCCGATGGCGAGGCTGCGGGCGCGAGCGTCCGCGTTCCGAACCCCTTCCAGCGCGAAGTCGAGTTGGGCCACCCAGCCGCCGATCACTTGACCGAGAGTGACGGGGGTGGCGTCCTGCAGGTGGGTGCGGCCGACCATGACCACATCGGTGTAGTCGGACGCCTTGGCCGCGAACACGTTGCGCAGCCCGGTGACCGCGCCGTACAGGCGGGCGTCCAGTTCGCTGGCGACCGCGATGTGCATCGCTGTGGGGAACGTGTCGTTGGACGACTGGCCCCGGTTGACGTGATCGTTGGGGTGGACGGGGCTCTTCGAGCCCAGCACGCCACCAGCCATCTCGATCCCCCGGTTCGAGATCACCTCGTTGCTGTTCATGTTGGATTGGGTGCCCGACCCGGTCTGGAACACCACCAGCGGGAAGTGGTCGTCGAGCTTGCCTGAGATCACCTCGTCCGCGGCTGCCACAACCAGATCGGCGACGTCTCGTGGAAGCTCGCCAAGGTCGGCGTTCGCCTGCGCTGCGGCCTTCTTCAGGACGCCGAGCGCCCTGATCATCGCGCGTCCCCAGACGAAGGAGTCGCGCCCGATGTCGAAGTTGTGCAGGCTACGTTCGGTTTGGGCTCCCCAATAGCGGTCTGCTGCGACCTGGATCGGGCCCATGCTGTCTGTCTCGGTGCGGTACTGCATGCCTCAAGGGTAGGCGAGTTAGCCGTAAATGACCCCGCCGATTACCGAACCAAATCAGGTTATGACGAACAGCCCGTTGCCAGCCTTCACGTAGTCGGCGGCGACCACCACAACCTGACCGTCCATCTTGCGGATGTTGGTGATGATGACCGGCGTGGTCAGCGGGTAACCCGCAGCCTCGATCACCTTCGGGTCGAAGGTGATTAGCGAATCACCCACCTCGACCTTGTCGCCCTTCTCGACGTGGCAGGTGAACCCTTCGCCTCGAAGTTTCACCGTGTCGAGCCCGATGTGCACCAAGACCTCAAGCCCCGACTTGGTTTTGATGCCGATCGCGTGTTTGGTCGGGAATGTGACGATCACCACACCGTTCACTGGGCTTTTCACGGTCGTGGAGGTGGGACGCATCGCCACCCCGTCCCCGACGAAACCGGTAGAGAACACGCTGTCTTCAACCGCCGACAGAGGTACCACTCGGCCATCCAGCGGCGCCCACACGATGGTCGCGGGCACCCGGATGACTTCCACGTCGGGTTCGTCCAATTGCAGCGGCCGGTCGTCGGGCAAGTCAACGTCCGCCGGGTTCTTCAAAAACCGACGAACAGCCTTGGCGGCTTCTGGAAGCCGCTCCCCGTAGATCACGTGGACGCCCGTGGTCGTCTTCAACACCGCCGATGCGCCCGTGGACGCAAGCAGCGAGTCGTCCACCACCGAGACGTCCTTCAACTGGACCCGCAACCTGCCGGCGCACTTCTCTACCGAATCTATGTTGAGCAACCCGCCCAACGCCTTGACGATCGCAGCAGCCAGCAGGGCGTCGTACTTTAGTTCTTTCACCACGCTCTCCGTCGTGTGAGGTTCTTCAGACAATACCAATCAAATAGCGGCGTCGTCGCCAGCATCCCGACTAGTCAACCCCCAAACCAAGGACGCGGCCAGCAGCAGGACGCCAGCCACCACCCCGGCGTTGGCGATCACCATTTGGCCCAGCGAGTAGGCCAATTCTGCGCCGTCCCCGCCCGGTAACCGTTGGAACGGTCCGACCGCAACCCACAAGCTGTACGCCAGCCCGAACCACCGCAGCCAGCGGGGCAGGTCGGCGTCCTGCCATAGCAGCACCGCGAGCGGCACGATCCAAACGAAGTGGTGCGACCAAGAAATGGGAGACGCCAGCAGGCTCGTCAACCCGGCGAGCGCCACCGCGAGCGCCGCCCGCCCGGTGTGGTGAACGGTAATGGACGCCGCCACCCCCAACACCAGCACGGCAACCCCGAGCGCGAGACCACCTGCGCTCGGACCGCCGGTGAGCCGCGCCCAAGCGCCCATCACCGACTGGTTGGTCTTATAGATCATTCCGGTGTTCATGCCGGATTCGCCCGCCAGCAAGCCACCGAAGTAGTAAATCGTCGGCTGCCAGAGCAACACGGCACCGAGCGCCGTAGCCAGGCAGAATACAACGAACGCGGTCACACCCTCGCGTCGGCGACCTGCGAAGAAGTTGTGGACGGCGATCACCGCAGGCGTCAGCTTCACCGCGGTCGCCACCCCGGTCAACCAGCCTTCGGGGAGCCAGCGGCGTCCCAACAGCCGAGGCCCAGGCATCGAATCCAACGCTGCAGCAGCAACCAGCAGGATCCCGAGCTGCCCGAACCCGAGTGTCTCTCGAACAGGCTCTACAAGCAGCACCGCTGCGGTCGTCACCAACGAAAGTTTCCAACTCGTTAGCCCCGTCCGGCGCAACACCGCCATCAGCGCGATCACGTTGGTCGCCAACCAGACCAGTTGCGCGATCACTCGCGGGAGCACCGCAAACGGCACGGTCAGCAGCGCGGCGAACGGCGGGTAGATCCACGGCAAACCGTCGGCACCGAAGAAATCCCCGCCGTCCAGGACGAGACGTCCGGTGCGGGTGTAGACGTCGAGGTCGATCATGTTGGGCTCCCACGGCCACAACCGACTGCCCGGAATGGTCACACCTGCGACCCACATCGCCGCGAGCATCGCGGGGGCAAACCACCAGGACGCCATCGCGACGCGACGCCAGGTCAGGACGCCTGCTCCCTGAGTTTGCTGCACCCGGCTATTGAACCAGGTTTGAGTTGAAGGATCGTGCCGCGACTACTTCCCTAAACGTCCGGCGGCGGGGCCTGCCGCGGCGGGGAAGGTCCGGGGTGCGTCCCACCCCTCTTCGGCAAACCTGGACGTGACCGCCTGGACGAAGCTGTCCACCCGCTCGACTGGCACCAGTGCGATCGCCGAGCCACCGAATCCGCCGCCGGTCATGCGGGCCCCCAACGCCTGGTGGGCTCTGGCAACCTCGACCACCGCGTCGAGCTCTTCGCAACTCACCTCGAAGTCACTCCGCAACGACTCGTGCGAGGCGTACCACAGGTCGCCGAAGCGGCCCATGTCGCCCTCACTGAGTGCGGTCACGGCGTCCCGGACGCGGTCGATCTCAGTCACAACGTGACGCGCCCGAGGAACCAACTCGTCGGGAAGCTGCGCCAACGCGTCGGCCAGCGATTCGGGCTTCACGTCACGCAGCGTCGCAACCCCGAGGGTCTCAGCAGCCTTCTCAACGGCGGCTCGGCGGGCGCCGTACTGGCCGTCCACGAGCGAGTGTTTGGCGCGAGTGTCAACGACGATCAGGGCCAGCCCGTGCGCTGCCGGGTCGAACGGCGCGTGGACCACCGAGAAGTCGAGGCAGTCGATCTCGAGCGCGTGACCAGCGCTTGCCCGCAGCGAAGCCGTCTGGTCGAGCCCGCCGGTCGGCGCCAAGGCGATGTCGTTCTCGGCTGTCTGGCAGTGCCTGGCGAGTTCCCGCCGACCGTCGTCGGACGCCAATAGACCCAGCCCGAACAGGTCGGACGCCGCTGCCGCGACGCTGCCCTCCAGCGCAGCCGAACTCGAAAGGCCAGCTCCGATCGGGACGTCAGAGCCAACAAGGACGTCCACCCCAGCCACCTCGTGCCCAGCCTTGCGAAGCGCCCACAACACGCCAGCTACGTAGGCTGCCCAGTTGCTCGGCTTGCCGGGCGCGACATCAGCTAGCTCGATCGCGATGGTGCGCGGCTTGTCGAGCGACGCGACCACGATCCGATCGTCGCCTCGGCGGGCGACCGCCGCGATCGTCGCCTGCTCCAACGCAATTGGAAGGCACAGCCCGCCCGCGTAGTCGACGTGTTCCCCGATCAGGTTCACCCTTCCAGGGGCGAACCACAGGCCTTCAGGGGGCCGTCCGAAGCGTTGCTGGAAGCCTGTTCGAACCTGGTCTGCCAGAGTGGTCATCGCGTCTCTTTCTCGTTGCCGCCCAACTTATCTTCCGCGCCGAGGCTGCGGTTGCCCTTCACGCAATAAGACATTGACGTGGCGTTACTTGGCTAGGTCTTTCATCACCTTGCGCATGATCTTGGCCGCCTCAGTGGGCGTCCGACCCATCCGGACGCCGACGGACTCCAATGCCTTCGACTTGGCCAACGCGGTACCCGACGACCCCGAAACGATGGCCCCAGCGTGGCCCATCGTCTTGCCCTCAGGCGCGGTGAACCCGGCAACGTACCCGACGACCGGCTTGGTCACGTGCTCGGCGATGTATGCGGCGGCCCGCTCTTCTGCGTCACCACCGATCTCGCCGATCATGACGATCGCGTCGGTCTCTGGGTCGTTCTCAAACGCCTCCAGGCAGTCGATGTGGGTGGTGCCGATGATCGGGTCGCCACCGATGCCGACGCACGTTGAGAACCCCAGGTCGCCCAACTCGTACATCATCTGGTAGGTCAACGTGCCCGACTTGCTGACCAAACCGATGTGGCCAGCGCGGGTGATGTTGGGCGGAATGATGCCGACGTTCGAACGCCCCGGCGAGATGATGCCAGGACAGTTCGGGCCGATGAGCCGGACGCCTGCGTCCTTCGCCGCGGCAAAGAACTCGGCTGTGTCAGCCACCGGAATGCCCTCGGTTATGCAGACGATGAGTTGCACCCCGCCAGCGATGGCATCCATCACTGCAGCCTTGGCGTACGGTGCTGGCACGAACAGCACCGAGACGGTCGCCCCGGTGGCGTGCCGGGCTTCAGCGACGCTGTTGAAAACCGGAATGGGATCTTCTTCGAAAGTGACCGACTGCCCGCCCTTGCCGGGAGTGACGCCCGCCACCACGCGGGTGCCGAACATCACCATCCGCTGGGTGTGCTTGCGGCCCTCGGTGCCGGTCATGCCCTGGACGATGACCTTGCTGCGGTGATCTAACCAGATCGCCATGTCAGTTTCCCTCGCCTTCTACAGCCTCACCTGAGGCCACCATCGCAGCCGACGCCAGTTCGGCAGCCTTGCGAGCGGCACCGTCCATCGTCTTCACCACTGTCACCAACGGGTGGTCGTACTCGGCGAGCATTGCGCGTCCGACCTCGACCGCATTGCCGTCCAAACGCACCACTATCGGCCGAGTTGCCCGATGCCCGAGCTGCTTCAGCGCCTCGCGAATACCCTTGGCGACCTCCGAACAGGCGGTGATGCCGCCGAACACGTTCACGAAAACCACGCTCACCTTCGGGTCAGACAAGATGATCTCAAGCCCGTCCGCCATCACCTGCGCAGACGCGCCACCACCAATGTCGAGGAAGTTCGCCGGACACGGCGAACCCGGCAAGAGCTTGCCAGCGTCGGCGACCACGTCGAGAGTGCTCATCACCAGCCCAGCGCCGTTGCCGATGATGCCCACCTGACCTTCGAGCTTCACGTAATGCAAGCCCTTCTCGGCCGCCCGGGCTTCGTATGGGTCACGACTGCCCTCGTCGACCAGATCTGCGTGATCGGGATGCCGGTAGGACGCGTTGTCGTCGAGAGTGATCTTGCCGTCAAGAGCGATGATCTGCCCATCGGCGGTTTTCACCAGCGGGTTGACCTCTACCAGCGTGGCGTCCTCTTTGCGGTAGACCTCCCACAAGGTGATCAGCACCGACGCGATGGCGTCGTGATCGGCCTCATCGAACCCAGCAGCCTGCACGATTTCGGCGGCTTTCGCCTCGTCGATCCCGTCCCGGGGATCAACCGGAATCTTCGCCAACTGCTCGGGATGCTCGACGGCCAGTTGCTCAATATCTACCCCACCGGAACGGCTGGCCATCGCCAGATAGCGTCGCTCGGCACGATCTAACAGCAACGAGACGTAGTATTCGTCTTCGATATCGGCACCCTCGGCGATCATCACCTGCCGCACGGCGTGACCCTTAATATCCATGCCAAGTATCGCGGACGCCGCCTGCTCGGCCTCGTCGGGCGAGTTGGCGACCTTCACCCCACCGGCTTTACCTCGGCCGCCAGTTTTGACTTGGGCTTTCACCACTACCGTGCCGCCGAGCGCCTCGGCGGCTTCGCGAGCGGCACCCGGGGTTTGAACAACGCGTCCGGCAAGAACGGGGACGCCGTGGCGCTCGAACATGTCGCGCGCCTGAAACTCAAACAGATCCACAATGCGAACCTACTGCCTAGCGGTGACAACAAGTACCCCTTACTAACGAAAGATGTCGCAACCTGAGCGGATGCGGCAGTTTGGTCGCAACCGGCGGTGAATCGTCCCGAGGAGTCCCCCGGCGGGTGATAATGCGGAATGGCTCTTTGTTGAGCGGAACAATTTACTGCTACCGAAGGAACGACGTGCGACACACTTCACTCAAAATCGCGGCCTCTGTGGTTGCCCTCAGCCTTGCATTGGCAGGCTGTGGCGGAGGGCAAGGGGGCGCTCCCGCAGCGGATTCGAAAGCTAAGACCGCAACTTCAGCCGCCGATGTTGGCGGTATGGAAGAGCTCGTCACTCTGGCGAAAGCCGAAGGCTCGATCAACGTGATCGCCCTGCCCGACGACTGGGCCAACTACGGCGAGATGAAGAAGACGTTCGCTGACAAGTACGGCATCAAGGTCAACTCGATCCTGCCCGACGCCTCGTCGAAGGAAGAGATCGACGCCGCCGACAAGACCAAGGGCACCGACAAGGCGCCCGACGTGTTCGACCTCGGCTCGGCTGTGGCATTGGCGTCCGTCGACCACTTCGCCCCGTACAAGGTCGAGGTGTGGGATGCGATCCCGGACGAGAACAAGGAAGCCACTGGGCTCTGGGTGAACGACTACACCGGCATCATGTCGGTGGGCTACAACGCCACCAAGTTCGGCGAAATCACCTCGCTCGACGTGCTCGATGACGCCAAGTTCAAGGGCCAGGTTGCGCTCAACGGCAAGCCCACCGAAGCTGGCGCCGCGTTCAACGGTTTCCTGATGCTGAACAACGCCAACGGCGGGTCGTTCTCTGACTTCAACCCCGGCCTGGACTACGTCAAGAAGCTCAAGGCGGCTGGCACGTTCAACCTTCAGGACGTCACAGCGTCCACCATCGACTCCGGCCAGCACGGCGTCGTGTTCGACTGGACGTACAACCAGGCGTCCACAACCGAACGTCTCGGCGGCAAGGACGTCGACTGGAAGGTGTTCGTCCCAGAGGGCGGCGAGATCGCGTCCTTCTACGTGCAGGCGATCAACGCTGACGCGCCACACCCGGCAGCCGCCCGCCTGTGGCAGGAGTTCATATTCTCACCCGAAGGCCAGAACATCTGGCTGCGGGGAGCCGCACGTCCGGTGCTGTTCGACGTGATGAAGGCCGACGGCACCCTCGACACCGAAGCCGCGGCCAAGCTGCCCGAACTCGCCAACGAGCCCCAGACCCCGACCGCAGAGGAAGCGGAAGCCGCGAACGCGTTCCTCAAGGAGAACTGGGACAAGGCGGTCGCGTGACGTGACCGCGTCGACAAGCACGGTTACGGGTCGGGGCGCTGCGGCGTCCCGGCCCAACCGGCCGTGGGCGAGCTGGGTAGGGACTGCACCGTTCTTCGCCTACACGGGCGTCTTCCTGCTGCTGCCCACCCTGCTCGTCGTCGTGGGTGCGTTCAGGGCTCGGGACGGCTCGTTCACTCTCAACGGCATCAGCCAGACGTTAAGCGAACGCACCCTGGGCATCTTCGTGAACTCGCTGTGGCTGTCTGCTGTCACCGCCACGATCGGCGCCATCCTCGGTGCGATCATCGCGTACGCGCTGGCCACAGCCCCCCGGACGAGCTTGGTTCGGCGTGCGTTCACCGCGTTCATGTCCGTCCTGGCCCAGTTCGGTGGTGTCATGCTGGCGTTCGCGTTCATCGCGACCCTCGGCATCAACGGCATGGTGACCCGCCTGCTGATGTCGTGGGCTGGTTACCAGGTTGAGCCCGGCTACCTCTCAACGCTTCCTGGCGTCGCGCTGGTTTACCTGTACTTCCAGATTCCGCTGATGGTGATCGTCTTCATGCCCGCGATCGAGGGGCTGCGTCCCCAGTGGCGCGAAGCGACCGCCAACCTGGGCGGCACCGGCTGGACGTACTGGTCGCGCGTCGCCGGACCAATACTGCTGCCCAGCTTCCTCGGCTCGTTCCTGCTGCTGTTCGCGAACGCGTTCAGCGCCTTCGCGACCGCCGCCGCCTTGATCAGCCAGCAAACGGTCATCGTTTCGATGGAGATCGAAGCAGCCCTTCGCAACGAGCAAGACCTCGGCATGGACGCCTACGCCCAGGCATTGGCGCTCGGCATGATCCTGGTGGTTGCCGTCATCATGAGCGGCTACGCTCTGCTTCAGAAGAGAGCCTCGAGATGGATGGCCTGAACGCCCGCGCCGCCACGCGCTCCCGCCGTTGGCGTGGCTTGGTGCTCACCACTGCCGCCGGGTTCTTCCTATTGCCGCTCGCCAGCATGTTCGACTTCTCGATCCGCTTCCCGCTCACCGGCAAAGTGGACGCCGCCGCTTGGACGACCCTGCTCACCGGGAGCGATTCGGGACGCCTCGACCTGCTGCGCGAAGGCCTCACGAATTCGCTGATCATGGCCGCGATGACGGTCGTGATCGCCGTCGGGATTCTGCTTCCGACGATGGTTCTGGTGCGCCTTCGGATTCCGAATGTTAACCGGGTGGTGGAGTTCATCTGCCTGCTGCCGCTGACAATTCCAGCTGTGGTGCTCGTCGTCGGCCTGGCACCGATCTACAGCGTCATTAGCACGAAGATCCTCGACTCCAACACGATCTGGCTGGCGTTCGCCTACGTCATCTTGGTGCTGCCGTTCGCCTACCGGGCGTTGGACGCCGGTCTGCGCTCCATCGACCTGAAAACCCTGTCGGAAACCGCCCGCTCATTCGGGGCGTCCTGGTGGACGGTGCTATGGCGCGTCGTTGTACCCAACGTGCGCTCCGCGATCGTGTCGGCATGCTTCATCGCCATCGCCGTGGTGCTGGGCGAGTTCACTTTCGCCCGGATGCTCGCCCGAACGAACCTTCAAACCTCCCTGTTTGAAATCAATCTGTCCGACGGGCAGGTCGCGGCCGCTGTGTCGCTGCTTGCCCTTGGGCTAACCACCCTGCTGCTCGTGACGCTCGACCTGGTGGTCGGCGTCCGTGACCGGCGACGTGCCCGCCAGGCCGCCGCTTCCTTCGTTGAGGACCTCACATGACAACCTCTATTTCCGCTGGCGTCAGCCTGAGCCACCTGAATCGTGCGTTCGGCCCGGTTCGTGCGCTCGACGACTTCTCTCTCGACCTCGCGCCGGGCGAGCTCGTCGCGCTGCTCGGCCCGTCCGGTTGCGGCAAAACCACTGCGCTGCGCGCCCTCTCCGGGCTTGAAGACGTGGATTCGGGCACGATCACCGTCGACGGGGTGGATGTCACCCGGACGCCCGCGAACCGGCGCGACATGGCGATGGTGTTCCAGTCGTACTCGCTGTTTCCGCACATGACCGTCGCGGGCAACATCGAGTTCGCACTCGAGTTGCGCAAGGCAGCTACCAGCGACCGCAAGCGGGCGGTCGCCGAGAACCTCGAATTGGTGGGCTTATCCACCCAAGCCGGGCGCTACCCCCACCAGCTTTCGGGTGGGCAGCAGCAGCGGGTCGCGCTCGCTCGGGCGTTGGCCGTCCGCCCTAAGGTTCTGCTGCTGGACGAACCGCTGTCTGCACTGGACGCCAAGGTGAGGGTGCAGTTGCGCGACGAGATTCGGCGGATCCAACAAGAGGTTGGCATCACCACGCTTTTCGTCACCCACGACCAAGAGGAGGCGCTCGTCGTCGCCGACAGGGTGGGCGTCATGCAGTCAGGCAAACTGGAGCAAATCGGGCCGCCGCAAGAGATCTACCGGCGCCCCGAGTCAGGGTTCGTCGCCGACTTCATCGGCATCACGAACCGGCTGCCCGGCGTGGCTGCGGGCACGACCGCGACCGTTCTCGGCCAGCAGGTGCCGCTGCTCCCGGGCAGCGCATCCGGTGAAATCACCGCGCTCGTCCGACCCGAACACGTTCGACTGACGCCGGGGGCGTCCCCTGGACACGACACCGGCACCGTGCTGACTACGGGTTTCATGGGTGCGCACGCGAAAGTGCAGGTTCAACTAGGTGATGGACGCCTGCTGTCGGCTCAGCTTGGGGTCTCGGACGCCGAAAACCTGAAGCCAGGAGACACGGTAGAGATCGTCCTGCTTCCAGTGCCAGCGCTGGCGGTCTAGGCATAGAAAGGGGACGCTCCCGGCTGGCGCCGGGAGCGTCCCCTTTCTATGTGGCTGACTAGCCTCGGGCGCGCTCTTTGCGGGCGTTCTCAACCAGGCGCCAAATGAGTGGCGTGAGGATCAACTGCATCGCCAACGGCATCTTGCCGCCCGGAACCACGATGCTGTTCGCACGAGACATGAACGAATCGTGGAGCATAGACAACAGGTACCCAAAGTCGATGCCACGAGGATCAGCAAACCGGATGACCACCATCGACTCATCGGCCTCCGGAATCCGGGTTGCAATGAACGGGTTCGAGGTGTCAACCACCGGCACCCGCTGGAAATTGATGTGAGTGTTGCTGAACTGCGGGCAGATGTACTTCACATAATCCGGCATCCGACGCAGAATCGTGTCGGTGATCACCTCGGTGGTGTATCCACGCTGGATCCGATCCCGGTGCAACTTCTGTGTCCATTCCAGATTGATAATCGGCACCACCCCGATGCGAAGGTCGGCGTACTTTGCGACATCCACAGCGTCAGTTTGGACGGCACCGTGCAGGCCCTCGTAGTACAAAAGATCGGTGTCTTCTGGCAGGTCGATCATCGGCGTGAACGTGCCCGGAGGCTGACCGTAGTGCGCCGCCTCCTCCTCGTCGTGGATGTAGTTCCGGACGCGTCCGGAGCCCGTCTCGCCGTAACCCTTGAACAGCGCTTCCAGATCTCCGAACAGGTTCGCGTCCTCACCGAAGTGACTGAATTCGTGGTTTCCTGCGGCGAGCGCCTCTGCGTGGGCCACCTTCATGCCAGCCCGGTCGTACTTGTGGAACGAGTCGCCATGGACGATCGCCGAAGTGATCCCCTCCCTAGCGAAAATCTGTTGGAAGGTCTTTGTGACCGTGCTGGTTCCAGCTCCCGAAGAGCCGGTGATCGCGACCACTGGATGCTTGCGTGACACGAGTGTCTTTCCCTTCTAGTCGAAAAATAGGCTGCGGCTGCGGAACAACGGGTAGGCCGACTCGGCGTCCAGACCCTTTTCGTGCTCAGTGAAGTAGCGCTCGATCAGGTTCACCTCGTCTGCGCTTCCGAGGAAGTACGGCGTCCGAGAAGTCAGCGAGGCTGGAACCACGTCCATCACACTCATCGAACCGGTGGACGACCGCCCCCCGGCCTGCTCCGCGAGTAAGGCGAGCGGTGCGGCGTTGTGCAGCACCAGCGCGAGCCACCCCGATTCCCTGCCGGTATCGGGCGCCATGAACAACCCGCCGCTGTTGAGCACTCGGAATGCTCCCACCAGCGCGGACGCGTTCCAGCGCATCGCAAAATCCTGGCCACGGGGGCCGTCGACCCCTTGCACACACTCATCGACGTAGCGCTTAACGGGTGCTGGCCAATACCGCGCGTCCGTAGCGTTGATGGCGAAAACGCGGGTGTCCGGTGGGATCGTTAGCTGTGGATCGGTCAGGACGAAGCTGCCCAGTTCACGGTCGAGGGTGAACCCGTCCACGCCTTTGCCAGTGGTGACCACCAAAGTTGTGCGCGGCCCGTACAGCTCAATCCCAGCGCTGACTTGCTTCGAACCAGGTTGCAGGAAGTCGTTATCTGTGACCGGACCAGAATCGGAAGTGCGTTCCAGAATCGAAAACACGGAGCCGACCGCCAGGTTGTCAGTCAGGTTCCCCATTCCGTGAAGCGCCTCGTACGCCAGCAGGTATCGTCCTGACTCCGACACTTGGTAGATCTCGGCGTCACCCGCGACCGAAATCGCTGCCAACTGATCGATTGACGCGGTCTGCGCTAATAGCGACTGGATCGCCAGTTGCCGCACCTGATGATTGACCTCCGCCACCGACAACGGTGGCTCATTCGGAGGCTGCTCGTGAATTAGCGCACCCCGACTCAAGATCGTGGCGGTCAGCTTCACAGACATCGCAACCGCACTGAGGATGTGCGCAAAATCGTCGCTTGGTTTGCCAGCCCTGCTCACATCCAGCAGGTACTGACCGAAAGTTCGTCCAGGCATTTTGGTCCTCTCGGATCGCAGCGCCGCCGCCGTGACCGGCGACGGCGCCGTTGCGATCTAGCTGGTGAGCTGTTCGCGCCAGCCAGGGAACAACCGGTCGGCGTCATTGGGGAAGGACTCGAAGGCACGCGCGAAATCGCGGTGGCTCTTAGCCCACTCGATCGGGTCTGCGCCAGCCGCCCAGCACTCGTGCGCCTGGTGCAGTGACCGGGCGCCCGCTGCTGCGCCGTCGACGTGACCGTACGCGCCGCCGCCTGCAGTGTTGATCACGTTGGCGTGCCCGAGGTTGGCAAAGAAACCGGGAAGCCGGAGTGCGTTCATTCCACCCGAGATGATCGGCGTGGTCGGACGCATGCCGTACCACTTCTGGAAGAACGCCGGACCCTGGTACTCCTCGCGTTCGCAGATGTACGCGATGGCGCGGTCGTCCTGCTCGCCTTCCATCTTGCCGTAGCCCATGGTGCCCACGTGAATGCCCGACGCACCCTGCAAGCGCGACATCTTCGCCAGCACGTACGCGGTGTAGCCGCGCTTGGAACTGGGCGACGTGATCGCACCGTGGCCAGCACGGTGGTAGTGCAGGTACTGACGAGAGAAGTACCGGCGAGCGGTGGTGACCATGCCCGGGCCACCTACATAGCCGTCAACGAGGAACGCGACCTTGTCGGCGTCCGGCCCGAACACCGAGAGGATGTACTCACCGCGAGCGATCATCTCAGCGTGATCGTCAGCGGTGATGTTGGCGCTGAACAGCTTCGCTTCGCCCGTTTCGTCCATGGCGCGCTTCATCGCGTCGTAAACCAGCGGGATGGTCTTGTTGATCGGCGCGAACACCTGGTTACCCTGGGGCTCGTCGTTCTTGATGAAGTCGCCGCCCATCCAGAACTCGTACGCTGCCTTCGCGAACGGCTCGGGACGTAACCCCAGCTTCGGCTTGATGATCGTGCCGGCGATGTAGCCGCCGTCCACGACCGGACGCCCCAGGATCCGCCAAAGGTTCGAGATGTCGACAGACGGCCCGTCGAACAATTCGATTGCCCGGCGAGGAACGTAGAAGTCATACATCTTGGCGTACTCAATGTCGCCCATGCCCTGGTTGTTACCGACGGTGAGCGTCAAAAACGAGACGATCATCATTCGGCCGTCGATCATGTTGCGGTCGAACAGTTCGAGCGGGTAAGCGATCCGCATCTCTTCGCTGTTCTCATCGATGTGGTAGACAAGCGCGTCCACACCCCTGGTGAAATCGTCGGTGGTAGACACTTCGACGTTGGTTCCGGTCGACGACTCTGCGGCGAAGTGGGCGGCCGCCTCAAGGTACGGCACGCTGCCCTTCGGCTTCATCTTGTAAGCGCACAGAATGTGTTTGCCTCCGGCAACCAAATCTTCCTCTTTGAGGCTCAGATCGGCATAACGTGCAGATTGATCCATTACGACACTCCTTCGGGTGATTCTGATCTTGATGGGTGCTCATGCAGCCAAGGCCAACAAACCAGCCTTGGTTTCAGAGCGTCATTGGCGCACTTCCGGCTCCCAACTTGACCAAGTTTTACGTGGCTGAGCACGCCAAGAAGTCCTTGTCGGGCCAGGCTAACACCCCTGCGAGACGCCTGAAGGGTTTACAGAAAGCTCGCGCCAACTCGAACGTTATGCTCTCTGACTACGGGGAGCGAATTATAATAATTTAGTTTTCCCTAATACGGTTTTAAATAAAGCGTGCTGCGATAAACCGCACTAAGAGTGATGAACTAATTGAATCACTAAGCGTCTAACCGATGTTGCCGATTACTCCAGAAAAAGACGAATTAATGACGAGTTCGTCGTCAATAACCACCAGTGGCATGGGGTCAGTGATCTCTCCAACAAAGCCGCCAGCGCTTGAGTTGCGGAACGCCAACATGACCTGAAGCCCGGAACTTCTGTCAGTGATAGTCCGCCCAACATAAAGCCGATCGTCCGTTAGCTGACGAGCCCGAGCAATGTCGAACGGACCCGTCGGAGAGTCAGCGCGTGCCGCCCAGATACCGCCGGTGGTGGCGTCCTTCCTAGAAGCCGACATGTCTGAGGCTAGGCAGTTGAAGACCAAGAGGTTGTGGCCTTCCACCTCCACCGTCTGCAGAACCTCCAATTGCCCAAAACCCTGCCCGGGCGCGGTCAACGGCGGCAGCAAACTCCACGTTTCCAGTTCGGCTGATCGGGCGTGGCCAACCACCCCGCGATCATCGGAGGGCCCGGTAGTGGCCCGCGCGGTGATCAGCATGTGCCACCCATCGCCAGCGGGGTCTGGAAACACCCAGGGATCGCGGAAAGCCTCGTCGTGCCACATGCCGTCGGACAGCCGTTCGTACCATTGACCAGCCCGAAGGATCGGGCTTGGAGTCTTATGCCAGGTGATCAGGTCGTCAGAGGTGGCGTATCCGATCGACTGCACGTTGCCTGCGTCGGTCAGCGTGGCACCGGTGTAGAAGCAGAACCAGCGTCCCTCCGAATGCGCACGATTGACCCCGTCCAGGTCGCCAGATCGTCGAATGCTGGGGCGTCGCTGCGAACGAGGGCGCCGGCAATTCGCTCCCAGGAGCGCAGGTCATCCGAGGTTGCGTGACCCACTGACGCTCGGTGGTGCCGGGCGTCCGGGTGGTGCAGAGCCCGGGACGCGTACAGGAAGAACAGATGGTATTGGCGTCCGTCGTCGACGAGCCACGAATCCCACACCCATGAATCAGGAAGTCGGAACATGACTTAACCCTGGACCCAAGCGCCTGAAGATGCAGGCACGGGGACGAACAAAGTACCGCCTCAATGCGTTAGTCGCCCGGGATGCGCTGCCCCCCGAAAAGGCGCGACACTCAGCAACCTTCGTGAAAGTACTTCGATGTTCCGGCGTTTGGCGCCGCCCCCGGGGTGTCCGGTTGCTTGGGTTCCGCGGACGCCCCAGGGTGTCCGGTTGTTTCGGTGGCGCCGGTCCCGCCCCCGATCGGTCTGCCTTTCAGCAGAC
>CAYMMF010000010.1:28513-29359 GCA_964391475.1 uncultured Propionibacteriaceae bacterium | reverse complement strand
CGTGGACGGTTGGCTACCGTGCACTGCAAAACCATAATCGTGCGGCCGGGAACCTGCAATGTGGTACCCGGAGCAAAGGCAACGGTTTGGAATTCGTGTTTGTCACCGGTGTGGGCAACCAAGCGGTAGCCACTCGACCACGGTTCTCCTGGCAGTGTGACAGCGAGCCTCTCATGCCCACCGTGCACGAAGATGTAGAAGGCTTCCTTCAGGTCTGATAGGTACATGCCCAAGCTTCGGCGTCCCCCGTTGTGCCAGTGCCCTTCGGTGAGTTCGGTGCCTGACTCAGTGAACCAAGCGGACGCGAACCGGCCTAGGCTGTGGCCCGAGGCGTCCCTGATCTCGCTTCGCGCTCTGAAGTGGGGGGAGCGGAGGACGGGGTGCTTTGCGCGGAGCTTCAACAACTTGCGGGTCAGTTGGAAGACGTCGTCCCACTCGTGGCGGGTGTTCCAGTTGACCCAGGAGACCGTCGAATCCTGACAATATGCATTGTTGTTGCCTTGTTGGGTACGACCGATCTCGTCACCCGCCAGAATCATCGGCATTCCGCTGCTCAGCAGCAGCATCGCCATCATGTTGCGAACTGTGCGGTGTCGCGAGGCGTTGATGGCTTCGTCGGTGGTCTCACCCTCGTAGCCATGATTCCAGGATCGGTTGTCGTCAGCGCCGTCCCGATTACGTTCAGCATTCTGCTCGTTGTGCTTCAGGTCGTAGGTGACTACATCACGCATCGTGAAGCCGTCATGGGCGGTCACGAAGTTTACACTCGACCAAACAGGTCGGCCATCATGTTCGAAGATGTCGGCTGACCCAGCAAGACGGGTGGCCAACTCTTGGACGCCGGAC
>CAYMMF010000010.1:0-28503 GCA_964391475.1 uncultured Propionibacteriaceae bacterium | reverse complement strand
TGTACCCCCGGTACCGGTCATTCCACTCGGCCCAGCCACGACCCCAGCGCCCAACCTGGTACCCATACGGGCCCAGATCCCAGGGTTCAGAAATCATTATGGTGTTGCTGAAAACCGGGTCGGAGGCGATGCGGCGTTTGAACTCGTGATTCTGAACAACGTGGTGACGCTGATCGCGGATCAAAGTCGTACACAGGTCGAACCTGAACCCGTCGACCCCCATTTCTTGAACCCAGTAGCGCAACGAGTCGATCACCAGGCTCAACACCCCGGGCTTGGAGGTGTCAACGGCGTTGCCGCACCCGGTGACGTCGTAGTCGTTGCGCAGGTCGTCAGTGAGGCGGTAGTAACCAGCGTGATCAATGCCCCTGAAACTCAGCGTGGGGCCCTCGTGGCCACCTTCTGCGGTGTGGTTGTAGACCACGTCGAGGATGACCGCGATCCCTGCTTCGTGTAGAGCCGACACCATCTGCTTGAACTCTGCGACCTGCTGACCCGTAGTTCCAGAAGATGAGTAGGGGGCGTGTGGGGCGAAAAACCCCAGCGTGTTGTAACCCCAGTAGTTGACCAAACCTCGTCCGACTGCGAACGGCTCCGAAATGAAGTGCTGCAAGGGAAGGAACTCGATCGCGTTGACTCCCAGGTCTTTCAGGTACTCGATCACCGCAGGGTAAGCCATCCCAGCGTAGGTGCCCCTGAGGTGCTCTGGCACCAAAGGGTGGAGTTGAGTGAACCCTTTCAGATGGGCTTCGTAGACGACCATGGACGCCGGGTCTGGTGGGGACGCAAGGGGCGTGGGTGGTGGTGAATCGGCGACCACGACGCTGAGTGGTACAGCAGCGAAGGAATCCGTGTCGTCGGGTTCGAAGTTGGAACCGACGATGTGATCCCTGATGGGGCCTAGGTAGTCAACGCCACCGGTGAGGGCTCGGGCATACGGGTCGACGAGCAACTTGGCAGGGTTGAACCGCAACCCTTGCTCCGGATTCCAGGGGCCATGAACGCGGAAGCCGTAGCGTTGTTCAGGCTCGATTCCGGGAACGAAAACTTGCCAAATGCCGTCCTCCCCTGGACGCATGTCAACGTTAGTCTGCTTGCGATCTCGACCGACCAACGCCAGTTCGACAGCCGTGGCACGCGGAGCCCACAGGGCGAAATTTGTGCCACCATTGAGAACGCGCGCTCCAAGGATCGAGGTGTCAGCAGGGCCCTGCCGGATCGGTTGGATCATCGGTCTCTCTTCGTCCATTCATTACCTCGCGAAGGCAATAGCAGCGCACTATTCTGCCTCAACTTGTCCTAGCGTCACACCTCATCCACGATTTTCGCGAATCGTTGCGATCTTGGTACCAGGCTAAGTGGCGGATGGCGACGCGAAAGCACAGCTTACGTGGACACTAGAATTAGCAGTTATGCGCGTTTTAGTTGGCCTCTCTGGGGGCGTGGATTCTGCGGTGGCGGCGGCCCGGCTGGTTGAGGCTGGCAACCAGGTGACTGCGTTTCATTTGGCGATGGCGCGCACCCAAGCGGGCGGAGGTGGCCGTGGTTGCTCGGTTCCTGGCGCGTTGGAAGACGCAGAGACTGTCGCCGGGCTGCTTGGCATCGAACTTCAGGTTTGGGATTTCGCGGAACGCTTCCGCAGCGAAGTGATCGACTACTTCGTCGCTGAGTACACCTCTGGTCGGACGCCCAACCCGTGCCTGCGATGCAACGCAACCATCAAGTTCGCAGCCGCCTTGGACAAGGGGCTTGAGATGGGGTTCGACGCGTTGTCAACCGGCCACTATGCACGGGTGAGCCGGGACGGGTCTTTGGTGCGACTGCATCGGGCAAGTGATGTAAACAAAGACCAAAGCTACGTATTAGGGGTTCTCGACCAACAGCAACTACAACACGTGGTTTTCCCTCTCGCCGGATCGACGAAACCTCAGGTACGGGCTGAAGCGGAGGCACGAGGGCTCCCGGTGGCTGGAAAACCGGACAGCTTGGAGATTTGCTTCGTCCCAGACGACGCACCCACTTACTTGCGGGAGCGGTTCGGGGAGCGTCCCGGGTTGGTGCTTGACGAAACCGGTGCGGAGGTCGGTTCCCATCGGGGTGCATTCCAGTACACGATCGGTCAGCGCAGGGGGCTCAGGCTCGGAAGACCAGCGTCGAATGGCCAGCCACGCTACGTGATCGGGGTCGACCCGGTCGCAAACACGGTGGTCGTTGGGCCTCGAGAGCAACTGGCGGTTAGCAAGCTTCGTTGCATTCGTCCGACATGGACGATGAACCCACGATCCGAGCCGTGGCGAGGGCTCGTCCAGGTGCGGGCTCATGGAGCGGCGCTGCCCGCGACCTTCCGTCCCGCATTGGACGAACTTCACGTGGAACTGGACGAACCAACTTATGGTGTCGCACCTGGCCAAGGTGCAGTTCACTACGAGGACGACCTCGTAGTGGGCTCGGCGACGATCGCAGAAACCGGAAGCTGAAATGGTGGGAGTGGCAGGCTTGGGGTCGCTCCCGGGCACAGACATGGACGCCGCGCTCCGGCTAGTGTTCGACGAACCCGGCGATCTGCCGACCTTTCCCGAATTGCCGGCGCGGGGGCCGTGGGCGTCCATCACGGGTAAGGGAACCGCGCTTCTGGTTGGGCTGAACGCAGAGTTTTCAGCTTCGCAATGGCGCCTGGCCAGCCATACTGGAATCGATGCTCGGCGGGCGAAGGCTACGCTGAGGGACGATCTGGATCGAGCAGAAGAGGTCGCAGCCGGATACTCTGGCCCGCTGAAAGTAACGGTCCCTGGCCCCTGGACAATGGCGGCCAGCCTCTTCCTCCCGTTGGGGGGACGTGTGTTGGGCGACGTTGGCGCTCGCAGGGACTTGGCCTATTCATTGGCTGAAGGTGTTGCAGGATACCTCGCCGAGGTCGCTATGAGGTTTTCGGACGCGCAACTGGTTTTGCAGGTTGATGAGCCGGCGCTGCAGTCGGTGCTCAGCGGTTCAGTGCCAACCCAAGGTGGCTACTTCAGGCATTCCCGCGTGGACGACGAAGAAGCCGCAACCTACCTGTCGCTGTTTGCGTCCCTGGCCGAGCGCAGCGTCCTGCACAGTTGTGCCCCCGAGCTCCCGATCGGGCTGGTCACCGGGAGTGGTCGTGACGGTGGGGGATTCACCGGGGTGAGTCTGGACGCCACGATTGGGTACGACGTCAACGAGGTGTCGGCGGCAGTGGAAAAGGGCAAGGAACTCTTCTGGGGGATCGCGGATCCGCAAGGCGAGCAAACAGTCGACGACTATGTGCGGCTCGCGCTCCCCGGTCTTTTAGAGCTGGAACTAGGCTCGGTGTTGGCTGACCGACTCTGGCTGACTCCCACCTGCGGGCTTGCCAGCACCCGTCCGGAACGGGTTCGCCCGATATTCGCCGCACTGGCCAAAGCTGCGGCTGTTGTGGACGAGCGATTGCGCTAGGTTCGCGGTGTGATCACCGACGAAGAACGACGGCGCCACCAACAGTTGGCTGAACAGGTCGAGCAGCATCGTGAGCGCTATTACAACCTGGATGCTCCCACGGTAAGCGACGCCGAGTACGACGCGCTTTTCGCCGAACTTCTTGAACTGGAGAAGGCGCACCCCGAGTTGGTCTCTGCAGCGTCTCCGAGCCAACAGGTGGGGGGTTCGCGAACGTCCACCTTTGCCCCGGTGACACACCTGGTACCGATGATGAGTTTGGATAACGCCTTCTCGCTCGACCAGGTCCATCACTGGTACGCAAGGCTTGGTGAACCCACGGAACTTCTTTGCGAGGTCAAGATCGACGGGCTTGCGCTCGATCTGGTCTACCGCGATGGGCGGCTGAGGTCAGCCGCAACTAGGGGTGACGGCCGCGTCGGCGAAGATGTGACAGCGAATGTGTTGACCATCGCCAGCATTCCAAAAATCCTGCCTGCAGGTGCGCCAAAGGTTGTCGAAGTGCGCGGGGAGGTGTTCATGAGTAGGGCGAGTTTCAACGTGCTTAACGAGGCGCTGGTGGCTGAAGGCAAGGCGCCATTCGCCAATCCGAGGAATGCTGCGGCGGGGTCTCTTCGCCAGAAGAACCCGTCAGTGACTGCATCGAGAAAGCTCGATTTCTTGTGTCACGGCGTAGGTGAGTTCTCTGGTGTCGTCCCAAAGCGTCAATCCGATGTCTACAGCGCGCTGTCAGGATTTGGACTGCCGGTCAGCGTTCACAACGAAGTGGTGAAGGATCTGAAGGGTGGGCTGAGCTACATTGATCGGTTTGCCAAACGTCGACACGACCTGATTCATGAAATGGACGGGGTCGTTTTGAAGGTGAACTCTCTGGAGCGCCAGGCGGAACTGGGGTACACCTCGCGCACTCCTCGGTGGGCGATCGCCTTCAAGTACCCACCCCAAGAGGTCAACACCAGGCTGTTGGCCATCCAGGTCGATACCGGACGCACGGGTCGGGTGACTCCGTTCGCCGTGATGGAGCCGGTGGTGGTGAGTGGTTCGACGGTTGAGAGGGCGACTTTGCATAACGCTCACGAGGTTGCCCGTAAGGACGTTCGGCCTGGTGACATTGTGGTTCTGCGCAAGGCTGGGGACGTGATCCCGGAAGTCGTAGGGCCAGTGCTGGCCCTAAGGCCCGAAGGCACCTTGCCCTGGACTATGCCTACTTCGTGCCCGGCTTGCGAGACTCCTCTGGCACCCGCGCAGGAGGGCGACAAGGATCTCCGCTGCCCGAACGCTCGCTCGTGTCCGGCCCAACTCCGCGAACGCGTCGAGGGCCTTGCGTCTCGGGGCGCATTCGACATCGAGACTCTCGGTATGGAGACCGCTATCGCACTGACAGACCCAGAGTTCGGCCGTCCGGTCGGCGTAACGTCTCCACCTCAGCAGCCCGTTTTGCGAAACGAGGCTGGGCTGTTCGACCTGACTGTCGACCGGTTAGCAGACGTCAAGGTGTGGCGGAGTCGTAAGAAGGCGGGCGTGGGGCAGCCTCCCGAACTCGAATCCTTCTTCTTCACCCGCGACCCGAAGAAAGATCCAGTGCCCACCAAGAACGCTCTTCGCCTTTTCGAGGAGCTCGAGAAGGCGAAGAGCCAACCGCTGTGGCGGGTTCTGGTGGCTCTTTCGATCCGGCATGTGGGGCCGACTGCATCCCAGGCCTTGGCCGAGCGCTTTGGCTCAATGGACGCCATCAGGAAGGCAAGCGTAGAAGACCTTTCGACCGTCGAAGGCGTCGGTCAAACCATCGCTACTTCAATCCGGGATTGGTTCGATGGCCCCGAGTCTGACTGGCACGTGGAAATCGTGGACCGCTGGGCAGCCGCTGGGGTTCGCATGGCTGACGGTCCGAAACAGCAGGTCGGGACGCCGCAGACTCTTGAAGGTTTGACCATCGTAGTCACCGGTGTAGTTCCTGGGTTCACCCGAGATGAGGCCCAGCAGGCGGTCGTCGAGCGCGGTGGCAAATCCACCGGATCGGTGTCGAAAAACACCAACGTCGTTGTGGCCGGTGACTCTGCAGGGTCAAAGCTCACCAAGGCTTTGAGCCTCGGTGTCCCGGTGGTGCCTGCGGAGTTGTTCGGAAGGTTCCTGGAAGTGGGTATGGCCGCGGTTCCGTCCGAACCTCAGTGAGCAGACACCTGGGCTCGGCCGTTCATCGCGGTTGAGCCCAGGTGACGTATTGTTGGAGATCATGGACGGGCTCAACAGCGATCTGAACCTCAACTCCGGGGTGCCGCCACGCGCGATGCCGATAATTGGGGAATGGGGGCCCCTCGGAGTGGTGAGCACGAAGCAAAAACGTCGGCAACGGTGGCTGGTGCTGGGTGCCGCATTTGTGGTGTTGGTTGCTATTTGCCTTCTCGGTTGGTGGGTCTGGACGATCGTGAGCTGAGCGTCACTCGCCAGCCAACGACGCCAGATGACGCATGCGGGCTAGTTCGGAGGGACGGAATTCCGGCCCACCTGAGCGTCCAACCGCCAGCGTTGAGTCGCTTCTAAAAGGTGCTACGGCGATGATCGTTTCGCCCCACCCTTCGATCCAACCGGCAGGAAGATCGTCGATATGCGGCGAGGCGAGATCGCCCAGCATTGTCACCTGTTCTGGCTGCAGTTCGGGGGCCAGTTCCGTGGCGAAGATCACTTCTGGGAGAGTGCGGTCGATCAGCACCGCCCAGTTGGCTCTAAAGAGTTCCGGGGCTGAATCGAGGAGGATTCTCTCGGCTTCGATCGGGTTTTCGGTCATGCGGATCAACACGTCGACATCCGCCTGCAGCCCCCAGGACTCCGGGTAGTACGACAACCACAGAACCTCCACGTTAGGCAACGTGGAGCAGGCTGTTATCAAAGTGTCGGGAAGCACATCGGAGGGAAGGGAGAGGATGAAGTCGTCCACGGCAAGGCCATCGGTGCGATCGATGATCTCGATCGCATGGATATCGGCTTTCATGGCGCCGATAGCGCTGGCGACTAGCCCGAGCGAACCGGGACGATCGGGAAGGGCCACTCTCATCAGGAACACAGTTTGATTGTCTCAATCTCGACTTACTAATTCGCTTTTAATCCACTAGGCGGTCTGTCTGGCAGGTGCTCTAGGATGGTCGCGCTGTCGTGGAAGGAGCCCCTGGTGGCACTTAGTCCAGAGGAAGTGGGCAAGCTCGCCGAGCTCGCCCGAATAGAACTGTCTGCGGAAGATCTGGAGCGGTTAGCTCCACAAGTCGCCGCGATCCTGGAGGTCGTGGTTGAGGTCTCAGGGGTGGACACCAGTGACGTGTTGCCGATGTCGCATCCGACGCCACAGGTGAACGTGTTCCGAGACGACGTCACGAAACCCAGTCTTGGGGTAGCGGTCGCGCTGGCGTCCGCACCGGACGTCGAATCTGACCGGTTCCGCGTTCCGCGGATCCTTGGGGAGGACCAGTGACCCAGCCAACATCTCATCAGGACTTGATCCGACTCTCCGCAGCTCGGCTCGGGGAACTTATCGCGAGGCGCGAGGTCACCGCGATCGAAGTGACTCGGGCGTTTCTTGGCCAGATTTCTGCCGTGGAAGAAACCGTCAGGGCGTTCCTCCACGTGGACGAGCAGGACGCTCTGGCACAAGCAGCGGCAGTCGACGCCCGGCTTGAGGCTGGCGAGCAACTGGGGCCGCTCGCCGGCGTTCCGATTGCAGTCAAGGATCTCTATTGCACCGCAGGCGTCCCAACCACTGCAGGCTCACGAATGCTCGCCGACTGGCGGCCACCCTATGACGCGACCGTGATCGAGAAGGTTCGTCAGGCGGGGTTGGTGGTGCTCGGCAAGACGAACCTTGACGAGTTCGCCATGGGCAGTTCAACGGAGACCTCAGCCTTCGGGGAGACGCATAACCCATGGGATCCGGAGCGGGTTCCCGGGGGGTCCGGCGGGGGTTCGGCTGCGTGCCTGGCGGCGTTCGAGGCGCCATTGGCATTGGGCACAGACACTGGCGGGTCGATCCGTCAGCCGGGTGCCCTCACCGGCACTGTCGGCGTCAAACCCACGTTCGGTGGAGTGTCGCGATATGGAGTAATCGCGATGGCTTCCTCGCTGGACCAGCCAGGCCCGTGCGCCCGCAACGTTCTGGACGCCGCGTTGCTCCACGAGGTGATCGCGGGTCACGACCCCCTGGATTCCACATCGATCGACGCTGCGGTGCCACCGGTGGTGGCGGCCGCCAAGTCAGCGGACGTTCTCGGGCTTCGCATCGGTGTGGTGTCGGAACTCCGCGGTGCCGGGTTCTCCCCGGGGGTTGAACAGCGGTTCGACGAGGCGGTAGCTCTCCTGGCTAAAGCAGGCGCCGAGATCGTGGAAGTTTCCTGCCCCAACTTCAAGTATTCGATGCCTGCTTACCAACTCATCATGTCGAGCGAAGCGTCCAGCAACTTGGCCCGCTACGACGGGATGCGCTACGGGCTGCGCGTCGGCGACGACGGTTCCCGGAGCACCGAAGAAGTCATGGCGCTCAGCAGGGCTGCCGGATTCGGCGACGAGGTGAAGCGCCGCATCCTGGTTGGGACCCACGCGCTTTCCAGCGGTCATTACGAGGCTTACTACGGCAAAGGCCAACGACTGCGGACGCTCATTGCTGGCGACTTCGCGGACGCGTTCGAATCAGTCGATGTGCTGGTGTCGCCTACTACCCCCACCACGGCTTTTCGGATCGGGGAGCAAGTCGACGATCCACTCACGATGTACGCATCGGACATGTGCACGATCCCGTCCAACATGGCGGGCAACGCCGCGGCGTCCTTCCCCTGCGGGTTGACCGAAAGCGAGGGTTTGCCGGTCGGAATCCAAGTGATCGCCCCAGCAATGGCGGACGACCGGGTCTACCTGGTCGGCGCTGCCGTCGAGAAGGCGCTCAGCGGGGTTTGGGGCGGATCCCAATGCGACGTGCTGGCGGATTCTGCCGAGTGGCTCGGCTTAACGAAGGAGGCCTGAGATGACGCAACTGATGGACTACGACGACGTCCTGGCCACGTTTGATCCCGTGCTTGGGCTTGAGGTGCACGTGGAACTCAACACGGCGTCCAAGATGTTCTGCGGGTGCTCGACGATCGCCGGATCCGATCCGAACAGCAACACTTGCCCGGTCTGCCTGGGGCTGCCGGGAACCTTGCCAGTGGTGAACGGGAAAGCCGTGGAGTCTGCGATCAGGATCGGCTTGGCACTCAACTGCCAGATCGCGCAGCGTTGCCGGTTCGCGAGGAAGCACTACTTCTACCCGGACATGACGAAGAACTATCAGACGTCACAGTCCGACGAGCCGATCTGTTTCGAAGGGTACGTCGACGTGGAGGTCGACGGTGTGACCTATCGGATCGAGATCGAGCGGGTCCACATGGAGGAGGACGCTGGCAAACTCACCCATGTGGGTGGCGGGACGGGACGGATCCACGGTGCGGAGCACTCGCTGGTCGACTACAACCGAGCCGGTGTGCCGCTGATGGAGATCGTCACCAAACCCATCCAGGGGCTAGGCGCTAAGACGCCTGAGGTGGCGCGGGCGTACCTAAACTACCTGCGCGACCTGATGCGGGCGCTAGGGGTGTCGGACGCCCGCATGGAAGCAGGCCACATGCGTTGCGACGCCAACGTTTCGCTGATGCCCTCCGGCTCTAAAGTGCTCGGCACCCGCACCGAAACCAAGAACGTGAACTCGATGCGCTCGGTTGAAGCCGCGCTGCGATTCGAGATGCGTCGCCAGGGCGCTGTCTTGGTAGCTGGCGGCCGAGTCGCCCAAGAGACCCGTCATTGGCACGACGACGGGTTCACGTCTGCTGGGCGCAGCAAGGAGCACGCCGAGGACTACCACTACTACCCAGAGCCAGATCTGGTTCCTGTGGCTCCCAGTCGAGAGTGGGTTGAGCAACTGCGAGCTAGCCTGCCCGAACCCCCGGCGTCCAAGCGACACAGGTTGCAGGCAGAGTACGGGTTCACCGATCTGGAGATGCGCGACATCGCGGGGAGCCCAGGTTCGCTGGGTCTGATAGAGGCGACGGTGAGTTTCGGTTGTGCCCCCGCTGCCGCCCGCAAGTGGTGGTTGACCGAGTTGGCAAGGCGAGCTAACGATGCGGGCGTCGATCTGGCGGACGTCGGCATGACTCCTGCCCATGTTGCCGAAGTGCAGCGTCTGGTTGACGAACGCGTGATCAATGACCAATTGGCGCGTCAGGTGATTGAGGGCGTCCTGGCGGGGGAGGGGTCGCCGACTGAGGTGGTCGCAACGCGCGGGTTCGCCGTGGTTTCCGACGATGACGCGCTCGGCGCCGCGGTGGATCGGGCCATCGACGCGAATCCGGACGTTGCCGACAAGATTCGAGCCGGAAAGCTCCAGGCTGCCGGTGCGCTAATCGGGTCAGTCATGAAAGAGATGAAGGGCCAGGCGGATGCCGGACGCGTCCGGGAGTTGGTGTTGGAAAGGCTCCGCTGAATCGTCGAGGGGCGTTTCCTTCAAGAGACACTGTGACCGGTTGGAACGGTGGTGCAGAATAGGCACGCTAATTCGCTAAGGAGGGACGCGTTTATGAAAGACCTCACAGTCATTCCCGACCTGAAAGGTTTCGAGGCGGCTGCTTCCGTGCCCGGAACCAGGGTAGTGAGCGTCCACACCAGGCTGCTGGCAGACGACCTGACCCCGGTAGGGCTCTACCACGCACTGTGCGACGAGCGTCCAGGCACGTTCCTGTTTGAATCCGCCGAGAACGGCCAATGGTCGCGTTATTCCTTCGTGGGGGTGTCAAGCGCGGCGACGTTGTCCACACGTGATGGTTCTGCCGTGTGGCAGTGGACTGACCGCGAGCTCATCGGCCTGCCAACCGGTGGCGATCCGCTGCAGGTGCTGCGCGAGACAGTCTCGGCTTTGCACACTCCGCGCCAAGACGGGCTGCCCCCGTTCACTTCGGGAATGGTGGGCTACCTCGGTTATGACGTTGTTCGCAGGTTCGAGGATCTTCCAGACAGCAATCCCGACGACGTCAATGTTCCTGAGCTGATGATGATGCTCGCGACCGATTTGGCAGTTTTGGATCACCACACCGGTGAGGTGTGGCTCATCGCGAATGCCCTCAACTTCGATAACACGAACGAGCGAATGTCGGATGCTTGGAAAGACGCGGTGAGCCGCGTCACCGCTATGGCGTCCAAGTTAGGAGAACCACGCGCGTCCCTCCTTGCGAGCCAAGGGCTCTCGCCAGCGGCGTTCGAGGTTGTGCGGCAGCGGACGCCCCAGCAGTACCAAGCCGCCGTCGCAGAGACGATTCGTTTGATCGATGCCGGTGAGGCACTCCAGGTCGTCGTAAGCCAGCGGTTCCAGACGCCATCTTCTGCTGACGCGCTCGACGTCTACCGAGTGCTTCGCAGGCTCAACCCCAGCCCCTACCTCTATCTGATGCGTTTCGACGGCTGGTCGGTTGTGGGTTCAAGCCCGGAGTCACTGGTCACAGTTCGCGACGGCCGGGTGGCCACAAGGCCGATCGCGGGAACCAGACCTCGGGGTCAAACGCCGCAGGCCGACGCCGCCGTTGAGGCCGAGTTGCTGGCTGACCCCAAGGAGCGTTCTGAGCACATGATGCTGATCGATCTTGGCCTGGACGATATTAGCCGGGTGTCGGTGGCGGGCACAGTTGAGGTCTTGGAGTCGATGAAGGTGATCCGGTACAGCCACGTGATGCACCTTGAAGGTACGGTCATCGGGCAGCTTCGCCCGGACGTGACGGCATTGGACGCAACCCTGTCCTGCTTCCCGGCCGGCACCTTAACCGGTGCACCTCGAGTCCGCGCGATGGAGATCATTGACGATCTCGAGGTTTCGCGCCGCGGGCTGTACGGGGGTTGTGTGGGGTACTTCGATTTTGCCGGTGACTCGGATGTCGCCATTGCGATTCGTACCGCGATCTTGAAGGACGGGATGGCTTACGTCCAATCGGGTGCGGGCGTCGTCGCGGAGTCCGTTCCCGAGCGGGAGGACGCCGAGTGCGTCAATAAGGCGCGTGCGGTTTTGAGTGCTGTGCAGACTGCCGAATCCCTCAGGCGCTTGGCAGCCGGGTGAATCGGTTCGGGCCGCGATCGCTTCTGGTGCTTGTCGGTGTCGGTCAGGTGGTGATGGCTGGTCGCCCTTGGTGGTACGTCGTCGACACTAAGAACACCGTCGAGGTCAGCGGCAATCTGGCTTCTGCAGGGCTAGCCCAAGCGCTCGCATTCGCCGTGCTCGGAGGGTTGCTTCTTACCCTCACCTTGGGGTCGGTTGGCCGTCGAGTCGTTGGGGCCCTGGTCGGCATTGTGCAACTTGGCGCGATCGTGTTGGGGGTCTGGCACCCACAACCGTCCGACGCAGTCCTCCAGACGCTCAAGTTGGCCAACCCGCTGGCCGAGACGTACACCTTGCAAAGCGCTTTCGGGTCTTGGGTCTTTGCCGCGTTGGGTGTGATCGGTGTGCTGGGTTCGGTGTGGTTAATGGCGCGCCCGGTGACGGATTCGTCACGACCTGACCGGGTCGCCGTGGCTGGGCTGGCTCATTCGCTGGATTCTTGGAAAGCTATGGACGAAGGATTCGACCCAACGCAAGATCCGCAGGAGGAGCGACGATGAGCGCAGCACGTAAGGAATACCACCACGGCCAGACGCCCGCCGCCTGGGCAGGGGTAATCATCTCGACTCTCGGGTTCATCCTGGCAGCGATCTCGTTCTTCGTGGGGCCTGACATCACCATCCACTGGACGATGTTCTGGATCAGCATGGCAGTCGTCCTTGTCGGCCCGATTGTCGGGGGCGTCATGGTGAAGATGGGTTACGGGCAGTAGGCCGTGGGTGTCCTCGACGACATAATCGTCGGGGTCCGCGAGGATCTGGCCCTCCGCCAGGAGGTTCGGTCCCTGGAGCAGGTGATTGCAACCGCGATCGCAACACCGCTCCCGCGCGACCCCATGCCCGCTTTCCGCAGCCCGGGGTTGTCGCTGATCGCTGAGGTCAAGCGTTCTAGCCCGTCCAAGGGCGCACTGGCGCCTATTCCGGATCCCGCAGCTCTGGCCGTTGAGTACGCAGCCGGAGGGGCTACCGCGATTTCGGTGCTCACCGAACGCCGCAGGTTCGGTGGTGAACTTGCAGACCTGGAGGCGGTACGCGCAGCGGTGGACGTACCGGTGCTCCGAAAAGACTTCATCGTCACTGAATACCAACTCTGGGAAGCCCGAGCGGCTGGCGCAGACTTAGCCCTGCTCATCGTGGCTGCTCTCGACGACAAAGAGTTAGGCTGCTTGCTCGGGCTTTGTGAGCAGATCGGCCTAACACCACTGGTGGAGGTTCACACCGCCGACGAAGCGTTACGAGCGGTGGATTCCGGGGCTGAGCTGATCGGTGTCAACAACAGGAATCTGCAAACCCTTGAGGTCGATCTCGCACAGTTCGAGTTGTTGGTTGGGTTGCTTCCGGAAGGTACCGTGAAAGTTGCCGAATCGGGAATTCTTCGCCTCGAGGACGTCTCTCGCGTGGCTTCCGCCGGCGCGGACGTGATTCTCGTGGGTGAGGCGCTCGTTAGGCACGGCGACCCTCGGGGGGCAGTGACCGACTTCATTGAGGTTGGGACGGCAGCTCAGGGTTTCGGGTTCGACGACCAACAAGCAAGGAAGTAACAGTGAATCTGCCTGACTCCAAAGGCCACTTCGAACGGTTCGGAGGCAGATACGTCCCAGAAGCGTTAATGTCTGCTTTGGACCAGCTTGAGAGTGAATTCTCTGCAGCGATGACCGACGAGAGCTTCTGGAATGAGTTCAATCGGTTGCGGGAGCAGTACGCGGGTCGTCCCACCCCGATCACGGACGTCCCCCGACTCAGTGGCCGCGTCGGCAACGCCCGGCTGGTGCTCAAGCGCGAGGATCTGAATCACACAGGGTCACACAAGATCAACAACGTTTTGGGCCAAGCGTTGCTAGCAAAGAGGATGGGCAAGACCCGGGTGATCGCAGAGACTGGCGCAGGGCAGCACGGGGTGGCAACCGCGACCGCGGCCGCGCTGCTCGGCTTGAGCTGCACCATCTACATGGGGCGTCTGGACACCGACCGGCAGGCGCTGAATGTGGCGCGGATGCAGCTGTTGGGTGCAGAGGTGATCGCGGTCGAGGCGGGTTCGCAAACCCTCAAGGACGCGATGAACGAGGCGATGCGCGACTGGGTGTCGACAGTCGACCACACCCATTACCTCATCGGTACTGTCGCTGGTCCACACCCGTTCCCGAAGATGGTGCGCGAGTTCCAGCGCGTAATCTCCACAGAGGCTCGCGCGCAGGTTTTGGCTCGTTATGGGCGGCTCCCGGACGCGGTTTGCGCGTGCGTGGGCGGCGGGTCCAACGCGATGGGCATGTTCGCTGACTTCATCGACGATGAGGACGTGGCGCTATTCGGGTTCGAGGCTGGTGGCCACGGCTTGGACACAACGGAGCACGCGGCTGCCATCACTGGGGGAAGCGAGGGCGTCCTTCACGGCATGCGGACGTACATCCTTCAAGATGATGATGGACAAACGCTCCCCTCGCACTCGATTTCGGCTGGGCTTGACTACCCCGGAGTAGGGCCTGAGCACGCCTGGTTGGCCAAGACCGGACGCGCCAAGTACGAGGCGATCACTGACGCAGAGGCCATGGAGGCGTTCCGGTTGCTCACCCAGACCGAGGGCATAATGCCAGCGTTGGAGTCCGCGCACGCGGTGGCCGGTGCGTTGAAGCTGGCTCAGCGGATGACTGTTGATAGCCCGGATTCTGAACCGCTGATCGTGGTCTGCCTTTCCGGGCGAGGTGACAAGGACGTCCGCACAGCGCTGGAGTACTTCGGTGTTAGCGGTGGGGTTGATGACACGGTTGGGGGCGAGGACGCGTGAGCAAGAAGCACGGTAAATCTGGCATTGCGTTAGCGAACGCTCGAGCGCAAGGCAGGGGTGCGCTCGTTGCGTACCTTCCGGTCGGCTACCCGACTGTTGACACCTCGATAGCTGCCATGAGGGCGTTGTGCGGTGACGGGGAGAGCCCGGGTGTCGATCTGGTTGAGGTGGGCATGCCGTACTCCGACCCGATGATGGACGGTTCGGTTATCCAACGTGCCGGGACGAAGGCATTGGATCGTGGCGTCCGGGTCCGCGATGTGTTCTTGGCAGTGGAAGCAGTGGCGGCCACCGGAACCCCGGCGGTTTGCATGTCGTATTGGAACCTGATCGACCACTACGGTGTCGACGCCTTTGCTCGCGACTTCGCGAACGCCGGTGGGAGCGGGTTGATCACACCAGATCTCACCCCGGACGAAGCCGACGAGTGGATGATCGCCTCTGACGCCCACGATCTGGACCGAATTTTCCTGGTGGCACCCTCGACCACTGACACGCGGTTGGTAACTACGCTGGAGGCTTGCCGCGGCTGGGTCTACGCGACCGCCGTGATGGGCGTGACTGGCGTTCGAGACGTCGCGTCCACTGCCGCCCCCGAACTGGTGGCCCGGATCCGTTCCGCTGATCCCGACATGCTGGTGGGTGTGGGTCTTGGCATTTCGTCCGGCGCTCAAGCGGCCCAGGTCACGTCTTACGCGGACGCCGCGATCGTGGGTTCGGCGTTGGTGAAGCCCCTCATCGCCGCTGAAGACCGGGGAACCCCTGACGACCTCACAGGGATGCAGACGGTCTTGGCTGACCTGCTGGCTGGCGTGCGGGGGAAGTGACATGTGGTGGTTGTCGATCCCATCGCCATCTGTCAGCAAGTTCCATATTGGACCCCTGACCATCCACATTTATGCGCTTTGCTTGCTCAGCGGGATCGCACTGGCTTGGTGGTTGGGTGGACGCCGCTGGCGTGCCCGTGGTGGGACCGCCGACACTTTTGACGGGATCGTCTTCACCGCAGTGATCTCCGGCATCGTCGGGGCTCGGATCTACCACGTTCTCACCCACTGGGAAGACTATTTCGGTCCTGGTCGCAACCCCGTCAGCGCACTCTTCATCTGGGAGGGTGGCATCGCGATGTTCGGATCGCTGATTGGGGGCGCGCTGGGCGCGTGGCTTGCTGCCCGCAAGTTGGGCGCTAGCTTCCCGGCGTTTGCCGATTCGATCGCGCCGGGCTTGATCTTCGCTCAGGCAATCGGACGCCTCGGCAACTGGTTCAACCAGGAGCTATTTGGGGGGCCGGACAACGGGCCACTGGGGTTGGAGATCGACCCTATTCATCGGCCTGTGGGTATGGAGGATCAAGCCACATTCCAACCCACCTTCCTTTACGAAATGACCTGGAATATGGCTGGTGGGCTACTGCTTCTTTGGCTCGATCGCAAGTTCAAGATGGGGTATGGCAGGTTGTTCGCCTTGTACATGCTGGTATACGGCACCGGCAGGTTCTGGATAGAAGGCATTCGCACCGATTTCAGTTACATGTGGGGCCCCCTGCGCACGAATCAGGTGACCGCGCTCACCGTGGCATTGTCTGGACTGGTGCTGTTCGCGGTCTTAACGAAACTTCGCCCTGGGCGCGAGGTCGAAGTTGAGCGAAGCAAGGACGATTCTGAAACCCTCGTTTGAGACGAGGTTGGTTATCGCAGCGATCGAAAAGGTAGCCGGGTCGTCACAGTAACTCAATGTTGCTCGCCAAGTAGCATGGGTTGGGTGCGGAAGGGTTTTGGTTTGGCGCTTGCGGCGTGTCTCTTGATCAGTGGTTGTGCCGTGAACTCTCCTGCGGGAGGGGAGGCGTCCTCAACTCAAGGCGCAGGCGTCCAAGCCGGGCAACCCCAACCTGTGGCCACCCCGGTCGCTGTTTCGTGGCCGACTCCGGACTGGACGGCGTTGGTGCCGGGTAAGAACCACAACCTGCTTGCCAGTGAGTACGCCTATCCCGCCAAGGACGTCCACAATTGGCTGGTCAAGGGAGCCCAGTCGGCGGATTACCCTTCGAAGAAGATCGCCTTTCTCACATTCGACGATGGCCCAAACAACTCCACCACTCCCGTTGTGCTCGACATCCTCAAGCGGCACTCAGTGCCCGCGACTTTCTTCTACATCGGGGGAAATGTCGGTGTCGGCTCAGCGGATCCCGCGGTGATCAAACGAACCGTTGAAGAGGGCCACTCGATCGCGATCCACACGTTCAGCCACAACTATGGGCTGCTTTATCCAGGGCGCAAAGCCAAGGCGTCCGCCGTCCTGGCAGATCGAGAGAAGGCGCTTGAGGCCATTCGCAACGTCCTTGGCCCTGACTTTGATACCGCCGCATATCGGTACCCGGGTGGCCACATGTCGTGGCGAGGCATGGAGGCTGCGGACGGTGCGCTGGCTGCCAAGGGTGTCTACTGGCTCGATTGGAACACGTTGAACGGGGACGCCGAACCGGCCAGCAGAGCGCCAACATCGGTGGCTGGTGCACAGGCGATGGTCATGAACAACCTGGGAGAGCCACCGGCTAATGTTGCAGTCGTTCTAATGCACGATACCGGGGGGCCGAACAGTCTCACAGTGAGGGCTCTTCCAGGCATCATCGATCAACTCACCGAAGCTGGCTACGAGTTCGGAGTGATTGCCTAGGTCACCTCGTCCGGGTTGGGGTGACCCGCAACAATGTGGATTTTCCGAACAGGCTCTCAAGAAGATCGACGGCGAGTTCGGCAGTCTGGTTGTGGACGTCCAACGCCGGGTTGAGTTCCACCAGGTCGACTGAACCGACGCAGCCACAGTCGGCGAGCATCTCCATGACCAAGGAAGCTTCCCGGTAAGTTGAGCCTCCCGCGACGGGCGTTCCTACGCCCGGTGCGAAGCTCGGATCGCAAAAGTCGAGGTCGAGCGAAAGGTGCACGTGGGTATCGTCGGAGACTCCAGTTAAGGCACGCACCACAGCCCTACGCATGCCGATCTCGTCTATGAATCGCATGTCGTACACCTCCAAGCCGCACTCGGCCAAGAACGCCTTTTCGCCAGGGTCGACCGACCTCAACCCGAGTTGGCGGATCTGATCGGGAGAGATGGCGGGGGTGGCGTCCGACAGTGACGTCAACTCATCCGGGCCGTGCCCCAGTAGGCAGGCGACCGGCATTCCATGAATGTTTCCCGTGGGCGTCAACTGGCTGGTATTGATATCGGCGTGGGCGTCCACCCAGAGGATTCGCAACTTTTTGCCCTCAGCGCGGCAATGAGCAGCAACCGCGCTTAGTGAACCGATTGCGATCGAGTGGTCGCCTCCCATGACGATGGGGAGACGTCCAGAGCTTAGCTCGGCTGCGACGGCTTCCCGCACGGCGATCGCCCAGTCCGTGACTTCCCTCAGGTGACGATATCCGTCCACGGGTGGGAGTTCGGGATTAGCAGGGCCAGTCACGTCCCCGACGTCCGTGACGACAGGCCCGTAGCGGGCTATCGACTGCGCGATACCAGCCACTCGGAGGGCGGCTGGTCCCATTCGGGTTCCAACGCGGTTTGCCCCAACATCTGTTGGAACACCAATCAGGGAGATGTGCATGGCAGGATGCAACCATGACAGCCCCAGATCAGCCAAGTAGGGTCGCGGTGGTGGGTGCGGGGCCCTCCGGAATTTTCGCTGTGCAGGCATTGTTGGCTAAAGACGCACAAGTTCTCGTTGACGTGTTCGATAGGCTCCCGACGCCATTCGGGTTAGTGCGCTACGGGGTGGCGCCAGACCACACGAGCATCAAATCGATAACAGAGTCGCTAGCACGGGTGTTCGCCGATGAGCGGGTGCAGTTCCACGGGCTCGTAGAACTCGGTCGAGACGTGACCGCAGATGAGTTGCGGGCTGGCTACGACGCAGTGATCTACGCAGCGGGAGCCTCAGAGGATGCTCGGTTGGGCGTCCCGGGTGAAAACTTGCCGGGTAGCCGGTCGGCGCGCGAGTTCGTGGCTTGGTACTCAGGCCATCCCGATGCGGTACCGCAGTCGTTGGACGGGGTCCGCCAGGTCGTGACGTTCGGAGTCGGAAACGTCGCCGTCGACGTGGCACGACTCCTGCTCGCCGAACCCGGGTATCTGCACGAAACCGACGTGCCGCAGTCTGTGCTCGACGAACTTGACCGCAGTCAGGTCGATGAGGTCTGGCTGGTGGGACGAAGAGGCCCCCAGCACGCCTCCTTCACCAGCAAGGAGTTGGAGGAGTTACTCACCTTGCCCGGAGTGAGAGTGGTCATCGACGAGGCCGACCTCGAAGGCATCGACCCAACCGGATTCGATAGGCGAACTCGGTGGAACCTGGAAGCCTTGACAGCGGCTTTGGGGCGCGAGGTCGCCCAACCGCGGGCAACCTTGAGGCTCGCGTTCTGGTGGCGTCCGAAAGCCTTGTTAGGCACCCACCAGGTAGAGGCGGTCGAACTCGAACGTACAGCGGCCGACGCCGACGGGCGGGTCTACGCCACCGGCGAGACCATGGTTGTGCCCGCCCAACTCGCGTTGCGGGCTATCGGCTACCGGGCAACCCCGCTACCCGGCGTCCCGTTTGATCCCGACCGCGGTGTGATTCCCAATGATCGAGGCCGGGTGTTGGACGCGAAGGGGCGCAAACGCCCAGGCGAGTACGTGGTCGGGTGGATCAAACGGGGGCCTGTCGGCGTTATCGGTACGAACAAGCGGGACGCCGTAGAGACCGTCTCTTTGCTGGTGGAGGATTTGGCGGCAATCGAGCGCACCGATCCGAAGAAGGACGTGTCGCCCCTGCTGGCAGCGCGGGGCGTTCGAGCGTCCACTTTCGCAGATTGGGAGCGCATTGACGCCGCGGAACAACAACTGGGCACTCACCGTGGCCGGGATCGGACGAAGGTCGAGACCTGGGTGGAGCTGCTCGACATCGCCCACAGCGGTCGAAGTGGAGGACCGCTGATCAAGCCCGATCCCCGGTGAGTAGCGCGGCACCTGCGCTGACGTGGGTTAGGGTGTGGTCCCTGGGAGGTTGAGCTGACGACATGGGCGACGAATTTGTTCACCTGCACTGCCATTCAGAATTTTCGATGCTTGACGGCGCAGCGCGCCTGGTGGATCTGCGCAAAGGCGCCGAGACGATGGGCATGCGAGCGCTGGCGATCACGGATCACGGGAACCTGTTCGGAGCATACGAGTGGTACAAGGTCGCCAAGGATTCCCCGGTCAAACCGATAATCGGGCTTGAGGCATACCTCACGCCGCGTACCCACCGCAGCGAGCGGAAGCGGGTGCAGTTTGGCGATGGCACTGGCGACGACGTGTCAGCCAAGGGAGCCTACACGCACATGACGATTTGGGCGTCCAACAACGAGGGCATGCACAACCTGTTCCGGTTGAGCTCGCTGAGTTCGTTGGAGGGTTTCTTCTACAAGCCGCGCGCTGATCGTGAACTCTTGCAGCGTTACGGCAGGGGATTGATCGGGACGACCGGATGCCCCTCCGGTGAGGTCCAAACCTTCCTTCGACTAGGGCAGTACGCGGACGCCCGTGCCTCGGCGGCTGAGTTTCGCGACATATTTGGCCCTGAGAATTTCTATGTAGAACTCATGGATCACGGGCTGGACATCGAAAAGCGGGTCCGTTCAGACCTGCTGAAGATAGCCAAGGAGCTGAACCTTCCACTGGTTGCTTCGAACGATCTGCACTACGTGCACGCCTCCGACGCGGACGACCACGACACCCTGCTGTGTGTTTCGTCCGGATCCAACAAGGACACTCCGGGTCGGTTCAAGTTCGACGGGGACGGTTACTACCTGAAGTCGCCTGCTGAAATGCGGGCTTTGTTTTCGAACCTGCCGGAGGCATGCGACAACACCCTCGCGATCGCGGAACGATGCGAAACCCACTTCGAGGAAGGTTCGGGCACCTACATGCCCGCCTTCGACGTGCCAGCGGGGTACACCGAAGAATCGTGGTTCGTGCACGAGGTGCAGGAAGGGTTGAGGCGTAGGTTCCCCGGTGGCGTCCCCGAGTACGCGAGCAAGCAGGCTGATTACGAGCAGCAGGTGATCATCTCGAAGGGGTACGCCGGGTACTTCCTCGTGGTTGCCGACTTCATCAACTGGGCGAAGGCGAACGGCATCCGCGTTGGCCCCGGGCGAGGGTCAGGCGCCGGGTCAATGTGCGCGTTCGCGATGCGAATCACGGATCTTGATCCGATTCCGCACGGCCTTATCTTCGAGCGGTTTCTAAACCCGGAGCGTCCGTCCATGCCCGACTTCGACGTCGACTTCGACGAGCGGCGGCGCGGTGAAGTGATTCGTTACGTCACCGAAAAATACGGCGACGACAGGGTGTGTCAGATCGTCACCTACGGGACGATCAAGGCCAAGCAGGCGATCAAGGACGCCGGACGCGTGCTGGGTAAGCCGTTCGCGATGGGGGAGAAACTCACCAAGGCTTACACCCCGCCGGTGATGGGCAAAGACGTGCCGATCGCCGAGGTGTTCAATTCGCAACACCCGCGCTACGGGGAGGGAGCGGAGTTCCGCGAGCTCTACCAGTCGGATCCCGAAGTGAAGCAGGTGGTCGACACCGCTCGCGGCATCGAGGGGCTCAAGCGGCAGTGGGGCGTCCACGCAGCCGGTGTGATCATGTCGAGCGCGCCGCTACTGGATGTCATCCCGATCATGAAGCGGGAGCAGGACGGCCAGATCATCACCCAGTTCGACTACCCAAGTTGCGAAGCGCTTGGCCTAGTCAAGATGGACTTCCTGGGGTTGCGCAACTTGACGATCCTGGACGACGCGGTCGCGAATGTCCGAATCAACCGGGGTGTCGAGTTGGATTTGGATCAACTGAGCACAGACATGTCAGACAAGGCGTCGTACGACTTGCTTGCCAGTGGCGAGACCCTGGGGATTTTTCAGCTTGACGGCAGCGGCATGCGCGGGCTGCTGCGCCTTATGCAACCGGACAACTTCGAAGACATTTCCGCCGCGCTTGCGCTGTATCGACCCGGCCCGATGGGTGCGGATTCCCACACCAATTACGCGCTTCGCAAGAACGGTCGCCAGCCCATTGAGCCGATCCACCGCGAGTTGGAGGAGCCCTTAGCCGACATTCTGGAAACCACTTACGGCTTGATCGTTTATCAAGAACAGGTTCAGCAAATTGCCCAGCGGGTTGCCGGGTACAGCCTGGGTAAGGCTGACCTGCTACGTCGCGCGATGGGCAAGAAGAAGAAAGAGGTGTTGGACGCCGAGTTCAAACCCTTCAGCGAGGGTATGATCGCCAACGGCTTCTCTCTGGGTGCAATCCAGGCGTTGTGGGACATTCTGGTTCCGTTCTCCGACTACGCCTTCAACAAGGCGCACACGGCCGCATACGGGGTCATCTCGTACTGGACTGCTTACCTCAAAGCCAACTACCCGGCTGAGTACATGGCAGCCCTACTTGAATCCGTGAAGGGTGACAAAGACAAGACCGCGGTCTACCTCGCCGAGTGCCGCCGGATGGGTATCAAGGTGTTGCCCCCCGACGTGAACGAATCGGAAGGCAGGTTCACCCCGGTTGGTACTGACATTCGGTACGGCCTGGGAGCGATTCGGAATGTCGGCAACAACGTTGTTGCCGGGATCGTGGACGCCCGCGGTGAACACGGGAAGGCCTCGGATTTCAACGAGTTCCTAGACAACGCGCCACTTGTCGTGTGCAACAAGCGGGTAGTGGAGTCGCTGATCAAGGCCGGGGCATTCGATTCGTTGGGTCACACCAGACGCTCGCTGATGGAGTGTTTCGAGTCGAAGGTTGATGAGGTGATTGACCTCAAGCGGAATTCGGCGATCGGCCAGGACGACCTGTTCGGCGATATGGGGTCTTCGGCCTCGCAAGGGGTCGCAGCCCCGCCGATTCCCGAGTTCCCGGAATGGGAGAAGCACGTCCGTCTTGCCTTCGAACGCGAGATGCTCGGGCTTTATGTCAGCGATCATCCGTTGCAGGGGCTGGAGCACATCGTGATGGCCAACCGGGATGTGAGTCTGGCCACCTTGATGTCTGAGGACGGTCCACGCGACGTTGACGTGACGATCTGCGGATTGTTGACCGGCGTCCAGCGTAAACAGACCAAGCGGGGGGATATCTGGGCGATCCTGTCAATCGAAGACTTGGAGTCATCGGTTGAGGTTCTCGCTTTCCCCAAGGCTTACCAATCGGTGGCGTTGTTGCTGGCGAACGACGTGGTGGTTCGAATCAAGGGTAAGGCTCGCAGCAAAGAGGAGTCCGTCGAATTGGTGGCCTCTGAGATCACGTTCCCTGATACTCAAGCGGATACAACTGGCACGGTCACAGTGTCGCTGCCAACATCTCGGTGCACGCCGGTGGTCGTGGAGCAGTTGCGTGCTGTGCTCCAAAACCACCCTGGGATGTCTGAGGTGCGGTTGCGTCTTCTCAGCCCCGGAAGAGACACGTTGTGGCGATTGGACGAGCAACTTCGAGTGCAGACCTCTCCGGCGCTAATGGCGGATTTGAAGGCTTTGTTGGGTCCCTCCAGCGTGAGCGCCTAGAGTCAACCTCGTGAGTCTGTCGGGGTGGGCCGTACGAATCGGCGTGGTCGGTGTTGTGGCCGCGGGTTTGGGCGCATTGTCAGCCTTTTTGTGGTTCGCTATTGCGCCGCTGCCGTCTTATGTGATCCAGCCAGACGGACGGGCAACACTTTCTTCCATCGAGATCAGTACGCTATTCGCCATCGACGCCTACTTCGCCGCGATTGGTTTCCTGGTGGGTGTGGTGATTGGAATCGTCACCTGGATTAGCCTCAAGAAACTGGGCTGGCCGATGCCGGTGGTAGCAGCCATTGCGGGTCTGCTCGCCGCGGTCATCTGCCTGTTTGTTGCAAGTTGGCTCGGCCCCGGCGAGTTGGAGCCCAGGTTGGCAGCGGCAGTCCCAGGTGCGAAGGTTCCGGTTGCCTTCGCCTTGCACTCTCCGTCTGCTGTTGCCGTCTGGCCTTTTGCTGCCCTGATCGTGCCCATGATCGGGTCAGCGTTCGCACGGGAGGAGCGAGGAAAATGAGTGACCAGGTGTCGGCGTCCAGCGTTGCGATTGCGTACCTAGCCCGACAAGCGGACGTGTTGCGCACCAAGCAGGAGCCGGTCAGGGCGGACGCCTACGATGCAGTTCATGCGTCGCGTGTGGCGTCCCGCCGAGCTAGGAGCACGCTGCGGGTGTGGAGTTCGCTGTTTCGGCAGGAATCGGTTACGGAACTTCGGCAGTTGTTGGCGTGGCATGGCGAGCAGTTGGGGCGTCCCCGCGACACCGAGGTGCTGCTCGCGCACATGTCAGACCTGTTCGCTGAAACCGGGGTGGACGGCCAGGCTGCGCGCCGCGTCCTGGGCGAACTGCGGCAGCTTCACGACGCTGGGCACGACTATCTGGTCGCGACGATGGATTCGAGTCGGTACGAGTTGTTGATGGTCAGGCTGGCGGATTTCGTCGCCGACCCGCCTGTCACCCAGTCGGGAGCGGCTGGGCAGGAGTTGTCACTGCTAGTGGGGAAAGCGGTGGCTCGCGTGGCGCGCCAGCGGGAGAAGGCGTTGGCCATGGACGAGCACGCAGCCATCTTGATGTGGCACGAGGTGCGCAAGTCAGGCAAGGCGGTCAGGTACTCGATCGAAGCGATCAGGGACGCCTACGGCGACGATTTGGATCCGCTGGTCAAGTCTTGGCGGCGAGTCACTGACGAGTTCGGTCTGCTGCAGGACGCCGCGATAGTCGCCGAACTTCTTCACCCGATAGCCGAGGTCGCGGTGAGGGTGGGGGAGGACGCTGCCCCATACCAGGCGCTGATGCAGGCCCAAATAGCGCACAGTGAGGACGCGTTGGCCGCGGGCAAACAGGCGGTCGAACAGGCGCTGGCCGAAGTTGCGGCGCTGCCAGCATTGATCGCCTGAGCCTGCTCAGCGAATCCAGACGATCGCCTGAACCAGCATCGGGGCAACCAGCAAGGCCGGTAGGAGGTCTCCAACGGGAATCGCCTTGATTTGGAGGAGCCTAATGCCCAACCCCATGATGATCACCCCACCGGTGGCGCCCATGGCATCAATGGCAGCTATCGGCAGGAAGTCGCCCGCGACCATGCCGATGACAGTCAAGGAACCCTGATACACAGCTACCGGGACTGCAGCGAGCATGACACCGATGCCGAATGTGGACGCGAAAGCCATGGCGGCGACCCCGTCCAACGCCGATTTCACCAGCAGTTGTTCGATGCCACGTCCTAGACCGTCGGAGAACGATCCCAGAATCGAGAGCGGGCCGATGCAGAACAGCAGGGTTGCTGTGACGAATCCGTCCACGAAGTTGGACGACTCGTCTTGTGAGACGAACTTGCGCCTGATGCCGTCCGCAAGGCTCTCGAGTCGCTCCTCGATCCGCCACCATGACCCTAGAAGGGCACCGATGAGTAGCGAGCCGAGGACGACGAGAACGGGAAAGCCTTCCCCCACAGCCGCGAGCAGTTCGGGCGATCTGACTGAAACCACTGACAGGCCACCAACCACTATGGTCACGAGCCCTAAGACTGTGGTTATCAGGTCTTTTGTGCGCTCCGGAATGTGGTGGCCGAACGACAGCCCTAGCAGGGAGCCGACCACCACCGTGATCACGTTGGTGACAGTGCCCAAGCCGACGAACATGGCTCCCATACAATCACCGTATGAAGCTGCGCTTGATTGACGTCCGAGGGTCAGAACCTGACTATCGCGAGGTGGTTCCCCGCGCCGAATTCGATGTGCAGGCTGCTATGGCCGTAGTCGCACCCATTTGTGATGCGGTCGCCGAGCGCGGTGAGCAAGCGTTGGCTGAGTTCGCCGAACGCTTCGATCATGTGGTGCCCGTGTCGTTCCGGGTTCCAACAGATGTGCTGGCAAGGTGCGCAGAAGAGTTGGATCCGCAGGTTCGCGCCGCCTTTTCCGAGAGCATTTGCCGGCGCCGCGTCGTGTCTGCCGTTGAGCGGAACCCGGACTCGCTCAACGCTGAACTTGCCCCGGGTGCGAAAGTAGAGATCCGAAGTGTGCCGGTGTCGCGGGTGGGTTTGTACGTGCCAGGTGGGTTGGCTCCGCTAGCGTCGTCGGTTTTGATGAACGCGATTCCAGCTCAGGTGGCGGGCGTAGAGTCCATGGCCGTCGCTAGTCCTCCTCACGCCGACCACGACGGCTGGCCGCACCCGAGCATTCTGGCGTTGTGCCACATGCTTGGCATCGACGAGGTCTATGCCGTTGGGGGCGCCCAGGCGGTCGCGATGTTCACTCATGGGGTGCCCGGCTTGTGCGAACCGGTTGACATGGTGACCGGGCCGGGCAACATCTACGTGGTGGCTGCCAAGCGGTACCTTCACGGCCTTGTGGGGATCGATTCAGAGGCTGGTCCGACCGAGATCATGGTGATGGCCGATGACTCAGCCGACCCCGCACATGTGGCGTCCGACCTGATCAGTCAGGCCGAGCACGATCCGATGGCTGGCTCGGTTTTAGTCACCGATTCACCAAAGTTGGCCGAGAAGGTGAACGAACTTCTCGACAGCCAGATCGACAGGTTGGCTAACACGGACCGGATCCGCACTGCGCTGTCGGGTTCCCAGTCAGCGGTGGTTCTGGTCGATGACATTGACCAGATGGTTGCAGTGGCTGATGCCTACGCCGCAGAACACCTCGAAGTGCACACCCGCGACGCCGAGAAGGTAGCGTCGCGGATTCGCAACGCGGGTGCGATATTCGTCGGAACATGGTCTCCGGTGCCGCTGGGGGACTACTCAGCTGGTTCGACGCACGTCCTTCCCACCGCGGGTGCCGCGCGGTACAGCTCCGGGTTGACGGCGCGCAGCTTCCAAAAGACCGTGCATGTGATCACTTACGACGCCGAGGCTCTATCGGAGATCGGCCCCACGGTTCAGACGTTCGCGCGCGCCGAGCACCTGCCTGGCCACGCGGCCGCGATCGAGTTCCGGGGTATCGGGGGAGCGGAGTGAAGATAAATCCCTCCCTGGGCGACCTGCCACTTCGTCCGGAACTGGTTGGGCAGTTGCCCTACGGTGCGCCGCAACTGGACGTTCCGGTACGGCTGAACGTCAACGAAAACCCGTATCCGCCCAGTGAGCAGATCCGCAACGCGATGGCAGCCGCGGTGATGGAGGTCACGGCGGCTGTGAATCGGTATCCCGACCGCGAGGCGTCCGCGCTTCGAGCGGCGCTGGCTAGGTACCTGGGTCACGGATTGACGTCCTCCAATATCTGGGCTGCGAATGGCTCCAACGAGGTGATGACGCACTTGTTGGGTGCGTTCGGGGGTCCGGGACGCCTGGTGCTCACCTTTGGCCCCACTTATTCGATGTACCCCGAATATGCGCGCGACACGCACACCGAGTATGCGACCGCCCCCAGGCGTCCCGACTTCACGGTGGACGCCGCCGACGCGCTTGCCGCGATCACCGCTCACGAGCCGAGTGTGGTGATCATTACCACACCGAACAATCCCACAGGTACGACCACCCCGTTGGATGTGCTTGAGCGGATTCTCGCCGGAACCGATGCGCTGGTGGTCGTGGACGAGGCCTACCAGGAGTTCTCTTCGACGCCGGACGCATCTGCGCTGAATCTGCTTGCCAGGTACGGAAACTTGATCGTGAGCCGCACCATGAGCAAGGCTTTCGCGCTGGCCGGTGGGCGGGTGGGTTACCTGGCTGCGGCCCCCGCGATAGTTGACGCTTGCCGAATCGTCCGATTGCCTTACCACCTTTCGGCGCAAACTCAGGCAATCGCTGAGGTTGCGTTGGCGCACGCAGACGAGATGCTCGCCAAAGTCGATCAACTGCGACTTGTGCGAGACGAGATGCTCGTCCGGCTTCCTCGGATGGGGTTCGAAGTGATCGACTCTGACGCCAACTTCGTGTTGTTCGGTCGGTTCGGGGATCGGCACGCTGCCTGGCAGACCCTGTTGGACGCCGGCGTCTTGGTGCGCGAGACTGGCCCGACCGGCTTTCTGCGCGTTTCCGCGGGAACGCCTCATGAGATGGAATCTTTCTACGCCGCTGCGGCGGCACTGCAGGAGTGAACATGGCACGCGTCGCCACGGCTTACCGCTCGACGTCCGAGAGCACGATCACAGTCGAGATCGACCTGGACGGTACCGGCCAGGCGGACATCTCGACCGGTGTGGGGTTCTTCGATCACATGCTCACAGCTCTGGCGAAACACGGGCTGTTTGATCTGAAGGTGGACGCCGTCGGTGACGTCGGTATCGATGGTCACCACGTGGTGGAAGACACCGCGATCGTGCTTGGGCGAGCGTTTGGTGAGGCGCTGGGCGATAAGCGCGGCATTCGGCGGTTCGCGGACGCCAGCGTGCCGCTCGATGAGGCGTTAGCGCACTGCGTCGTCGACTTGGCCGGACGGCCGTACGTGTCGTGTTCGGGGGAGCCCGAAGGTCAGATCTACGCATTGATCGGTGGGACGGGAGTTCCGTTCGCCGGATCGATGACTCAACACGTGGTGGAGTCGTTCGCGATGAACGCCGGGATTTGCGTGCACCTGAGATTGTTGGCTGGTCGCGACCCGCACCACATCGTCGAAGCGCAGTTCAAGGCTCTCGCCCGCGCCCTGCGCGACGCGGTGGCATTCGACCCTCGCATCGAGGGCGTCGTGCCCTCAACAAAGGGTGCGCTCTAGGGAGCGTTAGCTCGGCTATTTCGTCGCGTGAGGTGGGCCTGCTTGCCCTGCTGGGTGAGCGGACTGGGAGGCATTAATCCCCTGGGCGTTGGGGGTGGTTTTCCTGCGAAAAACGCTTGTGTTCGCACGTGTGTTCTAATATAATGTGGGGTATGACCACCCCCGTCGTTGACACTGTTCCTCCTCCTGCGTCTGGTGGGGAGGCGTTTGCTGCTTTGGATCATGCTCACCAGCAACTGAAGGCTGCTGAGGTGGCTGAAGTGATCGCGATCGCTCACGCTGCTGACTTGTATGAGGTTGATCAGGCCAGTATCGGTGCAGGAATCGAACGTCTGCTCGGCTACGGTCACGATGGTACCCCGTGGAAGGGCGAGTTCCTTGCTCTTGAGG
>CAYMMF010000009.1:33384-33723 GCA_964391475.1 uncultured Propionibacteriaceae bacterium | reverse complement strand
AGCGATCCATCAACGAGTCGTCTTCGGTCTCTTGGATTAGACCCTCGATCAGCGGCCCGCGGTGGGTGTCGACGAGGACGTCGTCGGGGTCGGCTTCGCTGAGTTCGGGGTTTCCGGAGCTGTAGTCGCGCTTCGTCAACGAAAGCAGCGCAACGGTTCCGTTGATCGCCTCGCCCTCGCCGACCGGCACGTGAGTCGCCAGGACGCCGTCACCCAGGCTGGTTTGAAGATCGTCGACGACGGAGTCGAAGTCGGTGTGGGCGTTGTCGAGCTTGGTGAGAGCGATCACCCGAGGCAGGTTGGTGCGCCTGCACTCCTCCCAGAGTGCTCGGGTGCTGC
>CAYMMF010000009.1:7985-33374 GCA_964391475.1 uncultured Propionibacteriaceae bacterium | reverse complement strand
CGTCGGAGGCGGACACGACGAAGATCGCGGCGTCCGCAGCCCGGATGCCAGCCCGCAGTTCGCCCACGAAGTCGGTGTGGCCTGGGGCGTCGAGGAGGTTGACGAGCGTGTCACCGGTGGCCAGCGACGCCAGGTAGAGCTGGGAGAGTCGTTCTGCGTCGTCCTTCTCGCCTCGGTACCCAGCTACGCGCGCCTTGAGTAATTGCTCGAACAGCGACGTCTTGCCGGAACCGGCGCTTCCTATCAGGACGACGTTGCGTACGTCGTCGGGATTCGTCACCTGCACTATTTGGTTGCTCACCTTTGAACTCATGGGCTCTACCTTAACCTTGTGGGGGCCGACTGAACACTATTTGGTCATTTTGACCGGGCCCACGCTGAGAGGTAGTCTAAAGCGCTGTTGCGCTGGTGTACTGCCCCGGTTTGGGGCGTCCGGTGCGATGCGAACCAAGTTAGCTCAAACAGGGAAGATGGTCACCGACCGTGTCTACGTACAGCCCCAAGCCTGGTGATGTCACCAGGAACTGGCATGTGATTGATGCCTCCGACGTCGTGTTGGGCCGCCTCGCCGTTACGGCGGCGACCCTGTTACGAGGGAAGCACAAACCGACTTACGCTCCGCATGTCGATACTGGCGACTTCGTCATCGTCGTGAATGCGTCGAAGATCGCGCTATCGGGTAACAAAGCCACCGCGAAGTTGGCATACCGGCACTCCGGGTTCCCCGGCGGTCTCCGCTCGGTGTCGTACGGCAAGCTTCTTCAGACTGACCCGCGGCGTGCGGTCGAGCGCGCGGTTTGGGGCATGATGCCGAAGAACCGCCTCAGCCGCCAGATGATCGGCAAGCTTAAGGTGTACGCCGGTCCAGAGCATCCGCACGCAGCCCAGAAACCACAGCCATACCAGATCACCCAGATCGCTCAGTGAACCAAGGAAACGTAGTGACCGAAATCGATGCCGCCGTCATTGACGACGAGATTGCTCCTTTCACCGACGAGGCCGATCGCGAGATCGCGTACCGTTCTGAGGCCACCCCGTCATCTGCGACGCCCGGCGCCCGTCCGGCAGTCATCTCCGCTGGTGGTGCTACCGGCCGCCGCAAGCAGGCCGTCGCCCAGGTGAGGTTGATTCCCGGGTCGGGTGACTGGAAGATCAACGGTCGCACCTTGGAGGACTACTTCCCGAACAAGCTCCACCAGCAGACGGTGAACGAGCCTTTCGAGACGGCAGCCGTCCAGGGCAGTTATGACGTCATCGCCAAGATCGTCGGTGGCGGGGTCACCGGTCAGGCTGGTGCGTTGCGTCTTGGGATCGCCCGTGCGCTCAACGCGATTGACGCCGAAGCGAGCCGTCCGGCGCTGAAGAAGGCCGGGTTGCTGACTCGCGACGCCCGGATCAAGGAGCGCAAGAAGGCCGGTTTGAAGAAGGCCCGCAAGGCTCCCCAATACAGCAAGCGCTGATCCGGAGGCTGGATGTCTCGGCTATTCGGTACTGACGGAGTACGGGGCCGGGCTAACGCCGACCTCACTGCTGGGCTCGCCATGGAGCTTTCTGTGGCAGCGGCACACGTGCTCGGTGCGGTTGGCGTGTTCGGCGCTGACCGTCCGTCTGCGATTGTGGCCCGCGACCCACGAGCCTCTGGCGAATTTCTGGAGTCCGCTGTCGTGGCGGGTTTGGCATCCGCTGGGGTTGATGTCGTCCGGTTGGGCGTCGTCCCGACCCCTGGCACCGCGTACTTGGTCAACGAGATGAATACTGACCTTGGGGTCATGTTGTCTGCGTCGCACAATCCGATGGAAGACAACGGCATCAAGTTCTTCGGTCGGGGCGGCGTCAAGTTGCTTGACGAGCTGGAGGACGCCATCGAGTCGCGTCTCGGCGAGCCTTGGGATCGTCCGTTGGGCGCCGGGGTGGGCAGAGTGCGCGACGATCTGGGAGCGATTGAAGGCTACGTCGCTCATTTGGTCTCCAGCCTGGGGCAGGACGCCAGTCTTTCTGGTCTGAAAGTTGTGCTTGACTGCGCTAACGGTGCGGCTCACATGACTGGGCCAGCAGCGTTCGAGGCTCAGGGCGCGACTGTGATTCCGATCCACGCCACTCCAGATGGCCTGAACATCAACGCCAACTGCGGCTCTACCCACACAGGTGACCTTCAGCGGGCGGTCGTCGAGTATGGCGCCGACGTGGGTTTCGCTTTCGACGGGGACGCCGACCGGTGCCTTGCCGTCGATGCGGCGGGCAACGTGGTGGATGGCGACCAGATTCTGGCGATTCTTGCCGTAGCGATGTCGGAGACCCACTCGTTGCATTCCGACACGGTGGTGGCGACGGTTATGAGTAACCTGGGTTTCCTGAAGGCGATGGAGCAGCACAACATTCGGGTTGACCTGACGAAGGTGGGGGACCGTTACGTCCTCGAGTCGATGAACGCGAACGGTTTCGCCCTCGGTGGGGAGCAGTCCGGCCATGTGATCATGAGCGAGTTCGCAACCACTGGCGACGGGGTGCTCACTGCGCTTCATCTTGCTGCGCGCATGGTTCGAAAGCAGTGCTCGCTTGCGGAGTTGGCGGCTGTGATGGACCGGTTGCCTCAGGTGATGATCAACGTTTCGGGTGTCGACAAGCTTCGGGCCGGGATTGACCCGGTGATCGCCGGGGCCGTCACCGCAGCGAACCGGGAGTTCGGCGGTTCCGGACGGGTCGTGCTGCGTCCCTCAGGCACCGAACCCGTGGTGCGGGTAATGGTCGAGGCCGACACTTTGCCCAAGGCTACTGCTGTAGCGCAAGAGCTTGCCGATTTGGTGCGGGAGCGATTGTCGCAATGAACGCGCAGCCGAACCGCGGGTTGAATCTGGTTGTCGGCTTCACCGGAGCGATACTGGTCGGCGGTGTCGTCCTTGTGAGTTCGCTTATTGCTCTGTTGCCGCAGTTCCAGTTCGAATCCCAGTTCGCCGCGATGGTGCCGTTTTTTGCTTGGGCTGCCGCTCCGGGGGTGGCTGCAGTGTCGCACCGGTTGCGTAACGTCGTGGGCCCGTGGCGGGCGAATCTTGGGTTGGTGTCGCTGATTCCCTATGTGGCGTTGCTGGTCACGGTGGCTGCGATTCGCGGGCCTCGGTGGACGAGCCTGCCTTGGTGGTGGGCGGCGATCGCTGGGGTGTCGGCTGCGCTCCCATTCCTTGTTGCGGGGTTCCGCAAGGCGCCCCGTAAGCCGCGACCGCCGCGCAAGGTCACTGCGGATTCCCAGCGGGGCACTTTTTTGCTGGCAGCCGCGTTGATGGCGTTGGCCTGGTCGATGGTTGGCCCCCGTTTCGCCGGAGCCCTGCTGCAGGTGCTGATTGTCGCCGCGCTGGTGTTTGCCGCGCTGCGTCCGTCCGGCCTGGCTGGCGCGGCGACCTCTTGGCGGCTGGGTCATTGGGCGAGTCTGCTTTTCGCAACCATCCTGATGTGGGCGGGGTATCTGCTCGGGCCGACCACCGATCTGCTCGATTCGATCTTCGCCCAGGTTGCGCTTGTGTTGTTGGCGGGCCTACCGCTGGCGGTCTGGAATCGGTTGGACGGACGCCACACCAACTCTTAGGTGGGTCGTCTCAGATCTTCCGGATTCTCACCCAGTCGACTGCGTGATGCCGGTTCTTGCGCAGGATCACGGTTGCCCTGCCGCGGGTGGGCAGAATGTTTTGGATCAGGTTTGGTCCGTTGATCGTGTCCCAGATTTCTCCGGCGTAGGCCTTCGCCTCGTCCACGTCCATGGCGGCGAAGCGTGTGAAGTACGAGCGTGGGTCGCGGAACGCGGTTTCTCGAAGGAGCATGAATCGCTCCAGGTACCAGCGTCGAAGGTTTCGGACGGAGGCGTCCACGTATACCGAGAAGTCGAAGAAGTCTGAGACGGCTAGCCCGGACGTTCCGTCGTGATGCACCCGGGCTGGCTGGAGGACGTTTAGACCTTCGACGATGAGGATGTCGGGCTGGCGGATCACGATCTGTTCGTGAGCGACGATGTCGTAGGAGAGGTGGCTGTAGACGGGCGCGCTGACTTCGGAGACTCCGGATTTTACGTCCATGACGAATTGGAGGAGCGCTTTGCGGTCGTACGACTCGGGGAAGCCCTTTCGCCTCATCAGCCCCCGTTCTTCCAACACGTGGTTGGGCAGCAGGAAGCCGTCCGTGGTGATCAGGTCGACTTGGGGGTGCCCAGGCCCTTGGGTGAGTAACTCGCGCAGCAGCCGGGCCGAGGTCGACTTTCCGACCGAGACGGATCCGGCTATCCCAATGATGAAGGGGGTTTTGCGTTCGCTCAGGTTCAGGTATTCGTGGGTGGCTGAGTACAACTGGCGGGCGTGCTCAACGTAGAGGTTGGTGAGTTCCGTGAGTGGGAGGTACACCTGGTAGACCTGTTTGCGATCGATCTGGTCGAGAACTGACCGCAACCTGGAGAGCATTTCGTCGCTGACCCGAACGGGCAGGTCTTCCGACAGGCTGGCCCATTCGTTGCGGTTTCGCGTGATGTAGGTTCCGAACGGGTCGTCGTCGGGCTCAATGCCGCGGGTCACCCCCAACCTCCTTCGTGCAGGCATGGTGGCCGGGATATCGTGAGGCCACAAGGGACAACTTATCCCGACCTGGATCGAATTTCTTCGGGAGGTGCCGTGATAATCGGCCTTGGGGTGGACGTGTGTTCGCTGGAGCGATTCGCCGCGGCTGTGGCGCGTCCGGGATTCACCGAGAAAGTGTTCAGCCCACAAGAAAGTGAGGGATCGCTGCGGACGCTGGCGGGCCGGTTTGCAGCGAAGGAGGCGTTGGCCAAGGCGTTGGGTGCGCCGACCGGTTTGGTTTGGCACGACTGTGTTGTGTCGTCGGCTCCAACCGGTCGGCCGATTGTGGATTTGACCGGCAGCGTGAAAGCGAAAGCCGTCGAGTTGGGGATCGAATCGGTGCACCTTTCCATCAGTCACGATGCTGGGGTCGCGGTAGCCATGGTGGTTTGCGAGGGGGAGCGATGAAACATGTGTATTCGGTGGCGGCTATCCGGGCTGCAGAGGAGGCCGCCTTCGCGTTGGGCGAGGTTGCCCAGACAGACCTGGTCACGTTCGAACTGGTGGACACCTCGGCGTTGATGCTGCGGGCGGCGTCCGGGCTGGCTGAGGTGATCGAAGTCGAACTGCGCAGGGTTGGCGTCCACAAGGCCAGTTTGCTGGTGGCGTGTGGCCCGGGTAACAACGGCGGCGACGCCCTGTGGGCGGGTGCGATGCTTGCCGGGCGTGGGGTTTCGGTGGCCGTTTGGTGGACGGCGGGCGAGGCCCACGCCGAGGGGTGGGCGGCGCTACGAGCGGCTGGCGGCCGGGAGGTGGACGCTCTCGGCGCGATGGCGGCGCTTGGCGAGGTGGATTTGGTTGTCGACGCTGTGATGGGGATCGGCGGGCGCGGCGGGCTACCGGACGCCGTGGCGACTTTCGCTGCCGCTTGCGCCGACACCGGCGTCGCAGTGGTTGCCGTCGATCTGCCATCGGGGCTAGCCGGAGACAGTTGTGGCGTGACCGAGGCGTTCGCTGCGGACGTCACCGTCACCTTCGGTGGGCTGAAGCCGTGCCTGGTGATGGAGCCTGCGGCGTCCCGATGCGGCCGTATCGAGTTGGTCGATATCGGCCTGGAGCTTCCTGATCCCAGCTTGGTCGTTTGGGAGGTTTCTGACGTGGCGAGGCGTTGGCCGCGTCCTGGGCCTGAAAGTGACAAGTACGCTCGCGGGGTGGTGGGGGTGGACGCTGGCTCCGAGCATTACCCAGGGGCCGCGGTTCTGGTTTGCCAGGGTGCGACCCACGCTGGCGCTGGCATGGTGCGCTACTTCGGCTCGGCCCGCGACGCAGTCGTGGGCGCATTGCCTAATGTCGTGTTGGCGCCCGGTCGTGTGCAGGCGCATGTGATTGGTTCGGGTTGGGGCGAGCGATCGAACGGGGCCGCTGATGTCGCCGACGTGCTGGCTGCTGGGTTGCCGACGGTGGTGGACGCCGACGCGATCGGGATGCTGCCTGCCCAGTGCAGCGATCTGGTGTTGTTGACTCCTCATGCTGGCGAATTGGCGCGGCTGGTGGGCGTCACCCGCGAAGAAGTCAATGCTGATCCGGTGTCGGCGGTTCGGTTTGCCGCGAAACGGACTGGCGCGGTGGTGCTCCTCAAGGGCGCCACGTCGTACGTGGCAGAACCATCCGGGCGGGTGGAGTTGGCCGTTTCCGGGCCAGCTTGGACAGCGCAGGCTGGGTCTGGCGACGTGCTGTCGGGAATCTGCGGTGCGCTGCTGGCGTCGGGGTCGAGCACCCGCGAGGCGGCGCTGCTGGGGGCTTCTCTCCAGGCGATGACGGCAAGGGCTAATCCGGGCCCGATCCCACCGCAGGAACTGGCCAGGCTGATGCCCGGCGTCATCGCTGCTTGGACCTCCGATGACCCCCGCTGGTAAGGTTTGCGAGGTTTTCGACACTGCAAGGGTGAGCCATGGCCAACATCGTGCCTGACCAGGACCGCCTCAACGACGAGCAGTATGGTGACTCAACCACCCCATCGGGTGGCGCTGAGGCGTACCCGGAAACACTGGCTGAGGCTCTGCTCCCGAACGGTCAGATCTTGACGATCAAACACGCTAGGCGTGTCGACGTGCCAGCGATGCTTTCGGTGATGCACGCAGCTTTTGCGGCACGCCCCGCGCTTGGCGCTCCTCCGGCGGCCTTGGCGGAGACCGTGTCGTCACTGACTGATGCGCTGACGTCGGGTAGCGGTTTCGTAGCTTTCGTCGCGGACGAACCGGCGGCGACCGTGCTGGTTTCCCGCCACGAGTCGGTGCCTCGGGTGAGTCGGGTAGCTGTTCACCCCCAATTTCAGCGGCTTGGGTTGGCCGCCTTCATGGTCGAGGTGGTGCTGGAGGCGCTTGCCGAATCTGGCGAGGCGTCCGTGAGTTTGCTTTGTCGTCGCGAGTTTCCCCAGATCGAGTCGTGGTGGATCCGTCGCGGGTTTGCCCGCGTCGGCGCAGAGGACGACTGCTGGGTTCTGCAACGTGCGTTGCCGGTGATCGTCGAGGTTGCCGACGCCGATGCCATGCGTGACTTGGGCAGGCGGCTTGCCGCTCTCGTCCGTCCCGGTGATCTGATCATCGCCGCAGGTGATCTTGGTGCCGGCAAGACCACGTTCACCCAGGGGCTTGCCGAGGGCATGGGGGTTTCGGGGGCGGTGATTTCTCCCACCTTCGTTTTGTCCAGGGTGCACAGGTCGCCATCTGGCGGGCCTGCGTTGGTTCACGTGGACGCCTACCGGCTCGCCGGAGCCGCCGAACTGGAGGATTTGGATCTAGAGGAGTCGCTCGCGGATTCGGTAACGCTGGTCGAGTGGGGCTCGAATGTCGCCGAAAGCTTGAACCCCAACCGTCTCGAGATCGAGATTCGCCGCAGTGACGCGCGCGACGACGAGACGCGCTGGGTGTACGTCACCCCCGTGGGTGTCCGCTGGGATCGCGCGGCACTGTTGGACGTCCTCGGCAAGGAGTATCGATGACACTCACGTTGGCAATAGACACCTCTACCGACGTCCGCGTGGGGTTCGCGCGAGACGGTAACGAGTTGAACTTCGGGGTGGTCGCAGATCCGCGCGCTCATTGCGAGCAACTCATGCCGCTTGTGGTTCGACTCGCTCAAGACGCAGGCGTGGGGCTGTCTTTGTTGGATCAGATCGTGGTTGGGGTCGGCCCCGGGCCCTTCACGGGCCTTCGGGTCGGCGTGGTGACCGCGTTAACTCTGGGCGAAACGCTGGGAATCCCGGTACGCGGGGTGTGCAGTTTGGACGCCGTGGCCAGGCAGTGGGCTCTTCAAGACGCGCCCAAGGAATTCGTGGTCGTGTCTGATGCGCGGCGACGTGAAGTCTATTGGGCGCGCTATGTCTCCACCGGCACAAGGGTGGACGGTCCTCACGTGAGTGCGCCGAACAACGTCCCACCGCTACCGCTTTCAGGCCCGGGCGCGAGCCTGGTGGGGGAGCCCCAAGGGCCGGTTGAACTCGACGCCGCCTTCTTGGCGGCGGTCGGGTCAGAACTCCCCGATATGGGTCACGAACCGTTGTACCTGCGGCGTCCGGACGCCGAGGTGCCAACCCGAACGAAATCCACGTTAGCCAGCACGCGGCGTGGGCTGCGAAGGAGAAGCAGATGATCATGTCACGCGCACTCGAATCCGACCTGGCCGACATCGTCGCGCTTGAGTCGGATGGTTTCGATCACGCCGGTTGGAGCGCGGCGGCTTGGCGGGACGAGTTGATCAGCCCCGATCGCCACGTTCTCGCGACCAGGGATTTCAACGGCCAGGTGGTGGGGGTTGCCACCTTCCAGACCGTGGAAGACGTGGCAGACCTGCACCGGGTTGTTGTCAGATCCGATGTTCGCAGTCAGGGCATCGGACGCCAGCTCGTCGCAGCAGGTGTGGAGTGGGCCGAGGCGATGGGAGCGTCCCAGATGATGCTTGAGGTCGAGGCTGGCAATTCGGCGGCGCACCACCTGTACTCCGAGATGGGCTTCCTGCCGGTGCACAAGCGGGTAAATTATTACGGCCCCGGCCGCCACGCGCTGGTCATGAGCCGCGCGCTCAACGAACCTGATGAGTGGTTGGAAATCGCGTGAGCGAGCCGCTCGTTCTCGGAATCGAATCCTCGTGTGACGAGACGGGGGTAGCCCTGGTCAGGGGGCACGATCTGCTGGCGAACGCCGTGGCTTCGTCGGTGGACGAGCACGTCCGATTCGGCGGCGTGGTGCCCGAGGTGGCGTCCCGGGCGCACCTTCAGGCGTTCGTCCCGACGCTGAGGCGGGCGTTCGCCGAGGCGGACGTGGATCCAGACCAAATCGACGCCGTGGCTGTCACCGCCGGGCCGGGTCTCATGGGGGCGCTGGTGGTCGGGCTGGCGGCCGCTAAGGGGCTCGCCGTTTCGCTTGACAAGCCGCTGTACGGGGTGAACCACCTAGTCGGGCACGTGGCGGTCGATTTGTTGGATCATGGGCCGCTGCCTGAGCGGTTCGGAGCGTTGCTGGTTTCCGGGGGGCACACGTCGCTGCTGCTGGTGGACGACATTGCCAGCCAGATCACCCAAGTCGGCACCACGATCGACGACGCCGCTGGCGAGGCGTACGACAAGGTGGCCCGCGTTCTCGGGTTGGGTTACCCAGGCGGGCCGGTGATGGACGCCGCAGCCCAAGCTGGCGACCCGCGAGCAATCCGGTTCCCGCGCGGGCTGACCGCTCCCAAAGACCTGGTTCGGCACCGCTTCGACTTCTCGTTTTCGGGGTTGAAGACCGCGGCATCCAGGTGGATCGAGACAGCCCGGCTCGACGGGGTGGACGTGCCGACCGCCGACGTTGCGGCGTCCTTCCAAGAAGCCGTGGCGGACGTGTTGACCGCAAAGGCAGCCGATTTCGCCGAGCATTTCGAGTTGAAGCATTTCCTGTTGGGGGGCGGGGTAGCCGCCAACTCCCGGCTGCGCGAACTACTCGAACAGCGGCTTGCAGACTTGGGTGTGGAGCTGCGGCGTCCCAGACCCGCCTTGTGCACAGACAACGGCGCCATGATCGCCGCGTTGGGAGCAGAACTGGTCAGAAAAGGTCTGCCACCATCAGACCTGGACATCGGGGCGCACCCCTCGCTGCCGGTCTCAACGGTGCTGGTGTGAGCCCCGAGGGCAGGCGAATCCGCGCCAACTTTCTTCTGCTGGCGTGCGCAGCGATTTGGGGGTTCGCATTCGTTGCCCAATCGGTGGGCGCCCACATCGGGGCGTTCACCTTCACGGCGGTTAGGTTCGCCATCGGAGCGCTTTCGTTGCTCCCGGTGATCGCCTGGCTTGACTGGCGACGCGGCGTGGCGAAAGACGAGAGGGTGAGGCGGTGGCGGGCCGTCATCTGGCCGGGGCTCGTTTGCGGGTTCTGGCTTTTCGGTGGTTCGATCCTGCAACAGATCGGCATTGAGACAACGACCGCGGGCAACGCCGCGTTCGTGACCGGGCTCTACGTGGTTCTGGTGCCGGTGTTCGGGTTGTTCCTTGGGCATCGCACCAACTCGACGACCTGGGTGGGGGCTGGGTTCGCGGTGGTCGGGCTTTACCTGTTGACGGTGACGGTGGACGCGAAGATGAACTCCGGCGACGCGATCACCCTCGGCGGCACCGCGTTTTGGGCGTTCCACATCATGGCGCTCGCCCACTACGCCCGTCGGACGGATGTGCTGCGGCTTTCGGTGGCTCAGTTCGTGGTGAATGCGCTCTTCTCGACGGTTGCCGCGTTCGCGTTAGAGTCTGCCCCTTTCGCCGGCGTCCCGTACGCGGTTGGTCCCATCCTTTACACCGGGCTGATCTCGGTTGGGGTGGCGTTCACCTTGCAGGTGGTGGCTCAAGCGGACGCCATCCCAAGCCACGCGTCTATGATCATGTCGCTGGAGGCCATGTTCGGGGCGTTCGGGGGCTGGCTTTTGCTCAATGAGCAAATGTCGGGCAGGGCGTTGATGGGTGCGGGCCTGATGATGACCGGAATCCTGCTGGCGCAGATCCCGCCGCCGGGGTCGCGAGAACGCGAGATGGTGCCCGTCCCCGAGCCACCCTCAACCGCGCTGGTGGACGACTAGTCGCCCACGCGCTGTCCGGAGGGTGGGCGTACAGTTTTTCGTCCGGCAAGATTGGCTCCATGCAGACAGTGCCTGATGACCGGTTGTGGCAGACGATCCGTGAGGAAGCCGCCACGGATGCCGCCAACGAACCCACACTCGCAGGTTTCCTGAACACGGTGATCCTCGGGCAGTCCAGCCTGGAGGCTTCGCTTGGATACATCCTTGCCAGCAAACTGGGCAGCCAAACCGTCAGCGCGCTCACGCTGCGAGACATGATCGCCGACGTTTTCGAAAACGACGCCGGGGTGCAGGATGCGATCCGGGCCGACCTCCAGGCGGTGGCAACCCGTGACCCGGCCTGCCGCGGCTACACCAGCCCGCTGCTGTACTTCAAGGGTTTCCACTCGCTTCAGGCGTACCGGGTGGCCCACGAGTATTGGGTGAGGGGACGCAAGCCGCTGGCTCTCTACCTGCAGAGTCGGATCTCTGAGGTGTTCGCGGTCGACATCCACCCTGGAGCCGTGATCGGCAAGGGAATCTTGTTCGACCACGCCACATCGGTGGTCATCGGTGAAACGGCTGTGGTGGGCGACGACTTCTCGATGTTGCACGAGGTGACGCTCGGTGGTTCGGGCAAGGAGGCCGGTGACCGTCACCCGAAGATCGGACGCGGGGTAATGATCGGCGCGGGCGCCAAGATCCTCGGAAACATCCGGGTGGGGGAGGGCGCCAAGGTTGGCGCGGGGTCGGTGGTGCTCCACGAGGTGCCGCCGCACACCACCGTGGCAGGTATCCCCGCCAAGCCGGTCAGCGTCCCGAAGGTGGAACTGCCGGCACTGACCATGGACCAACTCTTCTGCAATGGCGATCCGATTGCGGACGCCGAACCGTCGCGCCCGATCATCGGAACCTTGGCCTACCTGGTTCGGGACGGCAAGGTGCTGATGGTACATCGCAGCAAGCAGTGGACCGATCACCACCTCGGCAAATACAACGGTTTGGGCGGCAAACTCGAATCCGACGAGGACGTGGTGGCCTGCCTGCGCCGCGAACTGCGGGAGGAAGCTGGCGTCGAACTCACCTCGTTCAAGCTCAAAGGCACGATCAGTTGGCCAGGGTTCGGCACCGATGGCGAGGACTGGTTCGGGTTCGTGTTCTTGGTGGACGGGTTCGAAGGCGAGCCGCCGCAGTCCAACCACGAGGGCACTTTGCACTGGGTTCCGCTAGACGAATTGAACGATCTCCCCATGTGGGAGGGGGATTACACCTGGCTGCCGCTGGTGTTCGACGATTCGGTAGCGCAGTTCCACGGCGTGATGCCGTACCGCGACGGTCGTCCGCAGGGGTGGAGCGTCACCAAGCTGTAGAACGTTCGCTATGTGTCTACCTGACTAACTCTTACGGAGCCCGGGGTAGCCTGGCTGGCATGACTGAGACGACACCGAAGTATCCAGGTCTGCCTTTCGTGACGAACGGGAATGCTGCGGTGGCGCACGTGATGCGTCACGTTTGTGGTGGCGTGATTGGCTACCCGATCACCCCGTCGACTGAGATCGCGGAACTCTTCGAGGCCGCGCGGGCTTCGGGCGCGGTCAACGTGTTCGGCAAGAGGCCGTTCTTCTTTGAGCCAGAAGGCGAGCATTCAGCTCAGTCCGGCGCGCTCGGGGCCACCCTGGCCGGTGGGCAGTTCATCTCCAACGCCTCGTCTAGCCAGGGCATTCTTTACGCGCTTGAGTCGCATTTTGTGACCGTTGGCAAGAAGGCTGGCGGCTTCGTCCTGCAGGTCGCCGCTCGCGTCGTCAGCAAGCATTCGCTCAACGTGATGGCGGGCCACGACGATGTCTACACCCTGCTTCCGTCCGGCTACACGATCCTGTTCGGCGCGAACCCCCAAGAGGCTGCCGATCTCGCCGCGATCTCGTATCGCGCGTCGGCGCTCAGTCTGATTCCTGTCGCCAACGCGATGGACGGCTTCTCGACCTCTCACATGATGAGCGAGGCGTTGTTGCCCGAGCCCGCGTTGTTGCGCGAGTACCTTGGTGATCCTGCCGGACGCATCGCGTGCCCCACCGTCGCCCAGGAGATTCTGTTTGGCGCGAAGGGCCGCGTCCACCAACTGTCGGTCTGGCTTCAGCGTCACGCCAACGACTTCGGGGCGACTGAGTTGGACGCGTTGCGGAGCTACCTCGCGGCTAACGCCGACGCGATCGAATCCGACGACGAAGGTGCGTCGCTGCCAAGCACGCTGGCATGGATTCCGCAGCGTCACCGCGACGCGTGGGGTAGGCAGTGGCGTCACGCCCCGGCCCGAGGCACAAGGCAACTGGTTCCAGCGTTCGTCGACCCGCACAACCCAGGAATGACCGGTCCGGTGCAGAACCAGCCCGACTTCCAGGCTGGGGCGGTTGATCACCTGACTCACTTCGCCTCGGAGGTGCCCGCGTTGGTACGTCGGGCGATGGCCGAGTATGCCGAACTCACCGGACGCCGCTACGACCCGATCATGACGTACGACTGCGAGGACGCCGAGGTCGTCATGGTTGCGCTGGGATCGGTGACCGACGACGTCCGTGCGGTGCTCAAGGCCGTCCGTGACCAGGGGATCAAGGCTGGGTTGATCTCGGTGAAGTGTCTGCAGCCGTTCCCCGAGGCAGAACTGGTTGAGGCGCTGAAGGGCGTCAAGTCGGTTCTGGTGCTGGAGCGTTCCGATCAGATGGCACTCACCGGGTTGGTGACTGCGGCCGTCCACAAGGGCTTGGAGAACAGCCAACGGGTGCGCTACCCGGGAATCCCCGCCCTGGAGGGTGCGGGCCCCGAGTTGTCGAGCGCAATCTTCGGGCTGGGTGGCCACGACCTTCAGCCGCGTCACCTCGTCGCCGCGTTCCGCGCGTTGGACGCCCAAACGCTCCCGCCGCTGATCTTCCTGGGGTCGCAGTTCTTCGATCCGGACGCGACCGGCGAACTGAAGGCGCTTCAGGATCGGTTGCGCACCGCTTACCCGGAGACGGAAGCGATGGCGCTGACCGTCGGCGAGAACCCCCAGTTGCTGCCCGACTCGGCGATGAGACTGCGGTTCCACTCTGTGGGCGGCTACGGCACCATCGCGACCGGCAAGTTGCTGACCGACATCCTCGCCGGAGTGCTGGGCATGTACAGCAAGTCGGCACCCAAGTACGGCTCAGAGAAGTCGGGTGCAGCGACTAACTACTACATCACCTTGAGCCCAGAGCCGGTGCTGGTAACCAACGCCGAACTCGAAGACGTCGAGGTTGTGATCAGCCCCGATCACAAGGTGTTCGCGCATACCAACCCGTTGAAAGGCCTTGTTGAGGGTGGCACGTTCATCCTCCAGTCGAACGCTGGCCCGGAACAGGCGTGGCGTGACCTGCCCACCCAAGCCCGCCGGACGCTGCGCGAAAAGCGGATCCGGTTCTACGTTGTCGACGCGTTCGGGGTGGCGAAGAACCATGCTCCCGACCCCAACCTGCAAACCCGCATGATGGGCATCGCGTTCATCGGTGTCGTGGCTGCCCATGTCGAAGGGGTGGCTGCCGGGGCGTCCCAAGACGAGATCATGGCCAAGGTGCGCGCCCAGGTCGCCGAAAAGTTCGGGTCGAAGGGCGACGCCGTGGTGGACGCCAACATGGCCTGCGTGCTCGACGGAGCGGCGGCTGCGGCGCTCGTCGACTATGACAGCCCAGAGTTGATGGCGATCTCTGATTTGGCGGCGCCGCTGCCGCTGCGAACCGCCTCGCTGTCGGCTCAGATGGCTGGCTGTGAAGCTGGGTGCACCTCGGCTGATGGGCTTTTCGATTACAGCTACTACGACCTGATGACGGGTCGGCCGTTCAAGGAGGGCACGATCTCTGAAGCACCCGTCCTTCCAGGTGCGGGGCTGTTCGTCCCGCCCGGCACAGCGGCGGGTAAAGACAAGGGGCTGTTCCGGAGGACCGTCCCGCTGTTCGCCCACGACCTGTGCACCGGCTGTCTCGACTGTGCGCTGGTGTGCCCAGATGCGGCGATCCCCAACTCGGTGTTCGAGATCGACGACCTGCTGCGTACTGGCATCAGGGGTGCCCAACTCGATTCGGACGCGACGCAGTCGCTGCTGGCTGCGGTGGCCCCGCTCGCCGAAGCGGTTCGGGCGTCCTACAAGTCGACTGGTAAGGACGACCGCGAGTTCGCCGACATCGTCGCAGCGGCCGGGGTCGAGGTCTTGGAAGAATCCGATTCGGACGCGCTGAGCGGGCTGGTTTCACACCTGCGCAGCTTCCCAGTGTCGCGGACGCGCGCGTTCTTCGACGCGCTCGAGAAGCGCCAGCCAGGATCCGGCGGGTTGTTCGCGGCCACGATCGACCCGTGGAAGTGCACCGGCTGCCTGGAGTGCGTGGAGGTTTGTGGCCCGAACGCGTTGATCGCCGCCGAGCAGGACGACGACATCAAGGTGATGCTCGAGGAGAGGTTCGACTTCCTCACCCAGACCCCTAACACGCCGGAACGGTTCCGCTCCGGCGGGGGAGCCGACGCCAAGCGAATGTTGCTCGACCGCGATAACTACTACACGTTCACCGGCGGGCACGGGGCGTGTCGCGGGTGCGGCGAGGTCACCGCGATCCGACTGGTGATGGCGTCCAGCAACGAGCTCGGCGCGAACCGGCGAGAGGCCAACCTCGACGAGGCGACCGAACTTATGGTGGGGCTGCAAGCTAAGCGTGAGGCGGTTCCGGCCTCGGATGTCGACCGGATCGCACGGATCGATACTGCGCTGGCTGGGCTTGAGCGGCATGTCTACCTGCTTGAGGGCGGGCCGACGGGCGAGGGGCCTGCGGCCACCGTGATCGCGAACGCAACCGGCTGCTCGTCGGTGTACGCGTCCACGATGCCGTTCAACCCCTACCGCGACCCGTGGGTTAACAGCCTGTTTTCTGACGCGCAGCCCCTAGCCAAAGGCCTGTTCGAGGGGGTTGCCGCGCAGGCGATCGACGCCGTCCGTGCGCTGCGCATCGCGAGGCTGGAGTTGGCGGACGACTATCGTCCCGCCACCCATGATTCCGAGTTGGAGATGCTGGATTGGCAGAGCTTCACCTCAGAGGAACGCACGTTGCTGCCTAACTTCCTCACCGTCGGTGGGGACGGGGCAACCTACGACATCGGGTTCGGGGCTTTGTCTCGAATCTTGACATCAGGCACGCCGATCAAGGTGATGGTGCTCAACACCGGTGGGTACAGCAACACCGGCGGGCAGGCGTCCACGGCAAGCTTCGTGGCGCAGGATTCCGACTTGGCCAGGTACGGCAAGCGGTCGCCTGGAAAGAGCGAGGCTCGCAAGGAGTTGGCGCTGCTGGCTAGCTTCCACCCTGACGTTTTGGTGATTCAGACTACGACGTCGATGCAGGCACATTTCTTGTCGAACGCGAACGAGTTCCTCACCTACGACGAGGGTGCTGCGCTGCTCGATGTTTACACGCCGTGCCAGAGCGAGCAGGGGATCTCGGACGAGTTGGCGGCCGAGCGCGGCCGACTCGCGGTGCGTTCGCGGGTTTCGCCGTTGTTCGTTCACGACCCCCGTGCGGGTGAGTCGATGGACGAGCGGTTCAGCTTGGTGGGGAACCCGAACGTCACCGACTTGTGGGTCACCAACCGGCTGGCGCATGTGGACGCCGACGGCAAGCGGCAGCAGCTCAACGTTCCGATCACCCCGGCCGACTTCGCGTTGGGTGAGGCGCGGTTCGCGCGCCAGTTCCGTCCGCTGAAGCCAGCGGACGAGGCGGGTGCTACACCGATTCACGAGTTCGTGGAGTTGGACGCCGACTCTCGCCAGGGGCGGGTTCCGTTCGTGTACACCACGGACGCAGACTCCCGCCTGGTGCGCGTCGTCTGTTCCCCCGCGATCGTGGGGTTCGTCGAAGATCGGCGCCGCAACTGGGAGTTGCTGCAGTACCTGGCTGGGCAGCCGCTGGCTGAGTTGAAGACCGAGCATGCGAAGGCGCTCAAAGAGCTGAAGGCCCAGTTCGAGAACGCAACCGTCACAGCTGGGGTGTGAGTACGAACAGTGGGTTTGCTCATCTGGGCAAACCCACTGTGGTTACCGGTGGAGGTTGGTGACGCAGGCGCCTTAGGGTGTGAGTACCAGCTTGCCGGTGCTGCGGCGGGTTTCTAGCGTCTCGTAGGCGTCTGCTACGTCGGCGAATTCGAATTGTCCGCCGATCGTGATCTGCAGTGTCCCGCTGGAGATCCAGTCGAAGAGTTCTGCGGAACGTTGCTCGAACTCGGCGCGGTCTGAAATGTGGTGAACCAGTGTGGGGCGGGTGATGAATAGCGACCCGGCGGCGTTGAGCCGTTGGAGGTCGAATGGGGGTACCTGGCCGCTGGCCCCACCGAAGAGCACGTACATCCCTCGAGGTCGAATCGAAGCCAATGATGCGTCGAAGGTGGCTTTACCCACGCCGTCGTAGACGACGTCTACCCCGCGTCCGGCGGCTTGTCGAACCGCGGCGGCGAGATCGGTCACCTCGGAGTAATTGATGGTGGCAGCGGCGCCTCGGGATCGGGCTATGGCGAGCTTTTCGTCGCTGCTGGCGGTGGCGACGACTGTGCCGCCGCGGTGTGTGATCAGCTGGGTGAGTAGTTGTCCGACCCCGCCAGCGGCCGCGTGGACCAGGGCCACGTCCCCGGGTTTGATCGGGTATGAGGAGGTCACCAGGTAGTGGGCGGTCAGGCCTTGCAGCATTGCGGCGGCGGCATCGACCGGGGCGATTTCGTTGGGGACGCGGACGAGTTTTCTGGCGTCTGCGTTGATCAGGGTTGCTTGGCTGCCGTGGATTTGGCACCACGCCACCAGGTCGCCCACGGCGAAACCGGTGACTTTTTCGCCTAGCGCGACCACCCGCCCGGAGCCTTCGTCGCCTTGGACGAACGGGGTGGGGGTTGGGTAGATGCCTTGGCGTCGGTAGACGTCTATGAAGTTGACGCCGGTGGCGATCACCTCCACCTGCACTTGGCCAGCCCCGGGTGCGGCTACAGCGATCTCGCGGAGATCAAGGACGGACAGATCCCCGGGTTTGGTGACAACAACCGCACGCGCATTCTTCATGAACCCACACTACGACCGGGTTCCGGACCGGCGGGGGTGGTTTCCGCCAGGGAGGATTATGCGTTTCGTCGACGCCCTCGAAACCGACGGCAAAGACTGGCTGCTGGAAGACACCGCACCGGCCTCGAACAAGCAAGAACCAACCAGATTTCCCAACGCCGAAGCATTGACAAAAACCAACCCAGCTCTCGCTGATGAAAACAATTGAAATGCTCAACTGGCCAATGGTTTGAGAAGCAGGTCGGATCAGACCTGATTAGCGACAAACAAGCCGACCGGATGGAAACCTTGTTCGTCGCCGAAGGGCTCTAGACATGATCTCCATCGAAAGCCGGACGAGCCTCAAATCGACATGTACGATAACTCCCATGAGTCAACTGACGATCAAGGCGCCTCGTTCTCCGGTGCCAATCAAACAAGTGACCCACGGCAGAGCCGTTATGGTTCTCCTGATTGGTACCCTTTTTCTCTCAGGCACCCCACTGTGGGTTAAAGCCTCTAACATGGACCCCGCGACTCAGGCTTTCCTGCGCGTCTTTTTGGGTTTCCTGATCCTACTTCCCCTTGGCCTAAACGAGATGCGCAAGAAGCAAGCGCTACCGCGCAAGAGCATTATCTTCGCTGTGATCTCGGGCCTGTTCCTTGGCGTTGACTTTGTAGCCTGGAACTACTCGATCTTCCTAATTGGTTCGGGTGTGGCAGCAATCCTGCTGAACCTCCAGGTCGTGATCGTGCCGATGCTGTCGGCGGCCATCGATAAGTTCAAGCTGCCGAAGTCTTTCGTGGTTATCCTGCCGGTCATGATTGTCGGTGTTCTCTTCACCGGCGGTGTTTTTGAGCCGGCCGACGCGGCCATTGGTCCAGAGATGATCTCAGGTGTCAAGACCTCTGTGATTGGTACTGCCGCCGGCTTGACCTCTGGTATTTGCTACTCCGTCTACCTCTACTTGTCCCGTAAGGCATCGACCAGTGCTCCTCGCAAGGACCTTTACATCCAGCCGATGATGTACACCATGCTTGCGCAGTGTGTCGCTGCGGTTATCTGGATGTTTACGGGTGGCAACGGCTTCAACATCACCCAGGGCGTTCTTACCAAGGATCCGACTACTGGCGAAATGGTCCTTCCAGCAAGTCTGGGTGCTAACCCAACGCTGCAGGAAGCAACAATGGCCGGAGATCCTATCAACATGAGCAACTGGATTTCTCTGATTTTGCTGATCGTCCTCGGCCAGGCTGCTGCTTGGACCATGGTTCAGTATGGTTCAGTTTGGTTGGATCCGACGCTCTCGGCAGGTGTCCTGCTGCTCTCCCCGGTCACCTCAGTCATCATCGCTGGCCCGCTGTTCTCGGAATGGCCGTCGGCGCTCCAGTGGCTCGGTGTTGCTCTGATTCTTAGCTGTGTCGCTTGGCAAAACGGGTTGATACAATCCGCTGCAAAGATATTTACGGGTAAGAGTAAGAAGATACCTGATGGGCCTGCCCGGGCGGCTAGACCCATGAATCGCGGAGTATTCATTCTCTTTGGCGTGTTCGGCACTCTGCTCGGCATCGCGGCTGCTGCAGACAACTTCATGACCGGACAAGTGGGTTGGAACACCGTGTTTACGATCGCACAGACGATCGTTGTAGCGGCGCTGATGGTCATCGTTACGCAGGACGGTCAAGGACGTTCGGGCCAAGGCCAGGACGTCGCCCCACAAGATGACAGCAATACGGAAGAGGTCACCAAATAGGTCCACTTGACCTATTTGGTGACCCTTATAAATAACCAAATATTCGACAGGCGCTATCGTCCTAACCAGAGTTTCGGCATCCCAGCATTGTGGGGGTGCCGAAACTTTTGGTCTTTAAAAGCGGACGAGTCAACTGTCGGGTTACTGGCCAGTTCGACTCTTCTATGTTTGTCAAGTGACGTTGTGGGGGTGCTTTGGTTTTTAAGATGCGGAAGGTTTTTCTGGCTCTTCGTGAATAGCCCATTGACCGACGCCTTCTTCGCCGACGACCTCTTCCCGGATGCATAACCAAGCAATGCATGTGCCCTTCCCGCTCTGCTTGGTATGTGCGGAGTCGCTCGGAGCCACACTTGGGCGAGCGAAAGCAGGTTCCCCTCAATCGCTAGCGACGAATGGATGGACCTCACCCGGTTCTCGCGATGCAGCCCGATGTGCAGCCCCAAGTCGGCACCCATTCGATACCGTAGTAAAAGTTGTTGCCCTGAATCACTCCAGCCGATCATCGATAATGAGGTTCAACAAGGGTTTCCGTGTTCTCCAATCCCCATGACCGAACGAAGGAGTTCATCATGATCAGCACCGCCGACCTTTACGACGAGCATGAAGAGGCGCTGGCGTCCTGCCAGACGCAGTTCCGCCAGTTCGGTGGCCGCGCAGCGTTCACCGGAATCGTGGCTACCGTCCGCTGCGCCAACGACAACGCCCTAGTAAAGAAGCTGTTGTCAACCACCGACGGTATCGGGCGGGTGCTGGTGGTGGACGGCGGGGCGTCCTTGGCCAGCGCCCTGATGGGCGACATGATCGCCAAGGCGGCCGTCGAAAACGGCTGGGAAGGCGTCATCATCAACGGTCCAGTACGGGATTCGATTGAGCTTGGCACCCTCGATCTCGGCGTGAAGGCGCTGGGGACGAACCCCCGCAAGTCAGCCAAAGACGGCGTTGGTGAGGTGGACGTCCCGGTCACCTTCGGCGAGGTGACCTTCGCTCCCGGGAAGCGCCTGTGGTCGGACGCCGACGGGATCCTCGTAGAGCGCTGAGCCTGCCACCCGTTGCTCGTACGATAGGGGCATGTCTGCAAAGCGTCGCTACGAAATCCTGCCCGGCCACCACGGCACCCGGATCAAGGTCAACGTTCGTGGCAGCGAGGTTTTACGGATCCCGCGGCTCAACCGCGGCACAGCGTTCACCTGGGAAGAACGAGAAAAACTTGGTCTGATCGGTCTACTGCCCACCGGTATCACACCGCTTGAGGCGCAACTGCACAGGGCGTACGCCCAGTACCAACGCGCCGAAGGCGACCTGGCCAAATTCGCATACTTGGCTGGGCTCCGCGATCGAAACACCGTGCTGTTCTACCGGCTGCTGAGCGAGCATCTGGAAGAGATGATGCCCATCGTCTACACCCCCACCATCGGCCAAGCGATCGTGGAGTTCAGCCAGTGGTACAGCAGGCTGCACGGCGTCTTCCTTTCCATCGACAGGCCAGAAGACATTGAGCGCAGCCTGAAAGGCACCGGGCGTAAACAAGACGAAGTAGATCTGGTGATCGTCACCGACTCAGAGGGGATTCTTGGCATCGGTGACCAGGGCGTGGGCGGAATCCAGATCTGCCTAGGCAAAAAGTCGCTGTACACCGCAGCCGCCGGGATCGACCCCAACCGCATGATCGCCGTCGTCTTGGACGTGGGCACCGACAACCTCGCATTGTTATCAGACCCGTTGTACCTGGGGCGGCGCCACTCGCGGGAGCGCGGTGAGCGCTACGACGAGTTCATCGAGGCCTTCGTCACAGGCGTCGCCAACACGTTCCCTGGCGCCATGATCCACTGGGAAGACTTCGGTGCTGCCAACGCGCACCGAATCCTCGAGACCTATCGAGACCGCACGTGCTCCTTCAACGACGACGTCCAGGGCACGGCAGCAGTCGTGGCGGCAGCGGTGCTGTCTGCGGTCAAATCCTTGGGGCAGAAGTTGAGCGACCAGCGCATCGTCGTCCACGGGGCTGGCACAGCCGGGGTCGGCATCGCTGACCTGCTGGTCGACATGATGGTTGCCGAGGGAACCAACCCAGACGACGCGCGCGCCCGATTCTGGGGCTTGGGTTCCCAAGGGCTCCTGACTGGTGCCTTAGGTGACCGAATCCGGCCGTTCCAACGCCCATACGCCCGGTCGGTGGACGAACTGGTCGATTGGGAGCCGGTTACCGGGCGGAAGGTCGGGTTAGCCGAGGTGGTTCACAATGTGCGACCCACGGTGCTGATCGGCACCTCGGGTCAACCCGGTGCCTTCACCCACGACATCATCTCTGAGATGGCGAGCAACGTTGAGCGTCCGATCATCCTTCCGCTTTCGAACCCCACCTCGCTAATGGAGGCGCACCCCGCCGACCTTCTGGCATGGACGGACGGGCGGGCACTGATCGCTACCGGTTCACCGTGCGACCCGGTGACTTTCGAGGGTGTCAAGTACAAAATCGCCCAAGCGAACAACGCGTTCGTATTCCCCGGCATGGGGCTGGGCGTCGCCGTGTCCGGTGCCACTCGAATGACCGACAAGATGATCGCAGCAGCCGCCCGAGCCGTCGCTGGGCTTGCCAACCCGTCCCGGAGGGGCACCTCGTTGCTGCCGCGGGTGTCAGACATCAGGCACGTTTCTGCGACTGTCGCCATCGCAGTCGCCGAGGCGGCCGCCCGCGAGGGCGTCGCCAGCCGCGTCCTCGACAATCCCGTCCAGCAGATCTTCGACGCGATGTGGGAGTCGGTCTACCCCGAGCTCGTTTTGGAGGACGACGACTGAGAGCCCGATGTGGGTGGCAGGCAGTACTGTGCTGCCATGAAGGTATTGAAAGCTGCGCTGGCGCTGCTTGGAATCGCAGGTGTGGTTGCCACGGTGGTGATGCTGGGCAAATTCTGGCTCGACTCGAAGACGCTGCTGGGTGCTGCTCAACGCTACGACGCGGGGTCAATGTACCTAGACCCGATGGTGTCGGCGTCGATGATCGTGGGCATCGCTGCGGTTACCTTCTTCCTGCTGGGTTTGGCACTCGGGCTGCCGCTGCGCACCGCTGGTCGCGTTCGCAGTGACACACTCAAAGAGGTCGCGGCGAGCCAACAGGCCGCAACTCCTGCTCCCAAAACTGGGCAGGGAACGGACTCCGAGCTGACCTGAGGCGATGCCGTTAGGGTTTTGGCTGGCGGAACCAATGAAATGGACATAACGACCGCTCACTGGCTGGTCTCTGACGAGGCCGTCGAATTGCTGGACGCTGCGACAGCCGAGGCTGACCCGTCCTCGTTGGCGTCCGCCACCTTGTTGAGAGCCAAAACCTCCCCGGAACGGGCGGCGGCAGTGCTCTCCCAAGTGGCTTTGAGGCGAGCGGCGGCGTCCAAATTCGGCGTTGACGCCGCCGGCATGTTTTTCACCTCTGAGGGGCTGGAGCAAGCCACAAGGGCGGCAGTCGCCGCCCGAAGGGCCGAGCGATTCGTCGCGTTGGGCGCGACCGCAGTGCTAGATCTGGGGTGCGGCATCGGCGCGGACGCCCGTGCGTTCCGGCAAGCCGGCCTTAAGGTAGCGGCGATCGAGAAAGACCCGGTCACCGCAGTATTCGCCGAAGCCAACGCAGGTTGCCAGGTGGCGGTTGGTGACATCGTAGATCTTTTCGACCCGGCCACTTCGACCCCAGTGTTTTGTGACCCCTCTCGTAGGACGCCACGAGGGCGAAGCTGGCGGGTTGAAGACTTCTCCCCGCCTTGGGGTTTCGTCACCTCGCTGCTGGACGCCCGCCGGATCTCCTGCGTGAAGCTAGGGCCTGGGCTACCGGCGTCCCTGATCCCAGACGGGGTGGAGGCCGAGTGGGTCTCCGATTCGGGCCAACTCGTAGAGTGCGCGCTGTGGGCGGCGTCGCGCGGTGTGACTCCCGGACGCCGACGCGCGGTGGTGGGCGGCGTCGAGCTTTCCCGAGACACCCCAGCCCAAGACGTCGAGGTGGGGGAGTTGGGGGCGTTCGTCTACGAACCAGATGGGGCGATCGCCAGAGCGGGCCTGATCGGTGAGGTCGCGGCAACCATCGGGGCCACCCGGATCCATCGCGACGTCTCCTACCTGAGCGCAGCAGCACACACTCCCACACCGTTCGCCACTGCGTTCGAAGTGCTGGGCGTGCTGCCCTGGTCACTGAAAACCTTGCGAGCGTGGGTGCGCGCTGAGGGCATCGGAACTCTAGAGATAAAGAAGCGCGGTCTCCAGGTCGATCCGGCGGCGTTCCGGCGTCAGCTCCGGCTGGCCGGCCCGGCGTCCGCGACGATAATCGGGACGCCCACCCCCAAAGGCGCGATCGCGATCATCGCCCGGCGCGTCTGACAACCCCGCGTAGGCTGGTGCGATCAGCCCAGCGCCCAACCTCGCGGTGCGACCCCGAGTTCGTTGTGGGTGCCCGGCAGCATCGCGGCTTCGTCGGAGTTGTTGAGCGCCAAAGTGAGCTTGTCTTGCCCAGAGGAAAGTTCGACCGTCATCGTTTCGTTCGTCAGGACGCCGACGCTCACCGACGCGTGGGTCAACCACGGGTGCTGACGGCGGATCGAGATCAGTCGCTGGTGAAGCTCAAAGACGTCCATTCCGAACGGCGCGAGCCCGTCGGGTGATTGCGGGAATGGCGGACGAACCGCGTCGTCCCCGAACTGGCCTTCCGTCTTCACCCCTGTGAAACCACGCTCGTCGCCGGCGTAGATGGACGGGATTCCAGGCAGCAGCAGAAGCAGCGCGATGGCCATATCCAAAGTGCCTGGGGTCGTCAGTTGGCTGGCGATGCGGGTGACGTCGTGGTTTCCGATGAACGTGTTTGGCGTGTAGCTTTCGCAGAATTCCTGGTGACGTTCCATCGCCCAGGCGAGTTCGAAGAAGTTGCCGTCGTTCAAAGAGCTCCAGATCGCCTTCCACAGTTCGTACTGGGTGAGGCTGTCGACGCCCGAGCGTTTCACGAAGTCGACGTAGTCGCCGTGCAGAACCTCGCCGAGGAGCCAAGCCTCAGGATGGCGGACGCGCACCGCGTCTACGATCGGTGCCCAGGCGTCCGGCCCAGCAGCGTACGCGGCGTCCAGGCGCCAGCCGTCGATGCCTCGTTCCAGCCAGTGGCACATCACGTCGGTCACATAGTTAGCCACCTCGGGGTTGCTCAGATTGAGCTCCACCAGGTTCGCGTTGCCCTCAAATCCGTAGGGGTATTCCCCAGACCACCGAATCCAGGCGCCTTCCGCGCTATTGGGCCCGCCTGCGAGAGCTCGGACGACGATCGGATGGTTTTGGTCCACGTGGTTGAACACCCCGTCAAGTACGACCCGAACGCCGCGCGCCTTGGCTTGACCGACCAGCTGAGCGAAGTCCTGCTCGTCACCCAGCCTCGAGTCGATTCGGTAGTAGTCGGTGGTGTCGTAGCCGTGGCTGGCGGAGGCGAAGATCGGGCCTAGCAGAAGCCCGTTCGCACCCAGCGAAACCACGTGGTCGAGCCAGTTGGCTAGTTGAGGCAACCGGTGGGTTGTGTTGGACGTGGCGGTGGCTTCGGCGTCCACGAACCCGAGCGGGTAAACGTGCCAGAAGATGGCGTGGTCGGTCCAGGACATCGGGAAACTCCTTATTGAGTCAGACTCAGTAACGGATCTAGTGTGCCGTGCCGCAGTCAGTTCGTGCAACTCAGCGCCGTTTCGAAGGTTCGCACTGGCATGGCGTTGGGGGCAGTCTGCCAGGGAAGAATCGTCGCGTGGCGTGCGACCCGCTTAGCACTCAGGTTGATTGAGTGCTAAGCGGGGTATAGATTTCGGGTTGGCACTCTCACCATGAGGGTGCCAGCGACCCACGGCGGCACCGCGACGACGCCTGGGAAACACCTGAACCAAATCAGGCTCCAACAAGGAGCCCGTAAACGAAGAAAGGGCACGAACGTGGCCGTCACGATCAA
>CAYMMF010000009.1:5727-7904 GCA_964391475.1 uncultured Propionibacteriaceae bacterium | reverse complement strand
CATCGTCATCTACAGCAAGTACGGCGGCACCGAGGTGAAGTACGCAGGCAAGGAATACCTGCTGCTGAACGCCCGCGACCTGCTTGCCGTAGTCGAAAAGTGACGTCGGGCAACACATAACCAATAGGGAGTAGTACTCATGCCAAAGATCCTTCAGTTTGACGAGGAGGCACGCCGTTCGCTGGAACGTGGCGTCGACATTCTCGCGAACACCGTGAAGGTGACCCTTGGTCCCAAAGGCCGCTACGTCGTCCTTGACAAGGCCTGGGGTCCGCCCACCATCACCAACGACGGCGTGACCGTCGCCAAGGACGTCGAACTCACCGATCCGTACGAGAACCTTGGGGCTCAACTCGCCAAGGAGGTGGCAACCAAGACCAACGACATCGCTGGAGACGGAACCACCACCGCGACCGTGCTGGCTCAAGGACTCGTCCACGAAGGCCTCAAGGCCGTGGCATCCGGGGCCAACCCCATGGGCCTGAAGCGTGGAATCGAAGCAGCCGTGGCCGCCATCGACGCAGCGCTCGTCAAGGCGTCCCGGCCGGTTGAAACCACCGCAGACATGGCCAACGTCGCCACCATCAGCTCGCGCGACGCAGAGATCGGCGAACTGATCGCAGACGCGTTCGACAAGGTGGGCAAGGACGGCGTCATCACCGTCGACGAATCTCAGACCTTCGGCACCGAACTTGAGTTCACCGAGGGAATGCAGTTCGACAAGGGCTACCTGTCGCCTTACTTCGTCACAGATCCAGAGCGCATGGAAGCCATTCTGGACGACCCCTACATCCTGATTCACTCCGGCAAGATCAGCTCCATGAACGAGCTGCTGCCGCTGCTGGAGAAGGTGATTGCGGCGTCCGGTTCGCTGTTCATCGTCGCCGAGGATGTCGAGGGCGAGGCGCTTTCCACGCTCGTCGTCAACAAGATTCGTGGCACCTTCACGTCAGTGGCTGTCAAGGCGCCCGCATTCGGCGACCGCCGCAAGGCCATGCTGGAAGACATCGCAATCCTCACCGGTGGTCAGGTTGTTTCGACCGAGGTCGGCCTCAAGCTCGACCAGGTTGGGCTTGACGTCTTGGGCCGTGCGCGACGCATCGTCATCACCAAAGACAACACGACCATCGTGGACGGCGCGGGCACGCCCGAGGACGTCGCCGGTCGCGTTGAGCAACTGCGCGCCGAAATCTCTCGTACCGACTCTGACTGGGATCGCGAAAAGCTCCAGGAGAGGGTTGCGAAGCTGGCCGGTGGCGTGTGTGTCATCAAGGTCGGTGCCGCCACCGAGGTCGAGATGAAAGAGAAGAAGCACCGCATCGAGGACGCCGTGAGCGCCACCCGTGCGGCCATCGAAGAGGGCATTGTCGCCGGTGGCGGCTCTGCGCTGGTTCATGCTGCCAAGGTGCTCGCCGATTCGCTCGGCAAGGAGGGCGACGAGGCTGCGGGCGTCCGCATCGTGTCTCGGGCGCTCACCGAACCAGCCCGCTGGATCGCCGAAAACGGTGGCGTGCCGGGCCTGGTTGTGGTCGCGAAGATCTCCGAGATGGAGCCCGGCCAAGGCTACAACGCCGCGACCGACGAGTACGGTGACCTCATCGGCGCCGGTGTCATTGACCCGGTCAAGGTGACCCGTTCGGCGCTCGCTAACGCCGCGTCCATCGCAGCACTGCTGATCACCACCGAAACACTGGTGGTCGAGAAGCCCGCTGACGACGAAGACGCAGCCCACTAGGCGAAACGCCGAAACATTGCCACGATGGCCGGGGATTCGTCCCCGGCCATCGTGCTTTTCGCCACTCAGACGACTGCGGCTAAGACCACCGGCACGTCTACACTGGCGCGCGTGCACCCCACGCTGAAAACCCTGATGAGTTGGCGACGCGCCGCCGCGCTCGGCTTTCTGGCGTCCACTCTGATCGCGTGGGGGAGCGCGAACAAAGAGTTCGTTTTCAACAAGTCGGCGTGGCCTGACCCGATCGCCAACGCTATCGGTGAGCTCGCCCCGCAACCCTGGGATCGGATCTTCATCGTCGTTGGGGTGGCGTTGCTGTGCTGGGTTTGGTACCGGCTTCGTCCGCACACGAACCAACCGTGGGTCGCACACCCCGGGTTGCTGGTGGCGGTGTGGTCGCTCCCGCTGTTGCTGGCGCCGCCCGTGCTCAGCCCCGACGCGG
>CAYMMF010000009.1:0-5717 GCA_964391475.1 uncultured Propionibacteriaceae bacterium | reverse complement strand
ACGCGGTGTTGTACGCAGACACCGGGTGGATCCTGTCGCAAGGTCAAAATCCCTACGAAACCGGGCTCACGATGGCAGGCGGTCCATTCGCACCCTACGTCGACACCTTGTGGGCGGGCAGTGGGGTGGCGTACCCGCCGCTGTCGCTTCGCGTCCACCAGATAGTGGTCGCCATTACCGGCGCTCACCCGTACTGGTCTGTGGTTGCGATGCGAATCCCCGCCGTAATCGGCGTAGCGCTGATCGGCGTCCTGATCCCACGGATCGTCGCCGGCCTGAACCCCGAAGCGGACGAAGCGGAGCTGACGTTCCTCGACGCCCGCGCCCAATGGTGGGCGTGGCTGAACCCGATGCTGCTGGTCCACTTCATCGGCGGCTCTCACAACGACGCGCTGATGGCCGGGTTCTCGTTGCTGTCGGTGTGGGTCGTGCTGCGCTGGCACCACTGGATCGCGCGCTGGGTGATAGCGCCCGCGTTGGTCGGCGTCGCCATGACGCTGAAGCAGCAGGCGGGACTGACCGTCCTAGCCGTGGCTGGGTTGCCCATCTTGTCGACGCTGCAGTCAACGCCACTGCCTCGCAGGCTGTGGTTGCTCGGACGCCGCACAGTCGGCGTCACGGCGGTCGCGATAGTTTCGTTCGTGCTGGTCTCGTTGGCTACCGGTCTCGGGTTCGGCTGGACGCGCTGGATGAACCTGATGGGGGAGGCCCGGACGCCCGCGCCGTTCGCGATCCTCGCCCACGGCGGTGGAGCGATCCTTCAGTGGCTCGGACACGACCCCACAGGCTGGAAGACGGTCGTTGGCTTGATCTCAAATCTGGTTCTGGTCGGGGTGCTGGCCTGGATAGTCATCTGGTGGAGCGACCGGCCGTTCCAGGCAGTCGGTTGGAGTTCGCTCGCAGTCGCCGTGCTCGGGCAAGCCCTCCACCCCTGGTATCTGCCCTGGAGCCTGGTGTTCCTCGGGCTTGGGCCGCTCACCCGAACCCAACGATGGTGGGCCGGTGGGCTGATCATGGGATTCCTGGTTTGGAATGCCTTCCAGACGGTGATCTGGCACGGCCAGTACACCTGAACCCGGGCGAAACATTTATTTGTGACGGGCATAGACTGCACAACATGCGCGTGGCGATCACCGGGGCGTCCGGACTTCTTGGTCAGATACTCAGCCGTGCATTGATCAGTCGGGGCGACGAAGTGCTCGCTCTGGTTCGCCGTGAACCCAAGGCGGCGTCCGAACGCCGCTGGGATCCCTCGGCTGGGCGCATCTCCCAGCCGGGGCTGTCTGACGTGGACGCCGTGGTGAACCTTGCTGGTTCCCCGATCGCCAAGCGACGCTGGAGCCCGAGCGTCCGCGGCGAGATTCTTCAGTCGCGATTGGCGGCCACGCTGAGCGTCGTGGACGCCCTCGATCCTGACGGCCGCTGTCAGATGCTGGTGAACGCCTCGGCGGTGGGCATCTACGGGGTCGGCAGAGGGTCTGAGGTGCTGACCGCAGACTCCGAGCCTGGCACGGGGTTCCTGGCAGACGTCGTAGCAGCGTGGGAGGCAGCGGCTGGGCACGCCCCCGTCACGACCGCGCTGATTCGAACTGGCAACGTCCTGACTCGAACGGGGGGTTTTCTGGGGGCGCAGCGTTGGCTGTTCCAACTCGGGTTGGCCGGGCGAATGGGGTCGGGACGCCAATACGTCCCCTGGATCCACATCTACGACTGGGTGACCGCAGTGCTTTTCGTCATCGATCACCGACTGCAAGGCCCGGTGAACCTGACTGCGCCAAACCCGGTCTCAAACGCCGAATTCACCCGGACGTTTGCCGCGTCTTTGGGACGCCCACCGCTCGGGATTCCCGAACCGGAGTGGCTGCTGAAGCTTGGCGTCGGCGAGCAGATGATGAACGAACTGCTTCTAGCGAGCCTGAAGGTGATGCCGGACACGTTGCTGGCGCAAGGATTCGAGTTCCGCTTCCCCACGTTGCGAGAAGCGCTAGCGGATCTGAGGCAGACTCCCGGCAAGCCCGCCTCAGGGTAGGCTGAAGACTCGAAACAGCGACCCTGGAAGGCTGACGCGCAGCATGTTTTCCGATGACCTAACCCCGGTCGGGGTTCCTGCCCCTTTCCTGCCTCTTGGCCTCACGTTCGATGACGTGCTTCTGCAACCGAACCAAAGCGACGTGGTTCCCGACGAAGTGGACACCTCCACGTGGGTCAGCCGCCGGATTCGGTTGAAGGTGCCGCTGCTGTCGTCGGCGATGGACACCGTCACCGAGGCGCGCATGGCCATCGCGATGGCCCGCCAAGGTGGGCTGGGCATCCTCCACCGCAACATGTCGGCCGACGAACAGGCACGTCAGGTTGACCAGGTGAAACGCTCCGAAGCTGGCATGGTTCACCAGCCGATCACGACCACCGTGGACGCCTCGATCGGCGAGGTGGACGAGATGTGCGCCACCTACCGCATCTCTGGGTTACCGGTGATCGACGAGGGCGGGCGCCTGGTAGGCATCGTCACGAACCGCGACATGCGTTTCGAGGACGACCCGGCCAAGCCGGTCGGTCAGGTCATGACGCCGATGCCGCTGGTGACCGGGCGGGTTGGAATCTCGTCTGAAGACGCCCTGGCCTTGCTGGCGAGGAACAAAATCGAGAAACTGCCGCTGGTGGACGGCGACGGGATTCTGCGTGGCCTGATCACTTTGAAGGATTACGTGAAGTCCGGCAAGTACCCCAACGCGAGCAAGGACGAATCCGGACGCCTGCGCGTCGGTGCCGCAATCGGCACCTTCGGCGACGCCTGGGAGCGGGCGATGATGCTCATCGAGGCCGGGGTGGACGCCCTGGTCACCGACACTGCGCACGGTCACTCCCATTCTGAAATGGACCTGATCGCACGGCTCAAGGCCGAACCGCGGGCGTCCGGGGTGGACATAATCGGCGGCAACATCGGAACCTACGACGGCGCCAAGGCGCTGGTCGAAGCTGGCGCAGACGGCGTCAAGGTCGGGATCGGGCCAGGCTCCATATGCACCACCCGCGTGGTAGCTGGCGTAGGCGTCCCACAGGTCACCGCGATCTACGACGCGGCGCGGGCGTGCGCGCCAGCAGGCGTCCCGGTGATCGGGGACGGCGGGCTGCAATACTCAGGCGACATCGCGAAGGCCCTAGTGGCAGGCGCGAACGCCGTGATGCTCGGCTCGCTTCTCGCCGGTTGCGACGAGAGCCCAGGCGAACTGGTGTTCATCAACGGCAAGCAGTACAAGTCGTACCGAGGCATGGGCTCTTTGGGTGCGATGAAGGCGCGCGGCAAGGGCGGATCCTACTCATCCGATCGGTACTTCCAGGCCTCCGACACGACCGACGACCAACTCATTCCGGAAGGAATCGAAGGGCAGGTTGCCTACCGTGGGCCGCTTGCTGCGGTCGCGCACCAGCTCGTAGGCGGGTTGCGGCAATCCATGTTCTACTCCGGTGCTCGCACCATCGTCGAACTTAAAGAGAAGGGCCGCTTCGTCCGGATCACCGCGGCGGGCCTACGCGAATCGCACCCCCACGACATCCAAATGACAGTCGAGGCCCCCAACTACGTCTCGAACAACTGAAAGGTAGATCATGGTCGAGATCGGTCGCGCCAAGCGCGCCACCCAGGTGTACGGCTTCGACGACATCGCCATCGTGCCGACAAGACGAACCAGGACGGCTGACGACGTCAGCCTCTCGTGGACCATCGACGCGCTGACGTTCGACTTCCCGATCGTTGCTGCCCCGATGGATTCGGTGATGTCACCCAAGACGGCCATCGCGTTCGGACGGATGGGCGGCCTAGGGGTGCTAAACCTGGAGGGGCTTTGGACGAGGTATGACAACCCCGAACCGCTGTTGGCCGAACTTGCAGGCATCAAGAACGCGGTTGCGGCCACCCGCCGCATGCAGGAGCTCTACGAAGAACCGATCAAAGCCGAACTGATCACCCAACGCATGAGCGAGATCCGCGAAGCGGGAGTTCCGGTAGCCGGTGCGCTTTCGCCGCAATTGACCGTCGAATTTGCCCACGTTGTCGAAAAGGCGGGCGTCGACTTCTTCGTGATCAGGGGCACGACGGTCTCTGCCGAGCACGTCTCCGAGACCCACGATGCGCTCAACCTCAAGGAGTTCATCTACACCCTCGACGTCCCAGTCATCGTCGGAGGATGCGCCACCTACCAGGCGGCGCTCCACCTTATGCGGACCGGCGCCGCCGGCGTCCTCGTCGGATTCGGGGGCACGTCAACCAAGCGCACCAGGAACGTGCTCGGCGTCGAAGTGCCCATGGCGTCGGCGATCGCCGACGTCGCGGCCGCCAGGCGCGACTACCTGGACGAATCCGGCGGCCGATACGTGCACGTGATCGCCGACGGAGCCCTGGGCCGCTCAGGCGACATCGCTAAGGCGATCGCCTGCGGTGCCGACGCCGCGATGGTCGCAACCCCACTCGCGCGGGCTTCGGACGCCCCCGGCGGCGGTTGGCACTGGGGCACCGAAGCGTGGCACGCGACGCTACCCCGGGGCGAGCGGGTTTCCATGAGCCCGGTGGGCACCCTGCAAGAGATCGTGATGGGCCCGTCACACACCCCCGACGGTTCGATGAACCTCGTCGGCGCGTTGAAGAAGGCGCTCGCCACATGCGGGTACACCGAGGTCAAAGACTTCCAGCGTGTCGAGGTTGTTGTTCACATCTGACGGTTTCGGCGGCGGAGGCGGCGGTTGTCTGTTGGAACCCGCAGCTGTAGCACGCCAGGCCGGATCGAGACCTCCAGGCTGGTGACCTCGCCGATCGGATCGCCGTCGACGTGAGCCGGAGTTGGTGCGTCGGCACCGACGGTGACTTCGGACGCTTGCTCGTAGCGCAACGGCGGGAACGTGCGCCCCAGAATTCCGGACGCCGCGACCCGCACCCACTCCAGAGGCGAAGCCAACGGCAGGATCATCGTGGTCAGCAGCCCATCGTCTGGGCGGGCGTCCGGGAACAACCGGATGCCCAAAGGGAGGCGTCCGGTGTTGCCAACCAGGACGCACCAGGTTTTCTCAGGACGCCCGTCCACCGTGAGGGCGACCATGGGCGCCGCGAGCCGCCGGATGCCAGCGACGACGTAGGCGAGCCAGCCGAGGATGTACCTGGACGCCGGGGTGACGTCGGTGAGCGTGGCGGCGTCGTTGCCGAGCCCGGCGACGACCAAGAACTCGTGTTCTGTGGCCGGACGGTCCGGGCTTCTAAGGGCGCGGACGTGCCCCATGTCGACAAACTGGGTAGCGCCCGACAGCGCGATCCGGGCGGCTAGGCGTCGCCTGCTGCGCGGAATCCCAGTGTTGAGCGCGAACAGATTTGCCGTACCTGAAGGAATCACCCCTAGTGGCATCGAGGTTCCGGCGAGGGTGCTGGCGACGTTTCTGACGGTTCCGTCACCGCCGATGGCGACGACCACGTCGGCTCCCTGCGCGACAGCCGTGCGAGCCTGAGCGGCGCCGGGGGCGTCCACAGTGGTTTCGAGGAACTGCGGCTCGGGTAACGCCAAGGCTGTTGCCTGGCGGAGCAGGGCTGCTTTGGCTGCGGCGGCGCGACGGGTTGCCGGGTTGATCACCGCAACGATTCGCATGATCCAATTCTGGCGGATCTGGAGCCTCAGGAGCCCTGAATTGTGGCTGACATGCTGAACTGCAACCAAGCTGGAAACCAGGCGAGCATT
>CAYMMF010000008.1:0-35539 GCA_964391475.1 uncultured Propionibacteriaceae bacterium | reverse complement strand
CGGCCGATGACGTCGGCGAGCACGAGGAGCACGCCGCCGAGTAGGCCTGCGTAGGGGACGAGCCAGCGGTAGTCGGGGCCGGTGATGGCGCGGGCGATGTGCGGGACGATGAGGCCGACGAAGGCAATGGGCCCGCACGCGGCGGTGGCGGCGCCGGTGAGGATGGTGATCACGGTGATGCCGATGACGCGGGTGAGTGCGATGTTGGTGCCCAGGGAGCGGGCGACGATCGTCCTAGTCATCGACATCTCGTTGTCGATGGAGGCGACCGACATCAAGCCAACCCGGTTGGACGCTGCCAAGAAACTCTCGACCGACTTCATCGCCAAACTGCCCGAGCAGTACAACGTGGCGCTGGTCAGTCTCTCGGGGAACCCTGCGGTCCGCATGCCGCCCACAACCGATCGTGCCCTCGCGGAGCGAGCCATCAACTCGTTGACGGTTCAGGATTCGACGGCGGTGGGGGACGCCATTGCAGCCGCATTGAGCGCGCTGAAAATCGCCCCGAAAGGCGACGACGGAAAGGTCGCCCCGGGCTCCATCGTCTTACTGTCGGACGGTCAGAACACCGCGGGCAGGTCACCGCTGCAAGCGGCCGACGACGCCAGGAAAGAGAAAGTGCCCATCTACACCATCGCGTACGGCACAGAAAACGGATGGGTAGACCTGGATGGCAAGCGGGAACGGGTCTCTCCAGACACAGAGATGCTGGAGTCGATCGCCGAACTAACAAACGGTAAGTCATGGGCTGCTGAAAGTGTTTCCGACCTGTCGAGTGTCTACACCGGCATCCGATCCCAGGTCGGCCACGAGGAGGTCAAGAAAGAGGTCACAGCCACCTGGGCAGGCTATGGCCTGGTTTTTGCGGTGCTAGCAGCAATGGCAGCGGTTTCGATGGGCGCGCGATGGCCATGATTCCGTTGATCGCCTTCTTCCATCCCGAACGGTTGTGGTTCGTGCTAGCCGTTCCGCTGCTTCTGCTGGTGTATTTCGCGCTGATCCGGCGTCGGCAGGCTCGGGCAGCCACCACAGGAATCAGTAATCTTTCGCGCTTGCTTCCCGGTCAGGCGGCGTGGAAGCGTCACATTGCGGTGATCGCCGCGGTGGGCAGCCTGGCGTCCCTGGTGGTGGCGTTCGCCCAGCCAAAAGACCTCGTGAACGTGCCGAGGGAACGGGCGACGATCGTGGTGGCGATCGACGTGTCTCGCTCGATGGCGGCCGAAGACGTCAAGCCGAACCGGATGGCTGCAGCCCAGGACGCCGCCCAGCGGTTCGTGAATGTGCTCCCCGAGGGCTTCAACGTCTCGTTGGTGGCGTTCGCGGGCGCCTCGTCCATCATCGTGCCCCCGACCATCGACCGGGGGATGGTCAACCGAGCCATCGACAACCTTCAACTGGCGCCCGCAACTGCGATCGGTGAGGGCATCTACAGTTCGCTGGACGCCCTCACCTTGGCGCCCTTGGATCCGAAGCACCCAGACGAACCGGCACCCGGTTCCATCGTGATCCTCTCTGATGGTTATTCCAACGTCGGGCGGGCTTCGGACGATGCAGCGAAGATCGCAAAGGAGCGGGGGTACGCGATCTACACCATCGCGTACGGAACCCTCAACGGTTACGTGGAGGTGGACGGGCAACGTGAACCAGTTCCCTACCGTCCAGAGGAGCTCGCACAGGTCGCTCGCTTGTCTGGCGGCGAATCGTTCAAAGCTGGCAGTTCGGACGAACTTTCCCGGGTTTACCAGTCGATCGCGCGGTCCGTAGGGTACGAAAAGGTCGAAAAAGAGGTAACCGAACGCTACGTAGGCGGCGCATTGGGGCTAGCGGTCATCGCCAGTCTGGCGGTGCTGTCGTTGGCGGCCCGTTGGCCGTGATGGGATAGACCCATGAGCACCGTCGCCTCCCGGATAGCGGATGTACGTAAACGAATCGAAGCAGCGTGCGATCGGGCGGGTCGAGACCCGCGTGAGGTGCGGCTGCTCCCAGTTTCGAAGACGCACAGCCCAGAAGCCGTGTTGGAAGCTTTCAAGGCGGGCTGTACCCGGTTCGGTGAGAACAAGGTTCAGGAGGCGGCCGCCAAGTCTGCGGCGTTAGCGGACGTGGCCGGGTTGGAGTGGGCTGTCATCGGGCACCTTCAGACGAACAAAGCCCGCCAGATGGTGACCTTCGCCAGCGAGTTTCAGGCTCTTGATTCCGTCCGGCTCGCTCGAGAGTTGCAGAAGCGACTCGAAACCGCAGACCGCACCTTGGACGTCCTAGTTCAGGTCAACTCCTCCGGTGAGGCGTCCAAGTTCGGGCTTCAGCCAGACGAGGTTCCTAGCTTCGCGCGCGAACTGGCCGCATTCGATCGGCTTGCGGTGCGTGGCTTGATGACGCTTGCCATCTTTTCTTCAGACAGGGACGCCGTGGCGGCATGCTTCGACAGGATGACCGACGTTCAGACGCGGCTCAAAGCTGAGCACGGCGGTGGGTGGGACGAACTAAGCATGGGCATGTCGGGTGACTTCGAGTTGGCAATTGAGCACGGCGCGACGTGCGTCAGGGTCGGAACCGCGATTTTCGGGACGCGCACGCCCGGTTGATGCCACAACGCGAGCGCGGTGTCGGAGTCAAATGCTGAGGGTTTTCAGGGTTTGTGGTTTTGCCTCAGAGAACTCGGCGACCTGACCCAGATAGAGTTCCGCGCACGCCAGGGCGTCTGTCAGCGCTTCGTGCGCGCCATAGACCGGAAGACCGTAGCGCTTTCGGGCATTCCACAACCTCAGTTGGCCGCCACGAGCCTCATCGTCGAACCCTTGAGACAGCAGTCGGTTGTGCAGCGCCAGCGTGTCGACGATCGGAATCGCCAGCGGTGCGCCGTACAACTTTTCGCAAGCCCGGGAAAGAAAGTTGATTTCCACCCGCGAGTAGTGAGCCAACATGACCCGACCGGTGAGCGCCCGCAACGTGGTGGCGATGACCTCCTCTTCGGGGAGTCCGTCCGCGATCATGTCGTCGGTCAATCCGTGCACAGTGGCGCTTTGGCCGACCTCGGTCGACGCTCGGATCACGATGTGCCGGGCGCCTGAGTACGTGATCGACAGCCCGTCAACGGGCAGATAGCCAACGCTCAGCATCACGTCTGTGTCGGGGTTCAGGCCGTTGGTTTCCAGGTCGATTGCCAGGCACGGCAATTCTTCGACCGGTGTCTCTGGCGCAGGAGGAGGGACGGCGTAGAACTCGGCTAACGGCCCTCTTGCCCGCGACATCGCTTTCCTGCGCCTGCGAGAAACAGACACAGGAAACAGCAGATTAAGAAACCCTTGGGACGTCATGACGTCAGGTGGGTCTGGTAGACGAACGCCAACGCCTGCTGCATCTTGCGGATGATCTGGAATGCCTCCCTGAGGTGACGCTTTTCGAACGCTGACAGTTGTGCCGGTTTGATGTGGTTGTCGGGTTCCACACCCGCCCTGATCTGTCGCACTTGGTGGCGCAGCCGCATGTACGTGATGAACTCGAAAGCGTCCGAAAGGTCTTGGGCGTGCTCTTCGGTGAGGGCGGACGCCCCCGCCGCCGCCTGGAGTCGCGCAATGGTGTTGACCTGGGTGAGTCCCTTTGACAGCGCGAGCAGCCGAGCCATTTGTACGATCGCGATGATCCCGCCAGCTTTGATATCAAGGGTGTCTTTGTGCTCGCCTTCGGTTTCGAGCACGAACTCCTTGAAGAAGCCGATCGGTGTTGCCCAGACCTGGGTTTGTTTGGCCAGATAGGCCAGGAACCTGGTTGAGCGGGGTGCCCAACTGACAACCGATCGCTGCAACCTGCTGAACAGTTCGTTGTCACCGTAGATGGGACGCATGTCGAAGAACGCTTGGGCGTTCAGCAATGCCTCCGGTTCGGGTTCGTTGATCCAGCCGCTGAAACACAGACCCCATTCTTTGAGGGTTTGGCGCCAGTTCGGGTTGGTGGCCATCATGTCGCCTGGGCAAAGGTGGTATCCGCAATCGACAAGCCCAGGAACCACGATGTTTGCGAGTTTTTCGAAGTACTCCCGATCCTCCTGGGTGGCTGAATCGTCGATGATGATCGCGTTGTCCTGGTCGGAGTTCAAGCCCTGTTCAAGCCGTGCCGCCGAACCGAGCACAACCCAGCAGTATCGGACGGGTGGCGGCCCCAACTCTGCCTCTGCGAAGTTGAGCAGTTTGCGAGTGATCGAATCGCCGATTGCGGTGACCACTCGTCCGATGTCGTCGGCGGAGGCGTCCTGGGCGATGTAACTTTCGACCACTGAGGGCAGACGGGCAGCCGATTTCTGCAAGCCCTCCAGCGTGTGCTGGGCGGCGATATCGCCGACCAAGTACACGGGGTTCGCCTGTTCGAGGCGCATGAGGTCACCAGCGCTGACCATTCCGATTACCTGACCGCCGTCCAACACCGGCAAGTGGTGCAGCCCCCGCTGGGCCATCTCAAGCAGGCATTCGAAAGCCAACGAGTGGGCGGGAATCGTAACCGGATCGAGGGTCATGATCTTAGACACCGATTCCGTGGAATCCCGGTTGACCGCAACCACCTTGTTGCGTAGGTCGCGATCAGTGACGATGCCTGTCAGGCGTCCTTCTTCTGTGATGAGAAGCGCCGAGACCCGTTGCTCACTCATAATCTTCGCCGCCTCACGGATCGGCGTTGAAGGCGGCGCGCAGATCGGCTGCTTCTTCAGCATGTCTTTGACCCGGGTCTTTAGCACTGCGCCGCCGGAGTCTGCGACCTGAACCGCTTCGACAGCAGACCGCATCCGGCCAGCTTGCTGAGCCATGAAGAACTTCGAGAACGAGGGCTCGGTTTCGATCAGACCGAGGAACACTTTGCCCGGCATGACCAAGACCAGCGAATCTTCGTGGGCGAGCATCGTGAATTTTGATACCCCACCAGATATCACGCTCGACATGCCGAAGCAGGTGCCCGGTTCTGACCGTTCCACCAGCGAGCCGTGGGCGTCGATGATGTTGACCGCCCCAGATCTCAGGACGTACATGTCGCGGTTCTCTCGTCCGGCGGTGACAAGGGTGGAACCGCGCTTGTAATAGCGCGAGGTCAATTGCTCAGGTAGCCCGTTTAACACCTTCTGAGGGAGGGAATCGAAGGGAGCGTATCCTGCCAAGAAATCTCGCACCTCTGCGAGTTCAACTTCCATGGTTAGATCGAACCCGTTTCGGACGCAGATGTCCAGTTCGAAGACGCTGTTGTATCTAACTCGGGATAGTGTTCAAAAAGGCGAATCCTGCCCCGTCAAGGAGGGTTGATGTTGGTACTTCCGATTCTGGCCGGGGCTGAGGTCACAGACCAGCCGATGAGTTGGCCGATAGTAACCCACGAGTTGCTCGGGCGAGGGGTGATCCAAGACTTCGCGCGAGACGTCGTTGAGGTTCCAGATGGCACGACGATGGTGCGCGACTATCTGCACCACACCGGGGCGGTTGGTGTTATTGCAATCGACGAATCCGAACGGGTCGTCGTCGTGCGTCAGTACCGACACCCGGTGGGATTTCGTCTGATTGAGCCACCAGCGGGCTTGCTGGATTCCGACGGCGAGGATTGGTTGGCCGCAGCCAAGCGCGAGTTGGCAGAAGAGGTCGGCGTCGAAGCCACCGACTGGCAGGTGTTGGTCGACTTCATGACGTCGCCTGGTTGCCTTCAAGAGACGCTGCGGATCTATTTGGCCCGCGGGCTGCGTCCAGTCGAGCGTCCCGAAGACTTCGTCGTTGAGCACGAAGAGGCCGAGATGGACGTGTGCCTGGTCGGTTTGGACGACCTCGTCGCCGCGATTTTCGCCGGATCGATTCAGAATCCGACCATGACGGTCGGTGCATTGGCGGCACACACAGCGATCAGAACCGGTCGAGTGGAACAGCTCCGGGGAACCGACGCGCCTTGGCCCGCCCGTGAGGTGTGGGAGGAACGGAACCGGGTCATCGATGTCCTCGGTCGTTGACGCCGTTTCTGATTATCTGGCTCATCTCGCTGTCGAGGTAGGGGCGTCCGACCACACCGTCGCCGCGTACCGCCGCGACCTGCGAAGGTACACCGATTACCTGGCGGAACTCGGCGTCGGAGAACTCGGCGAGGTCGACCCTGAGCATGTTGCCGGGTTTGCAGCCTGGCTTCGACAACCAAGGCAGGGACGCCCCGGGTTGGCGGCGTCGAGTGCGGCACGGGCGGTCGTTGCGGTTCGGTCGTTTCACAAATTCGCGGTCATCGACGGGGTGGTCGCAGGCGACCCAGCAGCGAGAGTCGCCCCACCTAAGCAGGGACGCAGGCTGCCCAAGGCGCTCGCCATTGACGAGGTGGCTTCCCTGTTGGACGCCCCGGATCGAACGACTCCATTGGGTTTACGGGATGCCGCGCTGCTGGAACTGCTGTATGGAACCGGGGCTCGGGTTTCCGAGGTGGTTTCGTTGGATGTCGACGACATCGCGTACATGTTGGACGACCCCGACCGCGGGCTTCGACTTTTCGGCAAAGGACGCAAGGAGCGGGTGGTTCCGCTGGGATCGTTCGCCAGGAAAGCGATTGCCGACTACCTAGTGCGGGGACGACCGCAGCTCATCTTGAAAGCGCGTCACTTCGGCCCGGCACTCTTCCTGAACACCCGGGGCGACCGGTTGAGCAGGCAGTCTGCCTTCGCAGTGCTACGACACCACGCTGAGCGGGCTGCGATCGCCAACGATGTGAGCCCGCACACGTTGCGGCACTCGTTTGCCACGCATCTTCTGGACGGTGGGGCTGACGTGCGGGTGGTGCAAGAATTGCTGGGCCACGCGTCGGTGACCACGACCCAGATTTACACGAAAGTGACCTCGGAGCATCTGCGCGAGGTGTTCCTTCAGGCTCATCCTCGTGCGCGTGGTCGGTGAGGCGAGCCCCGGTATCGGCGATGGGCACTAGGCTTGACCTTGGACCCGTCAGGGAGGGACGACGTGAGCGACAATCCGGGACTATTCGAGACCGATGAGGTGATCACCGAAACCGGCGATCTTGGGCCCACCGGGCGTCCGATGCCCAACCTGCCCGATCCGAAACCTCCGCGACGAGACGGTTCGCAGCGGGCGCTCGTGATCGCCATGTGTAACCAGAAGGGTGGCGTCGGTAAAACCACGACGACGATCAACCTAGGTGCTGCGCTCGCTGAGACCGGGCGCAAGGTTCTGCTGGTCGACTTCGACCCGCAGGGTTCGTTGTCGGTCGGGTTGGGCGTGAATCCGCACAATCTGGATGCTTCCATCTACGACCTGCTGTTGAGCCGTGATACGGATGTTCATGACGTGATCCTCCGCAGCAACGTCGACGATATGGACATTTTGCCTGCAAACATCGACCTGTCGGCCGCCGAGGTGCAGTTGGTGTCCGAGGTGGCTCGCGAACAGACCCTTCGCAGGGTGCTGGCCAAGGTCAAGCACGACTACGACATCGTGATCATTGACTGCGCGCCGTCCTTGGGCTTGCTCACGGTGAACGCACTCACGGCGTGCGACAAGGTGATGATGCCGTTGGAGTGCGAATTCTTCGCGTTGCGGGGCATCGCCTTGCTGACCGACACGATCGAGAAGGTCACCGAACGACTCAACCCCGAACTCGAAATTTTGGGAATCCTGGGCACGATGTTTGACGCTCGAACCCTGCACTCCCGCGAGGTTCTTCAACGCGTCGTCGAGGCCTTTGGTGAACTGGTTTTCCACACCGTAATCAAGCGCACAATCAAGTTCCCCGAGACCACGGTCGCTGGGGAGCCGATCACCACCTACGCGCCGGCGTCCCCCGGAGCGGTGGCTTACCGTCAACTCGCACGAGAGGTGCTCGCCAGGTGTCCAGGCGCGTAGGGCTTCCGGGAGCGTCCGAACTCTTCCGCGACACGCGTCCCGAGCCGGATCCAATCCCCGCCGCGGTGGCCAGCGCGGACGCCGAACCGGAAGCCAGCCCAGCTGCGACGGGGCGGGTCAGGCACGATGAGAAGATCACGGTTTACATCAGCAGCGAAGAGCTGCTCGCGCTCGAACGGGTGCGACTGGAGTTGCGAGCCCACCACGGGGTCGCTGTCGACCGAGGACGCATCGTCAGGGCAGCAATAGCTGACCTGCTTGCCGACTTCACTACGAACGCCGGGGATTCTGCGTTGGTGAGGCGGCTGACCGAGCAGTGACCGCGCCATTCAGCGTCACCTTGGCCAACTTCGAGGGCCCGTTTGACCTGTTGTTGAAGCTCATCAGCCAACACAAGATGGACGTCACCGAGGTCGCATTGAGCCGAGTCACCGACGACTTCATCAGCTACATCAAAATGAGTTCCGGCGGTGCCGAACCTTGGGATTTGGAACAAACCAGTTCATTCGTGGTGGTCGCCGCCACATTGCTCGACTTGAAAGCGGCCCGACTGCTCCCCCAAGGCGAGGTGGAGGATCCAGAAGACCTCGCGGCATTGGAGGCGCGAGATCTGCTGTTCGCGCGTTTGCTTCAGTACCGGGCTTTCAAGCAGGTGGCTGCCTTGATCGAGGCGACGCTGTTGGAGCAGGGACGCCGTTTCGCCCGCCCAGGGGGGCTGGAGGAGCATTTTGCCGCCTTGCTGCCCGAAGTGGAACTGAACGTGACCCCCGAGCAGCTTTCCTGGCTGGCCGCACGAGCCCTTCAACCGAAAGAGAAGCCGAGCATCTCGTTGGCGCACCTACACGCTCCCAAAGTGAGCGTGCGTGAACAAGCAGATCTGATCGTCGAACGGCTTCGAAGCGTAGGGATCAGCACATTTCGAGCGTTGGTAGCGGACGCCGACGAGCGGTTCGTGGTGGTAGCCCGGTTCTTGGCGCTGCTGGAACTTGCTCGGGAGCGAGTAGTTGCGTTTGAGCAGTTAACCGCCTTGGGGGAGTTGACCATCAGGTGGACAGGCAGTGAATCTGGTGAGATCACCGTCAGCGACGAATTTGACGAGCCCGCAGTCGAGGCCGAATCGGAGGAAAAGTGACAAACATTGACCAACTTCCTGACGACCCAGGCCTGGACATCGATTCCAGCACCATCACCGGGCCGCTGGAAGCCCTGCTGCTAATGGCCACCGAGCCGATGCCCACCGCCGAGCTGGCGACCGCGCTCAACGTTCCTCGACCCGCAGTCTGGGCGGCGTTGGAGGAACTGAAGCGGTTCTACGACGAGACAAACCGCGGGTTCGTGTTGCGTGAGGTCGGACTCGGGTGGCGGTTGTATACCCGCCCCGAGCACGCCGAGGTCATCAGCCGCTGGGTGCTGGAGGGGCAGCATGCCCGACTCTCCCAGGCCGCTCTTGAGACGCTGGCCGTGGTGGCGTACCTGCAGCCGATCTCGCGCTCCAGGGTGAGCGCGATCCGCGCGGTCAACGTGGACGGTGTGATGCGGACGTTGGTGACCAGGGGGTTGATCGAGGAGGCAGGGGCGTCCGAAGAGACAGGTGCGATGCTGTTCGCGACGAGCAACTATTTCTTGGAGCGCATGGGGTTGGTTAGCCTCGACGAACTGCCCCCGATCGCGCCCTTCTTGCCGGAGGCGTCCCTACTAGAAGCGGAACTCGCAGAACTGGCTGATGACTCCGGCGGCGCCCAGACAGAAAAGATGGGAGACAATGGCTCCATGACCGATGTGCCTAACCCAGATCAGATGCGCGAGTACGCCGACCTAGAGGCGGCTGAGAACAAGGCTAAGCTCGAACGAGTCCCCGACTTAGAGTCGGTGGCGAGGTTCGAATCCGCCGACTCCGCACCCCGCACAGAGCCCGATCCGAAGGCATGAGTGAGCCTGAGGGCATCCGGATTCAAAAGGTGCTGTCTTCAGCCGGTGTCGCTTCGCGGCGCCGAGCGGAGGAGTTGATCGATGCTGGCCGGGTTGAAGTCAACGGCCAGGTGGTCACCAGACAAGGCAGACGCGTCGACCCCGACCGCGACGTGATCCGAGTGGATGGCGAACGAATCCCACCTCCGCGGCGTCACGCCTATCTCATGCTGAACAAACCCCGGGGAGTTGTCTCAACGATGGACGACCCGCAAGGGCGTCCCACCGTTGCCGACTACCTGGGTCGCTGGCAACACCTCGGCCTGTTCCACGTTGGGCGTCTGGACGCCGACAGCGAGGGTTTGTTGCTGCTCACCAACGACGGCGAACTGGCGCAACGCTTAATGCACCCGAGTCACGAACTGCAAAAGACGTATGTCGCTGAGGTTGCTGGGGTCGTGGAAAGACCCGTCCTCAAGCTTCTCCAAAAAGGGGTAAAGCTGGACGACGGCAAGATCCGTCCCGATCGGGTGAAGATCACCGGGGTTGCAAAAGACCGGACGATGCTTACCGTTGTGATCCATGAAGGCCGCAATCGGGTATTGCGTCGAATGTTCGAGGCTGTCGGGCATCCGGTTCGCCGCCTCGCTCGGGTCAAGGTTGGCCCGGTTTCGATGGGCCAGTTGAAGCTCGGGGAGGTTCGCGAACTGACCGGACCAGAACTCGGGCAACTGCTCGACTCGGTGAAAATGTAGTCATGCCACGGATCGTCGGGCTCGAGACCGAGTACGGGCTCGTGGCCAGGCGAGACGGTCGACGACTGACGGCTGACGAGGCTGGCCAGGCGCTATTCGTCCCTTTGGCGCGCAGCCGGGGTGCGACCAGCGCGTTCCTCACTGGCGGGGGCCGCCTCTACCTGGACGTGGGCTCGCACCCGGAGTATGCAACCCCGGAGTGCCTGAACGCGCGAGATTTGGTGATCGCGGATCGAGCGGGCGACGAGATTCTGCTGAGTCTCGCTCGGCATGCCGAGGAGCTTGAACGAGAGGCTGGTCACGAAACCACCTTCGAGATCTATCGCAACAACGTGGACAGCTTCGGTAACACCTGGGGGAGCCACGAGAACTATCTGGTCAGCCGAGAAGTCGATTCCAAACGAATCGCCGACTGGCTGGTGCCGTTCCTGGTGAGCCGACAACTGATCGCCGGAGCGGGTCGGTGGAGCCGAGGGCGTTTCACGCTCTCTCAAAGGTGCGAGGTGCTGGCAAACGAGGTGTCGAGTTCAACAACCCGAGCTCGCCCACTGATCAACACCCGAGACGAACCTCATGCCGATCCGGCGCGTTTTCGCCGCCTCCACGTAATCAGCGGTGATACCAACGTGCTCGAGACCACCAGTTGGTTGAAGATCGTTGCGACTGGCTTGGTTTTGCGCGCTGCGGAGTTGGGCTGGCGTCCACCTGTGGAACTGCCCGACACGCTGACGGCTTTGCGAAGTTGGGGTGCTGACCCGAGTAACGCCACTGCCGCGGGGGACGCCTGGGCGGTGCAGTACGCCTTTTTGGATGCGGTGGCAGCCCTGGCCGAGACGCCCGAACAGCAGGAGGGGTGGAAGCTTTGGGAATCCACGCTGAGCGAGACAGCGCGCGGAAGGGCGGGCGCTGCCGAGTGGGCGCACAAGCTGAAGTTGATTGAGTCGTGGCGGGATCGCCACGGCTTGTCGGACGCCGACCGTCGCCTTGACTGGCTGGATCTGAATTACCACCTGATAGGTGCGAGCGGGTCAAAAAGGAGTGGGGGAGCGGGACGCCTGCTTGAGGAACGCGGCGTCCTGCCAAGGATCTCCACCCCGGATCAGGTGAGAAGTGCATTACTGGTGGCGCCGTCCCCGACGAGAGCCCGAGTCAGGGGTCGGCTGGTTGCCATAGCAAAGACTTACGAACGCGATGTCGTGTTCGACTGGGGTGAAATCGTGGCCCACGACCTAGCCGGGCCAGATGGAAGGGCTGCGACATTGCGGCTTCGGTTGGACGACCCGTTCGCGGTTGATAATCCAGACGCCGAAATGCTTGCCCACCGCCTGGCAACCGAAGCCCCCGGACGAGCCCTGGGCGGGTTCATTCCGCCAACGTAGTAATCTTCGGGTCGTGCCTGGTAAAAATGTGCGTGCAGCCGTGTTGGCTTTGCTGGTGGTTCCCCTGATCGTAACTGGATGTTCGAAACCCCCCGCGGAACCAGAAGCGTCACCTACCCCGAGCGCTACGGCAAGCCCCAGCGTCGAGGCTTCCCCGTCCCCGAGCGCCACGGTGGAGCCGGTCGCGACGCTGGACGGAATCAAAGTGACAGGTGAGTTCGGAGAAGATCCGGAGATCGACTTCAAGACACCGATGGCTATCGACAAGACCAGGTCATCGGTTCTGGTGAAGGGCAACGGGCCGGTCGTGGGCGAAGGTGCCACCGTGGAGGTCAATTATCGCGGTGTCCTTGGGCGCACAGGTAAAGAGTTTGACAGTTCGTTCGGCCAGAACGCCCCAGCGGTCTTCCCGATCGACAGGACGGTCGCCGGGTTCAAGACTGGTTTGGTTGGCAAGCGCGTCGGTGATCGGGTGCTGATCGCGATTCCTGGGCCGGACGCCTACGACGAAGCCGTGAAAGCAGGTGCTGGCCCGGCCGAGATGGAGGTTGGAGACACCCTGGTCTTCGTCATCGACATTCTGGCGACTTCGCTCGACACTGCAACCGGAGAGCCGGTCAAACCGGAATTCCAACAAGTTAGCGTGAGCGAAGGCAACCTACCTGAGGCCAAGATTCCAAGTGCCTCGCAGCCGCCATCGAACCTCGTGATCCAACCGATCATCAAGGGAGAGGGTCGCACGGTTAAGGCCAAGGATTCAATCATCGTCCACTATCGGACGTGGGTGTGGCGCACCGGCAAGTTGGTTGAGGATCGCTTCGACGCGCAACAGTCGGGACGCCTCGCCGACACCATTGACGCCTGGAAGAAGGGCCTTGAGGGCCAGACTGTGGGCAGCCGGGTGATGCTCGTGGCGCCGAGCGCAGACACCTACCCATCAGGCAACAGCAAGATTTCGATGGAAGCCGGGGACACCTTAGTATACGTGATCGACATCCTGTTCGCGAGCCCCCACCTGACCTGACGTCCTCGGGGCTAGTCTGACCCCATGAACCTTGAGAAGGTGGTCTTCGGGTTCTTCATCATGCTGGCAGCGACGCTCAACATGGGCTACATCGTCGGCGAGATCGGAACCCCCGAACACCACAACGTGATGGAGCTTTATGCCGCCTTCATCGTCAACATCATCGCAACGATCCTGAAATTCGGGGATCGGACTCAGATCGGGGCGGTCCACCTTGCCACCAGCCTTGTGGCGAACTTCCAGCTTCTCGCGGCTGTGACCGTTTGGGTCTGGGCTACCCAGGTCGCTAGCGACGGACTGACGACGTACCACATGGCTAGCGTGGTGTCTTTGGCGACGGGGGCGCTTCTAGCCAACCTGGTTTCAGTGACCCTGCTGGTCGCAGAAACGGTTTCTTTCAGGCGCCGCTGAGGAGTTCAGGGTGCGCAATCCGCTATTGCTGCTGACTAACCCCGGCAAACGCCGCGGCGAATTGAGGCGGGTCAAGGTGCCGGTTCCCACTCGCGGGCCGGAAACCGACGCGATATTCCTCATCCTTCGCCGAATGCGCGTCCCACTGGTCGTGGTCGTCGGCATCTTCACTATCGCCGTGATCGGATTGACGTTCATCCCATTTGAGGCAGACGACGGGCAAATCCGCACGATGTCTTTCTTCGACGCGTTTTATTTCATCAGCTACGCGGGCACAACGATCGGTTTTGGTGAACCAGCGGCAGGGTTCTCTGACGGGCAACGGCTCTGGACGACGTACACGATCTACTTCATGGTTGTGGGCTGGGCGTACGCGCTGGGTTCGTTCGTCGCAGCGCTTCAGGATCCATCGTTGAAAAAGGCTCTCGCTCTGGCACGGTTCAGACGCAAGGTGCGACGGATGACTGAGTCGTTCTTCATCCTGTGTGGCCACGGCCAGGTTGGGCGTTCGGTCGCCATGTCCATGGACGCCCTTGGCCGTCGGGTCGTGGTTATTGATCCGCTGGACGATCCGCAAGATGTCCTCTCCACCGACATGTTGAGCTTGGAGGTCCCCGCGATCAACGCGGACGCCCGCGATCCGCTCGTTCTTGGAATGGCGGGTCTCGGGCACAAGCACTGCGAAGGCGTCCTCGCGTTGGCTAAAGACGACAACACGAACCTCGCAATCGTGATGGCGGTTCAGTTGCTCCGGCCAGAAATTCCTGTGGTTTCTCGCTCTAGCGACCGTTCGTCGGGCAAAGCCATGGCTGACTTCGGGGCACTCGCTGTCGTCAACCCGTTCGACACCTACGGGGATTACCTGACGTTGAGGCTGCACCAACCAATCACCCACCAATTGGTGACATGGCTGATTAGCCCCGAAGGCACCCCGCCGCCACCCAAGGTCGAGGGGCTCGCGGACGGCAGGTGGGTGGTCAGTTCTGACGATCGCTTTGGTCAAGAGATCATGTCTGACCTGGAAGCGGACGGCCTCGATGTTGAGGTCGTCGATCCAGCAGACGGCATGCCCGACCTGACCGGTGTGCTCGGGTTCATCGCTGGCGCCTCCGACGACGCCCAGAATTTGTCGATGGCTGCTCACGCCCGGTTGGTTAACCCGGAGTTGTTCCTTTGCGTCCGGCAGGCGTTTCGGAGGAATGAGCCGTTGTTGAAAGCGTTCTCGCCGGAGTCTGTGTTTGTGCCTCCCCAGTTGGTCACTCAGGAGATCATGGCCAGGATCACGACACCAGCCTTTTGGCAGTTCATCGAGTACGTGAGGTCGCAAGACGATGCGTGGTCGCATGAATTGATGAGTCGCTTGGAGCGGTTGGTGGGCGAAGGTTCTCCGGTTAGTGGTCGGTTGTCGATTTCTAAAGACCGTGCACCCGCCATCGTCCGCCGGTTGGCGAGAGGTCTGACGGTCAAGGTCGGAGACATTGTCAAAGACCCGGACGACCGTGACGGGAACGTGCCGTTGATGCCGGTCAGCCTCATTCGTCAGGGTGCCCAATCCTTCCTTCCCGCGGCGGACGACGCGTTCCGGTTGGGTGATGAGTTGCTGCTGTTGGGTGCAGCTGAAGGGTTCGACCTGATAGCTCCGACCTTGTACTACGACCACGTCTTGGAGTACGTGGTGACCGGACGCGAGGTGCCTGCCACTTGGTTGTGGCGGCGGATATCGGAACGCCGCTCAGCCTGAATCGGCCCACATCAGGGTTCCGCGTCCGTGAAAATTATGAGGCCCCGTGCATCAGGTAGACGCACGGGGCCGCTGGCCGCCCACGCTATCCCCCGGTAGGCAACACCGTTATCCAAGCACGTCGTGGGTCCGTGATGCAACATGGTCGCAACAGGAGAAAGACATCGTTATATGAATGTCATTTCGTGGCCGATGACCAAACCCAAGGTTCCGCGGGCGGACGCCCAGGCCACCGGTTCAACAACACCGCCCCGGTGACACGTTCCCCGGGTACGTTGAGTCCGAGCGAGGCGCCGATCAGACTGAGCACATCGGCAGAGTTCAGCCCCTGGCGAGCTAGCGCGTCCAAGGTGACGGCGCCGTCCCGTTTCGCCAACCGCTGCCCGGCCGCATTCAGAACAAGCGGAACATGCGCGTACTCGGGAATTTCTGCCCCCAGCTGCCGGGTGAGCCAGGCCTGTCGAGGTATCGAACTGAGAAGATCAGCGCCACGCACTACTTGGTCTACGCCCTGGGCGGCGTCATCAACAACTACCGCCAGGTTGTAGGCCCAGGCGCCGTCACCGCGTCGGATCACGAAGTCATCCACGATCCCACTGACGTCGCCCGCCCAGACGTCGTGCCCACTACCCGTCTCACCGTCGGCGCGCACCCTCAGGGCGGGCGTCCTCGTCGCGCGTCGCAACGACCTCTCCGACGGTGAGAGACGAAGGCATGTTCCACCGTAGGGGCGGTATCCGTCCGCGTGCGGCGCTGACGCTGCCTCGGCGATTTCGCGCCTGGTACAGAAACACTCGTAGGTGGGGAGTCGGGCCGCAGCCGCCGCATACAGGTCGCTGCGTTCCGACTGGCGCACGATGTCTCCGTCCCAATCGAGCCCCAAGGCGGCCAGGTCTGACAACTGTCTGCGTTCGGCGTCCCCAGCGGCTGCAACGCGTGCGGAATCCAGATCTTCCACCCGCATCAAGAACTGCCGACCACTCGACCTTGCCATCAACCAGGCGACCAAGGCTGTCCTGAAGTTGCCCACGTGAAGGTCTGAGGTGGGGCTTGGGGCAAATCGACCCGCCATCGCAGCCTCCCGTCTGTGTCGCTGCGGCAAGGGTAGTGGCTCGGCTTGGTACCGTGTCCTGGTCGGATAGGAGGTTGGTGGTGACTGCGCGAAAATCCGAACGCATCATGAACCTGACCATCTGCCTTCTGATGGCCCGTCGGTTCCTGCCTAAAGAACACATCAGGGAAGTTGTCGAAGGCTACTTTGAGATGTCAGATCGGACGTTCGAGCGGACTTTCGAGCGTGACAAAGACGAGTTGCGGCGCCTCGGAATCCCGATCGAGGTCGGCAGTAATGACGCGCTTTTCCCCGACGAGGTCGGGTACCGGATCCGTCGCACTGATTTTGAGCTTCCCCCAATCTCGTTCGACGCCGCCGAGACCGCCGTCCTCGCGGTGGCCGCCAGCGTGTGGGAGCAAGCACGGCGCGCCGGGCAGACGACCCGCGCCGTGGCTAAACTGAGGGCTGCGGGCATTGAGCCCGACGCATCGCGAACTGAAACTTGGGCCGCGTCCATGGACGCTCCCGAGCCCGCGTTTGAGCCATTATGGGATGCCTACCTGGCAGGCCAACGGGTGCGTTTCAAGTACCGTGATGTCGACCGTCATGTCGAGCCGTGGCACCTTGCGAATCGTAGGGGCGATTGGTTCCTGATTGGGTTCGACTTGACCAGAGGTGACAGCAGGTCGTTCAAGCTGTCACGTATCCAAGACGAGCCGAGGCCAGACCCCGAAGGCGCACCGATCGACCGTCCCCAGTGGGCGGTTGTCCAAACGCATTTGGATGCTCTTGAGCCAAACCCTAAAGAGACCCGAGCAGTACTCGCATTGCGAGACGGCGCCGCCGCTGGGCTTCGGCGGCACGCAGAAGTTTTGCCTGATCTGCCCGCACCACCGGGGTTCACCAGCTACCAGGTGCTGTTGGCAGGCGATGCGGTGGGCGAAGTGGCGAGCATGGGTGACGACGTGATTGTGCTGGAACCCCCCGACTTAGTTGCTGATGTGAGGCAGCGTTGGGAAGAGGTGGCGTCGCAGTGGCTGTGAACTCTGCCGATCAAGTTGCGCGTCTGCTCGCGCTGGTGCCTTACCTCCAGGCGCATCCGGACGCCGAGGTCGGGGAAACCGCTCGGGTGTTCGGCGTCACGCCCAAGCAGCTAATAGCAGATTTGAGGGTCGCCTGGTTCTGCGGGCTTCCCGGAGGGCTGCCCGGCGACCTGATCGAGGTCGACATGGACGTCGTGGAATCCCAGGGCCGAATCCGCCTCAGCAATGCGGATTTTCTGGCTCGTCCGCTTCGGTTTTCCCCAGATGAAGCCACCAGCCTTGTTGTGGCTCTGCGGCTGCTCGCCCAGGTGGCTGACCCGGTGGCGGCCCCAGTCGTGGCGTCCGCACTGGCGAAGTTGGAGGATGCCGTGGGTCAAACCCCCGAAATAGGTATCAGACTCGCCAGTGGAGAGGAGCAGACAAGAGCGGAGTTGGCTCGCGCTTTGGCGCAGGGCAAGTCCGTCCGGTTGACATACCACGGGGCGTCCTCTCAGGTGGTCAGCGCACCACTGATCGATCCCGCTCGGTTGGCTGTTCGCGACGGTGTCGCTTACCTGGACGCCTGGAGTTACGACCGCAACGATTGGCGAACCTACCGAATCGATCGCATCGCCAATGTTGACGTCACCTCGCAGTCGATCTCGGATCACGGGCCTGCGCCCACCTTCTCAGGCGGTTGGTTGGACGCCCGCCCGGACGCAGTGGAGGTGACCCTTGGTCTTGCGAGAGAAGCTAAATGGGTGACGGAGTATTTCCCGATGGTCGAAGTCGCGCAACGACTTGACGGCACGATCCAGGCCAAGTTGCTGGTCGCGGATCCGGTGTGGTTCCGACGCCTGCTGCTTCGGCTGGGGGCGTCCGTCCTGACAGTCCACCCGCCAGAGGCCGCCACCTCGGCCGGGATCGTCGCACGCAAGGCTTTGGATCAAAGTCGAGTAGGGTGACTGGCATGCTTTGGGTGCTCATCTTCAGCCTGATCGCGTTGGCGGGGCTGATAGGGATGGTGATGTACGGGGTTTGGCTTTGGCACAAGGTCAGTGACCTCTGGTCGGAGCTTGCAATGCTGTCCCGCCGGGGTGAAGAATTCGCCGAGCTTGTTGGACAGATCGAATTTGACAGACTCGGCTCCTAGTATGGGCGTCGAATCGCACTACCAAGGAGGCTGACATGCCTATCAACATGCAGGGCTGGGAATGGGTCATTTTGATCCTGCTGGCGCTTTTGATCTTCGGGGGCACAAAACTCGCCGGAGCTGGAAAGAACGCTGGCCGTGCAATCCGCGAATTTAAGGACGAAACCAGGCAGATCAAAGTTGACGAGGAGCGTGCCAAAGCTGAAGAAGCTGCTCGTCGAGCAGCCTTGAACGAAGGGTCGGGGTCCGAAGTGGTAGACGCCGAGCTGGTTGATGAGGCAATCCCCGAGCAGAAGCCTGAAACCCAGGTCTGATCCTTGGCTCGTAGCCTGCGCCTCGGGTGGCTAAAACCCCCTAAGGCAGCATCAGATGGGGTGATGTCCCTAGCCGATCACCTGCGCGAACTGCGGTATCGGATAATCATCTCGGCGATCTTCGTCACCATAGGTTTGATCATCAGTCTGGTGTTCAACGACTGGCTTCTTGGAGTTATCCTCCAGCCGTGGCAAACAGCCTCGGAGATGATCTCTGAACGAAGCCCTCATCTTGATGTTCAAGCCGTGCTTTCGGGGGTGACCTCGGCTCTGATTCTGAGGTTGAAGGTGGCGGCGGTTGGTGGCCTCGTTTTAGCCAGCCCGTTTTGGCTTTACCAGGTCTGGGCATTCATCGCACCGGGGCTGTTGGCGAAAGAGAAGAAGTACGCGCTTGCATTCCTGGGCGCAGCGGTACCCCTGTTTTTATCTGGGGTTGTGATCGCGTACGTGATCGTTTCGCAGGCGATCACGATCTTGTTGTCTTTCACCCCCCAGACTGTCCAAATCCTCAACCTGCTAGACGTTGAGGTGTTCCTGGGGCTGCTGCTCCAACTCATGATCGTTTTCGGTGTCGGGTTCATCATGCCGGTCGTTATCGTGGCCTTGAACCTGATGGGGATCGTCTCAGCGAAGGCGCTAAAATCCGCCCGACCCTACGTTGTGTTCGGCAGTTTCGTGTTCGGCGCTGCAGCCACCCCTGGCGGTGACCCATTTTCGATGATGGCGCTCGGTACGCCCATGGCGTTGCTCTTCCTGGCTGCCGAGGCAGTCTGCCACGGCAACGACAAGAGGAAGCGGGCCCGGCTTGCCGCGCAGGGACTTCTCTTCGAATGACCGCGGATTCCGTCACCTTGCTGGTTAACCCCTCAGCGGGCCGGGGGAAGGCAGGGCATCAACTACCGCAGATTGTCCGCGCGTTGAGCGACGCGATGCCAGGTCGAGTCGTTGAACAAGTAACCACCACGAGCTTTTCTCAGGCTGCCGAACAAGCCGAAATGGCTGTCCAGCGGGCTGGGCATTCCGGCGCGCTCGTGGTTGTGGGTGGGGACGGCATGGCGTCCATCGGCCTGAACGCTTGCGCAGGCACCCCGATCCCGCTCGGCATCATTCCGGCGGGAACGGGCAACGATTTTTGTCGCGGTGTTGGCCTCCCAACGTCGGTGAAAGGCGCAGTCGACTCCATCTGCAAGAAGTGGACGCGGCGAATAGACCTGATGTCGGTAACGGGTCAACTGACAGGTGGCGCCAGCCAGCGGTACGTCGGGTCGGTGGTCTCTACTGGTTTCGACGAACGCGTCAATTGGCGCACCAATCGGCTGCCGTTTCGGGTTGGGATTGCCTCTTACCTGTTCAGCGTCTTGACGGAATTGAGGGATTTCCGACCCTTGAGTTACCAGTTGACGGTTGACCAGTCGCAAAGGGAACTGGACGCGATGCTCGTAGCGGTTGGGAATTCCGGAATGTTCGGTGGAGGTATGCGAATCTGCCCGAACGCCGACGTAACCGACGGCCTGCTGGACGTGACGATCGTCCATCCCGTCTCTCGGGCAACTTTGATGCGGTTACTCCCGACCGTTTTTTGGGGCGGCTTCGTGAACCATCCGGCGGTGGAATTGTTGCGAGCAAAGCAGGTGCGAATAGCAGGTATTGGCCTTTATGGGATGGCAGACGGCGAGAATTTGGGTGACCCGCCGCTGGATTGCGGCGTGGTCCCGGGTGCGGTGTCTTTGTACGCCCCACGACCGGCTTAGCGAGGCCGTTGACAGGCTCCTTGTGTAGGTTGAGCTGTGATGAACACCACTTTGCCGGTTCAACCCGGCCCACTGCTTTCGGATTTCGTTCGTGACTATCCTTTCGCGCTAGACGAATACCAGCGGCAGGCATGCGCGCACGTCGAAGCGGGCTCGGGCGTCCTGGTAGCAGCCCCAACCGGTGCTGGAAAGACCGTGGTGGGGGAGTTCGCGGTGTTTTGCGCGCTTGCCGCCGGACGGAAGTGCTTCTACACCACGCCGATCAAGGCGTTGAGCAACCAGAAGTACAACGACCTGGTGGCTCGCCACGGCGCAGCGACCGTGGGGTTACTGACGGGAGATACCTCCATCAACGGCGATGCCTCGGTGGTTGTGATGACAACCGAGGTGCTGCGAAACATGATCTACGCTGGCTCATCGACGCTAGCCAACCTGGGTTTCGTCGTGATGGACGAAGTTCACTACCTGGCAGATCGATTCCGCGGCGCTGTCTGGGAAGAGGTCATAATCGGGTTAGCCGACTCGGTGCAGGTCGTGTCGCTTTCAGCCACCGTGAGCAACGCTGAGGAGTTCGGGGAGTGGCTTTCCGAGGTGCGCGGCAGCATGGCTGTGGTGGTGTCGGAGGAGCGTCCCGTTCCGCTGTTCCAGCATGTGATGGCCGGACGCCGGATGTACGACCTGTTCACCAAACCGCCGACCGTAAACCCTGAACTGCTCAAGCTCGCCAGGGAGGAATCAAGATTCGTCCGGGACGACCGCCGCCAGCCCCGAGGCCGGCGAACCCGTGACGCGATCGCCTCCCGCAACGTCGGGGCGTCGCAGTTGAAGCTCGTCCCGCGTCGCGACGCCGCCGTGGAGAGGCTGGATTCCGAGGGTTTGCTGCCCGCCATCTACTTCATTTTCAGCCGCTTAGGCTGTGACCAGGCGGTCGATCAGATCGTCGGCTCTGGGCTACGGCTCACGACGGCAGCGGAGCGAGTTCAGATCGACCGGATTCTTGCCGACTGTCGAGCGCGACTGTCAGATGACGACTCCGAAGCACTTGGATTCTCGCGATTCGCCGTCGCACTTCGTCGCGGGATCGCCGCGCACCACGCTGGGCTGTTACCAGCGTTTAAAGAATGCGTCGAGGAGGCCTTTGTCAACGGGCTGGTCAAGATCGTGTTCGCAACCGAAACGCTCGCTCTTGGCATCAACATGCCAGCCCGGTCGGTGGTGCTTGAGAAGCTCACCAAGTTCAACGGCGAAGCGCACGTCGACATTACACCGGGCGAGTTCACCCAGCTGACCGGTCGCGCCGGACGCCGCGGTATCGACGTGGAGGGCCACGCCATCGTGCTGTGGCAACGAGGAATGGATCCCCGGCAGGTTGCGGGGCTCGCCTCAAGACGCACATACCCACTTCGGTCATCGTTCTCCCCGACGTACAACATGGCTGTCAATCTGGTCGCGACGGTCGGGCGTGCCCGCGCCCGCGTCCTGCTGGAGCAGTCGTTCGCCCAGTTCCAATCCGACAAGTCGGTGGTCGGGTTGGCCCGCGGTATCGCCCGCAATGCCTCCAGAATCGAGAAACTTTGGGAACAAGCCGCTTGCGACGAGGGCGACTTCGAGGAGTACGCGCTCCTGCGAGACCAAATCAGTCGACTGGAAGCTGAGTCGGCTCGCGCCCGGCGCTCCGATCGGCAAGCCGAGACAATGTCGGTGCTGCTTGATCTGAAGCCTGGCGACATTTTGCGTGTGCCGTCCGGGCGCCACGAGGGTTGGGCGGTCGTCATCGAACCTGGGACCCAACGTGGCGGGCGAGCCACTGCTGCCCCAACGCCAATGGTGTTGACCCAAGAGCGGCAGGTGAAACGGCTGGCCATCACCGACTTCCCGACACCGCCGCCGGTGGTGGGTCGAATGCGAATACCCAAGCACTTTGACCCACGTGAGGTGAGGGATCGGCGGAACCTTTCGGCAGCTTTCCGAAGCAAATTGACCGAACTCGACCTGTCTGTTGAGCGGTATCGCCCCGAGGCTGTGGCCGCCGACCTCACGGCTTCGTTGGCCGTGTTGCGGTCTGCCGTTCGCCAGCACCCCTGTCACTCCTGCCCGGATCGTGAGGCGCATGCCAGGGTGGCCGAGCAGGCCTTGCGGTTGACGCGCGAAAGCGAGGGCTTGCGCAAGCAATCCCAGCGGCGATCCAACACGATCGCACTCAGGTTTGACCGGATCTGTACGGTGCTGGAGTCGCTCGGTTACCTCGCCGAAGGCGGGGAGCGAGTCTCCCAAGCCGGACGCATTCTGGCCCGCATCTACTCAGAGTTGGATTTGGTGGCCGCCGAAAGCGTGCGTGCTGGAGTCTTCGACGGACTCTCCGCTCCGGAGCTTGCGGCGGTTGCGAGCACGTTGGTGTACGAGTCGCGCGGGGGTGAGACCAGGCGTCCACCGAGAATGCCGAACTCATCCACCGAGATCGCCATGGCTGCGGTGCGGCAGATCTGGCGTGAGGTTTCGCTGCTGGAACGAGACCACCGCCTCGATCGGGGGCCTGAGCCAGATTTGGGGTTCGCCCAGGCGGCGTTCGCGTGGGCGTCAGGGGCAGGGCTAGCGGACGTGCTCTACTCCTCCGGCATGACTGCAGGCGATTTTGTCCGTTGGACAAGGATGCTGATCGATTTCGCGGGGCAGTTGGCGGACGCCGCTGGCCCCGGCGATCTTCGAGACACCTGCCGTGAATTGACCTATCGCATCCGCAGGGGAGTAGTGGATGTCGCCTATAACGAAGACACCTGAGCGAGTGATCAACCAGAACTGCTGGGCAGTACGATTGCGCCATGAGTGAGATCATCCGGGTCATCCCGTGCCTAGACGTTCATGCCGGACGCGTCGTAAAAGGAGTCAAATTCGTCAATCTCCGCGACGCTGGCGACCCAGTGGAACTTGCCGAGGCTTACGTCGATCAAGGCGCTGACGAGTTGGTCTTCCTCGACATTTCAGCGACCGTGGAGGGGCGCGCCACCACGCTGGGCATGGTGCGACGAACAGCGCAGGCCGTTCCAATTCCGTTCGCGGTGGGTGGCGGCGTCCGTTCTGTGGACGACGTTGCGTCCCTGCTCCACGCTGGCGCCAACAAGGTGGGAATCAACACCGCGGCCATTGCGCGTCCGGCTGTGATCAATGAGATCGTCGCCGAGTTCGGCTCCAACGCTCTCGTTTTAGCATTGGACGCCCAAGCTGAACCGGGCCAGCCATCCGGGTTCGGGGTGGTGACGCACGGCGGGAAACAAAGCGCCGGGCTCGACGCGCTCGCATGGGCCCGCGAGGCTGCCGACCGAGGCGTCGGCGAAATCCTATTGACGTCGATGGACGCCGATGGCACCACCGATGGGTTCGACCTGGCAATGCTGGAGGCGGTGCGCAGCGCGGTGGACGTGCCGATCGTGGCGTCCGGCGGTGCTGGCACGGCTAAGCACTTCGTGGACGCCGCACGCGCGGGGGCCAATGCCGTGCTGGCAGCGTCGGTCTTCCACTTCGGGACGCTCACGGTGGCTCAAGTGAAGGATGCCCTCGCGGCAGCGAACTTCAAGGTTCGGTAGCCTCGCAGCATGAGTGACTGCCTGTTCTGCCGCATCGTCTCCGGTGAGATCGGTTCCCGTCAGGTGTACGCCGACGAGCACGCCATCGCATTCCTTGATATTGCGCCGTTCCATCAAGGCCACACGCTGGTGATTCCAAGGCGGCACGTCGATGATGTGCTCTCCGACGCAGACGTGCTGAAAGAGATTGCACCTGCTATCTCGCACGTTGCGGATCTGCTGGTGCGACGTCTCGGCGCAGATGGAATGAATGTGTTCACCAGTGCTGGGTCGGTGGCGGGTCAAGAGGTGTTCCACTTGCACGTCCACCTGATTCCCAGGTACGAGAACCGCCCCGGATTGCGGGCGCTGTTCACTAAAGACGAGACTCCAGTCGATCTGGACGAAGTTCTGGCGAAGCTAGTGTCCCGGCCCACGTAATACGGATCGCATCTCGTAAACAAGACCAGATGTTCAATATGTGAGACAGACGTTGCGATGCTTCACCATGTCGGGGTGAGGACGCTACGGTTGACCCGTGCAGTTCTTCGTGCTCGTAATTTAGACGCGTGTCATCACCTCGATGACACGCACCCTCGCCTGCAAGCCAGCAGCGGGGGTTTTTATTTGCACGAAACTTCACACCAACTGACACCGACGGAAGGGAAGAGGAGATGGCCGAAGAAGAATCGCCCACCATGCTCACTGGAGCGCAGTCGCTAGTTGAGTCCTTGGAGCGTGTTGGCGTAGAAGTAATCTTCGGAATCCCGGGAGGCTCGATTCTTCCCGCGTACGACCCATTAGGGCAGTCCCAGAAGCTTCGCCACATCTTGGTAAGGCACGAGCAGGGGGCAGGGCACGCCGCAGAAGGCTACGCGATGGCTACCGGAAAGGTTGGCGTGTGCATGGCCACGTCCGGCCCCGGTGCGACCAACCTGGTCACGGCGATCACGGACGCCTACATGGATTCGGTGCCTATCGTTGCGATCACCGGTCAGGTGTCGTCTTGGGCAATCGGCACTGACGCTTTCCAGGAAGCCGACATTAGAGGAATCTCGTTCCCCATTACCAAGCACAGCTTCCTGGTCACGCATACCGAAGACATTCCGATGGCGATCAAGGCGGCCTTCCACATTGCGAGGTCTGGGCGTCCTGGCCCGGTGCTGGTTGACATCGCCAAGGACGCCTTGGTGGGCACCGCGCCGTACGAATGGCCCGACCAGATCACCATCCTGCCCGGCTACCGTCCGGTTACCCAACCTCACCTGAAGCAGATCAGGGAAGCTGCCCGATACATCGCTGCGGCTGAACGACCGGTGATTTACGCCGGCGGCGGCATCGTCAAGGCGCAGGCCTACGCCGAGCTAGCCGAACTTGTGAAGATCTCCAAGATGCCGATTATCACAACGCTGATGGCTAGGGGCGCCTTCCCCGACAGCCACGAGTTGAACATGGGTATGCCCGGCATGCACGGCGTGGTCGCAGCGGTCGGTGCGCTGCAGAAGGCCGACCTGTTGGTCGTTCTTGGGGCTCGGTTCGACGACCGGGTCACCGGCAAGCTCGATACCTTCGCCCCCGGCGCCAAGGTGATTCACGCAGACATCGACCCCGCGGAGATCAGCAAGAACAGGGTGGCCGACGTGCCCATCGTGGGTGACGTCAAAGAGGTCATCGCTGAGTTGAACCAGGCACTGCGCGGCGAAGATCTACCTGACTACTCCCAGTGGGTTAGCTACCTCAACAACCTCAAAGAGAAGTACGACCGGCCGAGTTACGACCCGGGTGAACCAGGCGCACTCAGCCCACAGTACGTGGTACAGCGAATCGGCTCGCTGGTCGGGGATGCTTTCTACGCGGCAGGTGTTGGGCAGCACCAGATGTGGGCGGCGCACCTTCTGCCGTTCGAGAAGCCAGGACGCTGGATGAACTCCGGGGGAGCAGGGACGATGGGTTACTGCGTCCCGGCTGCGATGGGTGCCAAGGTCGGCGTCCCGGACGAGCAAGTGTGGGGCATCGACGGGGACGGCTGTTTCCAGATGACCAACCAGGAACTGGTCACCTGCGCGCTTGAGGGAATCCCGATCAAGATCGCCGTGCTGAACAACGAGTCGCTGGGTATGGTGCGTCAGTGGCAGACCCTGTTCTACGGCGAGCGTTACAGCAACACCGATTTGCACAGTTGGCGGATCCCGGACTTCGTCGGCTTGGCTGAGGCGATGGGATGCGTCGGGCTGCGGGCCGAACGCCCCGAAGAAGTGGACGACGTCATCAAGCAGGCCATGGCGATCAACGATCGTCCAGTGGTTATCGAGTTCGTTGTTCATAAGGACGCCATGGTGTTCCCGATGGTTCCAGCCGGAACGAGCAATGACGACATCCAGATCGCCAAGGACATGGCACCGGACTGGGAGGATGAGATCCTGTGAGCAACAACACCCATACCCTGAGCGTCCTCGTTGAAAACAAGCCCGGTGTTCTGGCGCGAATCTCGGGATTGTTCGCCAGACGCGGCTACAACATCGAGTCGTTGGCGGTGGGGCCGACAGAGCGCCCCGAGTTGTCGAGAATCACCCTGCAGGTGGGCGTTTCCAACCCGCTGGCGTTGGAGCAGATCACTAAGCAGCTCAACAAGCTGCTCGAGGTGCTGAAAGTCGTAGAGCTGGAGGATTCCTCGGTCCGGCGCGAATTGGTGCTCATCAAGCTGAAGGCCGACCCTGTCGCACGCAGCCAAATCATCGAAATCGTTCAGCTCTTCCGGGGGAAGACCGTCGATGTGCAAAACGACTCGCTGGTCATTGAAGCCACGGGAAGCCCCGACAAGCTGGAAGCATTGCTAGAGATGCTCAAGCCGTACGGCGTCCGTGAACTAGTCCAATCGGGCTTGGTTGCCCTCGGACGCGGCGGCAAGTCGCTGGCAGATCGCACAAAGACAGACAAGACTCGCGCAACCGCGCAGTGAAAGAAGGAAAACTAATGGCACAGATGTTCTACGACTCCGACGCTGACCTTGGCGTGATCCAGGGTCGCTCCGTGGCCGTGATCGGTTACGGCTCGCAGGGTCACGCCCACGCGCTTAGCCTGCGAGACTCCGGTGTCGACGTTCGTGTCGGGCTTCGGGAAGGCAGCAAGAGCCGCGAGAAGGCCGAGACGGAGGGCCTCCGGGTTGTTTCGGTAGCCGAGGCGGTTGAGGAGTCGGACGTCATCATGATCCTGGCCCCTGACCAGGTCCAGCGGAAGTTGTACGCCGAAGAGATCGAGCCTCACTTGGTGCCTGGCGACGCATTGTTCTTCGCCCACGGTTTCAACATCCGCTTCGGCTACATCACCGCACCAGACGGCGTGGACGTCTGCATGGTGGCACCGAAGGGTCCAGGACACCTGGTTCGACGGGAGTACTCCGAAGGCCGCGGCGTCCCGGCGATTGTGGCTGTCGAAACGGACGCCACGGGCAACGCCTGGCCGTTGGCACTGGCGTACGCCAAGGCGATCGGTTCTCTTCGGGCGGGCGGCATCAAGACCACCTTCACCGAAGAGACCGAGACCGACCTGTTCGGTGAGCAGGCTGTGCTTTGTGGCGGAGCATCTGCGCTCGTCCAGGCAGGTTTTGAAACCCTCGTCGAGGCTGGATACCAGCCCGAGGTGGCATATTTTGAGTGCCTGCACGAACTGAAGCTGATCGTCGACCTCATGTACGAGGGTGGCATCGCCAAGCAGCGTTGGTCGGTGTCCGACACAGCTGAGTTCGGTGACTACGTGTCTGGCCCGCGTGTGATCGACGCTCACGTGAAGCAGAACATGAAGGACGTCTTGGCTGACATCCGCAGCGGCGCGTTCGCCAAGCGCTTCATTGACGACCAGGACGCCGGAGCGCCCGAGTTCAAGGCGTTCCGCGAAGCGGCTGAAAAGCATCCGATCGAGCAGACGGGGCGCGAACTCAGGGGTCTCATGAGCTGGGTCAAGGGTCACGACGACGACTATGTCGAGGGCACAGCAGCCCGCTGAAAACTGCTTCCCGCCCACCAAAGCGGGTAGAGAAGGCGTAGGGGCGTCCCATCCACAAGATGGGGCGCCCCTCGTCTGAATTCGTTACGCGATTTGCCAGATATGGCAAAGTTGCCTGCGTGAGTCCAGCCGCCCCAAAACCCGCGAGCGCACCCGATGCTTGACTGGTACTACTGGACCCAGAACGTCATCGTTGAGCACGCCGGAGAATGGTGGACCTACCTGGTGGTGACGAAACTCATTTGGCTGGACGGCTTCTTCCCCCCTTTGCCGAGTGAGTCGTTGGTGATCGCGATGGCGTCGCTTTCTAGCACTCACGGTGGCCCGGTGAGTCTTTGGATCCTTATCCCGTTGGCAGCAGCGGGTGCTTTCGCGGGTGACAACACCGCCTATTGGATCGGTCGTAAGGTTCCACACCATTGGGTGGTGAGAGGGGAACGCAGCGAACGCGTCTTCGCCAGAGCGCAGCGGGTCATCTACGCAAAGGGCCCTGTCGTGCTGCTATCTGCAAGGTTCATCCCGCTGTACCGGATCGCGATGAACATGACGGCAGGCGGCGTCCACTACCCGTACCGAAAGTTCATGACCATCGACGCGGTGGCCAGTGTCCTGTGGGTGGCCTTCTCTGTGGGAATTGGCCTAGCGGCCGGTTCGGTGCTGGATCACAATCCGCTTCTTGGGATCATCGTCGGCGTCACCTTGGGCTTGATCCTGGGGTGGCTGATCGGCAAGTTGGGCTCTTGGCACCTGACGCGCCGAACCCCGGAAACCCACCACGACGGCGAGACCGCGCACTGAGCGTTGAACCTTGAGGGTCAGTCAGGGCTAACGGCCGCCGCGTTCACAAGCGTCCGGCGATGGAATCTCCCACCTGATTGGTTCGTCTGACGGACGCCCCGCGTTCGGCGACGTCGGCGTCCACTGCCGCCTCAATGCGAGCGGCATCTTCGCCTCGCCCGAGGTGATCGAGCAGCAAAGCCATCGACGAAATCGTCGCAGTCGGGTCGGCGATTCCCTGCCCAGCAATGTCGGGTGCGGAGCCGTGGACCGGCTCAAACATGCTCGGGAATTGTCCGCTCGGGTTAATATTCGCCGAAGCCGACAGCCCGATACCACCGGTGACTGCGCCAGCAAGGTCGGTGATGATGTCGCCGAAGAGGTTGTCGGTGACGATGACGTCGAAGCGTTGCGGGTCGGTCACCAGCAGGATCATGGTTGCGTCAACGTGCAGGTAGTCCCACGTCACGCTCGGGTACTCAGCAGCCACCGCTTCGACGATCCTGTTCCAAAGCCCGCCAGCGTAAACGAGCACATTGTGCTTGTGAACCAGGGTCACCTTGTTCCGGCGGCGTGTCGCCCGGGCGAACGCGTCCCGCACCACGCGCTCGACACCGAAAGCGGTGTTGACGCTAACCTCGTTGGCCAGTTCGTGCGGAGTGCCAACGCGGATCGCGCCGCCCGTACCGCAGTAGAGACCTTCGGTGCCTTCGCGGACGACGACGAAATCGACTGGCCCTCGGTTGACGATGGCGTCGGCCAGTGGCGTGACAACCCCGGGGTACAGCTTCGATGGGCGGAGGTTAATCGCGTGATCGAAGGCGAACCGAAGCTTCAGCAGCAGGCCACGTTCAAGCAGACCCGAGGGAATTGCCTTTGAACCGGGTGCGGCACCGACCGCGCCGAGGATGATCGCGTCGGCTTGGGCGAGCTCTTCAAGCACAGAATCGGGCAACACCTCACCGGTGCGTTGCCACCGCTGCGCACCCAGGTCGTACTCGACGTAGTTAAAGGCACCCGGCCCGACAACAGCGTCCAGCACTTTCCTGCCTTCGACAACGACCTCCGGCCCGATCCCATCGCCTCCGATGACGGCGATGGTTGGGGTCTTGTTTGAGTCCACGTTTGTCACGTGCGAAGCGTAACCGGGGGTCACTTGTTCGCATGCTCAGTCTCACCGAGCACGCGGGCACGGAGCGGGATCGGCGTTCGGCAAAGCCGAGTAGGGAGTATCGTGCAGCCCATGGCTTTGACGTTCCCGCTGCGTCCCAACTCGCGCGCCCGTTCGGACGCCGAGGTTGCAGAAATCCTCAGCGACCCCGGTTTCGGTACCTGGTTCACCGACCACATGGCGTTGGCCACGTGGACCAAGGGCAGGGGTTGGCATGACGATCAGATCGCGCCTTACGGCCCGTTCGTGCTGGATCCGTCGGCGGCGGTGCTCCACTACGGACAGGAGATTTTCGAGGGCTTGAAGGCCTACCGCCATTCCGACGGCTCGGTCTGGCTCTTCCGTCCAGAGATGAACGCGGCACGCTTCAACCGGTCGGCTGCCCGGATGATGCTGCCAGAACTCCCCGTCGAGGGCTTCGTGAAGGCTGTCACCGAACTGGTTCGCACGGACGCCCGCTGGGTGCCGGACGCCGCAGGTGAACAAAGCCTTTACCTGAGACCGTTCATGTTCGCCTCTGAGGCGTTTCTAGGGGTACGCGCTGCCGAAGAAGTGACGTTCGCCGTGATCGCCTCACCGGTCGGCCCCTACTTCGCCAACGGCGTCCAGGGAATCGATATATGGGTCACGGACGAGTACGCCCGCGCTGGTGCTGGCGGCACGGGCGCCGCCAAGTGCGGAGGTAACTACGCCGCCAGCCTGATCGCTCAGCATGAGGGGTACGAGCACGGATGCACTCAGGTGATGTTCATTGAAGCAGTGGGGAAAGACCGGGTTGAGGAACTCGGCGGCATGAATGTGTTCTTCGTCACAGCCGATCGTCGTCTCGTCACACCGGAGTTGAACGGCACGATTCTGGACGGGGTGACCCGCGATTCCATCCTGACGGTGGGCGAAACACTTGGGTTCGTACCCGAGCAGCGACGCGTGTCAGCAGACGAGGTCCGGTCAGGGATTAGCTCCGGTGAGTTCACCGAAGCCTTCTGCTGTGGTACCGCCGCGGTGATCAGTCCGATCTCGTCGTTCAAAGAACGTCGTGGGCAATGGACGCTGTCAGACCAAACTTTCGAATCGACAATCGCGATTCGAGACGCCGTCCTAGACATCCAGTACGGACGTTCCGCTGACCCGTTTGATTGGATGGTGCGCGTCGTCTGAAGCTGGGATTGGGTATCGCCGTATGGTTGGACGCATGACAAAGACCGGTCGCAAACAGCGGGGTAGTACCGCACTGGGGCTCTTACTAGGAGTCGTGACCGGTGTCATGATTCTTGGATTGGCATGGAGCCTGATCGTGGCGAACAAGCCACAGTCAGCGCGGCCGGCAGCTCCAGTAAGCGCGACGGCAACCGCATCTGCGTCCCCGACTGTCGAGCAGAGTCCGAGTGAAAAACCTTCTGCCAAACCGAAACCCAAGCCCAAGCCGTCCGCCATCACCAGCCTCGCGTCAGACAGCTATCTGACAGTGCTCGATTCCTTGGGTAAGAGAGACGTCACCCTTGAACAAGCCCAGAAGAAAGCCGACAAGTTGAGCAAGGGAGGGTTGAAGGTGGTGGTCATCGACACCAGCGAATTCCCTAGCTTGAATTCGGGCTACTGGGCGCTGGTCGTAACTGACGCAAAATCCAGCTTCGAAGCCAGGAAGCGGTGCGAGAAGCTCGGGCGTCCGTTCGGCAACGACTGCTACACCCGCCACATTCCCTAAGCAATCAACTGCGATACCAGCCAAATGCCGCCAACCACCAAGGTTGTGGCCAATCCGATCAGGAACCCCAGCAGCGTTGCTGATCGTGGTGTCCCATTAGCAAGCGGCGAATCGGAGACTGACGGGAGCAGAGTGTCTGGGCTGGGCTCCTCCGTCGCCAGGATTGCCAGGCTGGTTTCAGCTTCTTGGGGTAACTCCTCTAGCACCGCCGCGGGGCTGCTCTTGTGCACCCAACGCGGTGGTTCAGCGTCAGTCGGCAAGACCGCTGGCAGAATGAGGGTGGCCTCCACCGGCTGTGGCGGCGCTTCTACCACGAGGGGTACGACCTCGGTTGGCGCAGGTGCGGGCACCGGCGAGGCGGCAACGGGTGCGGGCAGCGGTGGGGTCGGACGCTTCTCTTGTCGGAGCCAAGCCCTCAGGTTGCTTCGCAGTGTGGGGACGAGGAGGCCGCCGCGTACGGGTGGGACGATGAAGCCCCAGGATTTTGCGGCGTCCTTAACCCGGAAGCGGGTCCACGGCTCACCTTCGAACTCGCCGGTCGACTCGAAGATGAGGGTGTATTGGTCCAGTTGGGACCACACGGTTTTGTGCAGGCCAGTGGTGTTGCGCCAGATGAGCGCCAGTCTGTCTTGCTGAACAACGAGCGCACCGGGGACGTTATCGTCGTCTGGTAACCGCACCGGGATCACGTAGCGGATCGGGCGTCCCATCTCGATTGCGGAAGCGAAGCGAGTGGCACCACCTGCCAGCACCTCTCTCGACATCGCTGCAAGACGGTGATCCTCGGGTGCAAGCGATATCCCCGCAACGGCACCGTAACTGAGTTCGGTGGCGAGGTCGGCCATGACCGGCTCCTTCCAGTTCTGCGCCAGCCTACGCCACCGAACCCGTTGACAGACGCAATTAGCGCAGTGCGGCGATTGCTTCGTCGTAGTTAGGTTCTGTGGTGATCTCCCCAACCAATTCTGTGTAGAGAACCTGGTGGTTTGTGTCCAAAACCACCACCGAGCGGGCGCACAACCCCGCCAGTGGACCGTCTAGAAGTCGGACGCCGTAATCGTCGGCAAACGTGCTGCGGAACGAGGAGCCGACCACGACGTTCTCGATGCCTTCGGCAACACAGAACCTGCCCATCGCGAAGGGAAGGTCAGCCGAAGCGCAAACAACGGTGGTGTTTTCGAGATCTGCAGCCAGTTGGTTGAAGCGCCGCACGCTCATGGCGCAAACGCCCGTATCGAGGCTGGGGAAGATGTTCAAAACCACGCGACGGCCAGCGAGGTCCCCCAGGGTAACGTCCGACAGGTCGGATCCGGTCAATGAGAAGGCGGGAGCCACGGAACCGACAGTCGGCAATTCGCCGACGGTGTGTACGGGCTGTCCCTTGAATAGTGTTTCTGCCATGGGTCGATTCTCACACGTCCGAATCGACAGTGACACCCCGGGGCCAGCCACGTTCATCCCAGAGAAGCCGTTAGCTATTCTCATTGGCATGTCGGAAACGGACAACCCTGACATTCGGATCGGTGACGCCGAACGCGAACGAGCAGTCGAGGTGCTTAAAGAAGCTGCAGCGGATGGCCGTCTCACCTTGTCTGAACTTGACGAGCGGATTGACGCGACGCTGCGATCGGTGACGCGCGCAGACCTGCGCGACGTGCTCATGGATCTTGTGCCTAACGAGACGATTCGTGAGCTTTTGGGGTTGCAAAGCACACTTGCACAACTTGCTCCGGGGAGCCGGTGGGACGACCCACTCGTCTTGATGGCCCATTGGGAAGACGTGACGAGGCGAGGTGAGTGGGACATCCCTCCATTCCTGGAGACCCACAGTGTTGCCGCTTCGGTGGTGCTAGATTTCACAGCCGCCCGGTTTGGGGCGCCGGTCATCGACATCTCACACTTTGGTGGTGCCGGTGATCTGGTGCTGATCGTCTCAAAACAGCACGGGGTGAACACTGATCGGGTGACGGGTGGGTTGGGACGCGTCCGAAACAAAGCGAATCCACGCAGCGAGACGGGCCAGCCCCAACTACTGGTTCGCGGATCGCTGGGATTGGGCAATATCAGGGTCCGGCTGCCTAATTCGTTGGACCGGTGGCTGTCAGACAGGGCGCTTCGGTCGAGGGGTCGCTGACGGTTCCCAGCGGCTGAAATATGGCAGGGTAGGCTCATGCGGATTGCGCGGTTTACCAATAACGATTCCCCTGCATTCGGAGTCGTTGAGTTGGCAGAAGATGGCGGAGAACACCCTGAAACGATCATGACGCTCACCGGCGACCCACTGGTGGGCCCGGTGAACTACACCGGCGAACGCGTCAACATGGCAGATGTGAGACTTCTCGCTCCCGTTATTCCGAGAAGCAAGATCGTCGCCATTGGCCGCAACTACGCGGCTCACGCCGCCGAGTTTGGGCATGATGTTCCTGCTGAGCCGTTGATGTTTCTCAAGCCGAACACTTCCGTGGTTGGCACGGGGGAGTCGATCGTTCACCCCGAGGCGTCCGACCATGTCGACTATGAGGGTGAACTCGCGGTTGTGATTGGGCGGATATGTCGCAACGTACCCGTAGAACGGGCGTCGGAAGTCATTTTCGGCTACACCTGCGCGAACGACATTTCAGCCAGGGATTTCCAACGTAACGACGGGCAGTGGACGCGGGCGAAAGGGTTCGACTCGTTTTGCCCGCTCGGCCCGTGGATCGTCACTCATTTGAGTGTCGAGGAGGCGTCCGACCTGCAGATCCAAACCAGGCTCAATGGTGAACTTCGACAAGACTCGACAACCCAAATGCTGTTCCACAAGATTCCTGATCTGATCGCGCACGTGTCTTCGGTGATGACGTTGCTTCCCGGAGATGTGATCTTGACCGGCACACCCGAAGGCGTCGGTCAGATTCGCCCCGGCGATACTGTGGACGTTTGGATCTCCGGCATCGGAACCCTTTCGAACCCCGTCGTCGGGGAGAACTGAGTGCCCGCGCGAGAAAGCACCGATTATTGTCACCTGCTGCGGACGCCCGCGTCATCTGTGAGTTTGGGTTTCGTGGGGGTGCTGCTCGGGCTGGTGACGTTCCTTTTAGCTGCTCCGGTGGTGTCTACCGGTTTGGGTGCGCTCGGGTGGCTTATGGCTGGTCGTCCGGGCGAGCTTTCCGAGTACGTCAGTTCGCTGCTGAGGTATGAGCATCCGTGGGGGCTAGTTGCCAGCCACCTCGGATTGGCGGTGTTGATCCCGATTGCGTTTGGGTTGGTCGCTGTCGTTCACAAGGGCAATCCCCGGCTGCTGTGGTCGGTGGAGGGACGCCTAAGGTGGCGGCTGTTGGCGTCTTCGCTGGTGGCAGCGGTTGTCGTCCTGGTGGCACTGATCGCACTACAGATGGCTACCACCTCCGGGCCCGTTACGTGGTCTCCCCAGGATCAATGGGCCGTGTTCCTGCTTGTTGTGTTGGTAACCTCACCGCTTCAAGCAATGGCCGAAGAAGTGTTCTTCCGGGGCTACCTGATGCAGGCGTTCGGATCGATGGTCGCAGCTCCCTGGTTCGGGATAGTGACATCAGCTTTCGTATTTGCGGTATTCCACGCTGGCCAGAATGCCCCTCTGTTCGCCGTCCGGATGGTGTTTGGGATGATCGCTGGTTGGCTGGTCTGGCGCACTGGAGGTTTGGAAGCCGGAATCGCAGCCCACACCGTCAACAACGTGCTCGCCTTCGCGCTGGCTGCCTTCACCGGATCGATCTCCCAGGTCAAAGCAACCACCCAGATCAGTTGGGTGGACGCGGGGTGGGATTTATTGAGGTTCGGGCTGTTCGCGGTCTTGGCCGCCTGGATTGCATTGCGGTTGCGCGTCCCCCGGGTAGCCACGGAGCGGGTTTGAGTCTTCCGGCGTCGTTCCGGTAGTGTTACTCCCCGCTGGCTCAAGCCGGTCAGCGCTGGGGTATGGGGTAATTGGCAGCCCACCG